>JAKSBD010000709.1 GCA_022361295.1 Bacteroidales bacterium
AAATTTCCTGTCCCTTATGTTGTATACGATACATTACTTGTGCATAGCCTCCATTTAGCTTTTCATTACCAATGGAACCAATCTCCTTCTCTGAATCATAGGCAAATTCAGGACCAACACCAAGATTATACTCAGCCTGAAAGCCAAAAGGTTGAGGGTAATAAACGAGCGAAGCAGCCACTCTCCTATCGCGAAATAGCTCACCATTGACCGGTCTGTTGCTTAGTGTGCCATCGCTATGACGAAGAACCACACCATCACTGGCTGTCGACATAACATATTGCCCTGTATATCCTTGTACACCCACCTCAATAAACTGCCCGGAGGCTAACTCAAAAGGATAGGAAAACCGCATGGCAATATGAGGCATTTTATAGTCATAATCATTGTACTCGGGTACAATACGATTGCCTCGCTGACCATTATACAACATCAGGTAAGCCATACCGTAGTCACCAGAACCTTTCAGGCCTTTCTTTCTGATTGTTATCAGCCTGTCCCTGATTTTTTTGGGTGCATAATGTATACCAATATTCATATCCCGCTCATCTTTCACCGCACTGTTTAATGGATCGTTACGGTCTAAAGCTAAACGATTTTGTGACGATTGGAGATTTTCAAACCCAAAAGGAATCTTACTTTGTCCGCCTCTTAACTTCCACTCTCCCTGCCTATCGAGAAAATAATCAAAATAGGCATCTCGCAGCTGTCCCAGGTTTATTCCATCAGAAGCAAAATCAGCCTGAAAATAAAAATACACCCGGGGATGTATTTGCCCTGAGATCTTCATTCGCATCCGTCGAAGGGAAAAACCATCGTATCCTCCATAAGTCCTGTCTCCCTGAGGATTTTCCATTGCAGGATTGGTTTTGTACAAATCGTTATAGCGTAGCTGCATATAACCATTTATTTTAATTTTATTGTACCATTGCGCAGGAACGAATTGCTGAACCACTCCATCTTCACTGGCTAAGCAAATTGAAGACATGAATAAAAAAACTGATAATAGGCTTAATTTCATTTGTTAAATTGTTTTCTTTAGTCAAATGAAACCAGCCAATTATGTCTTTATCCTGTGTGATAACCTTATACATTGACTCGCTTCATCTGACTTTATTAATTTTACAATAGTCATGAACCGACTCATTTCAATAGGCATATCACACTCTGCTTTGTTTATCTAACAACCTCTGGTTGTATTGGTTAAGTTGCAATCTACTATCTGTTTAACCCAGTCAAACATCCAAAGCACAAGCAAATCCAATATAACCCGGCCACCTAAACGCCAAGCTTCACAAAGGTAAGCAATTACAGCTAATAGCTTTACTATCTATTGCAAAAGTAATTTAAATTAACAATAACTTAACTTTAGTTATCACCAGATTGATTCCTGTTATTTTTGCTATTTTCGCACTGTACAGCATGACACATACATGATAATGGAACAGACAGATCATTATAAAACGCTTAATACTCCCTCGGAAGGCATCTACAAAGAAAAAGGCAGCAAGTTTATTACCTATGCCTATCCGGTATATAGTGAAGATGAAATCAAAGCGCATATCAGTGAGCTGAAGAAAGAGTATTACGATGCTCGTCATCATTGTTATGCCTGGCAACTGGGCACCGATGGCAAAAGCTATAGAGCAAATGATGACGGAGAACCATCGGGCACAGCAGGAAAGCCGATATTGGGCCAGATTCGCTCCTATGAATTAACCAATGTTTTAGTTGTTGTAATCCGATACTTTGGAGGAACCAAACTAGGTACAAGTGGATTAATCCATGCCTACAAAGAAGCGACTATAGATGCCTTTGAAAATGGCACTATCATCGACAAAACGGTCAATGATTTTTACCGCGTTAACTTCGACTACGGTGTAATGAATGACATTATGAAAATAATGAAAGAAGAAGCTCCTGATATCAGTAAACAAGATTTTAATTTGCGATGTTCTATTGAGTGGAATTGCCGACAATCGGATGTTGAAAAGATAATAAACAGACTTGAAAAAGTAGAATCTGTAGATTTAGAATACCTGAGAACGATTTGATACTGCTGAAGATGAGAAAATTTGATATTGTTGTTACCGGTGATTGTAACCTTGACTTAATATTTAACCAGTTTGACCGACTGCCTGAGTATGGTGAAGAAATAATTGCCAACCAGTTTGAACTGGCCTTAGGCAGCTCAGCCGGTATTGTTGCTGCTCATATGGCATCACTGGGAGCCAAAGTCGCTTATGTTGGTGCCATTGGTAATGATAATTTCGGAAATCAATTCAAAGCGTTTATTCAATCTTACGGCGTATGTACCGATTACATGGTTGAAAAAACCGGCTTCAAAACAGGTTGCACGGTTGTAATGTCTAAAGACGAAGACCGGGCCAACTTAACACATGCCGGTGCCATGGCAGAACTGAGGCCGGCCGATTTACCCTGGCAGCTGATAGAAGAAACACCATTTTTCCACATGTCTAATCCTTATGTACTGCCTCACTTCAGAAACAGCCTGCCCGATATGTATAAAAAATTAAAGGAGGCCAATACAGTCACTTCACTCGATCCGCAGTGGGATGTGGAAGAAACCTGGAATACCAATCTAAAGGCTCTTTTCCCTTTTCTGGATTACTTTCTACCCAATGAAAAGGAATTTGAATTGTTATTAACCGGTAACAATATCACCACAAAAGACTTAAGCACTATCAGCTCCACAACCATTATTAAAACATGTGGCAGTACAGGTATAGAAATGCTGCAATCGAATAAATCAAAGCAATACAATAGCTACCTAAACGACCAGCCAGTGGATTGCATTGGTGCCGGCGACGCATTTACAGCAGGCTTTCTTACAGCTGCCATAGAAGGTGAAATACTTGATGATGCCATTGATATGGGCTGTAAAGCCGGTGCATTATCCACAACCACTGCAGGAGGAAAGGTACCTTACAGCTCAAGACAAGACTTTGCAGACAGCTTTAACAAGCTATTCTGATACTTTAATAGATAGTTAGACTGTTAGACAATAGACATCAGAGCTATATTGAAAATCAATATGTCACTCTCTAAATTCGCCTGCAATATTAAACAACCACAACTTAATCAACTCATAGAAACCTGGTATAATGTCACACACAGCCAGTCAATGATTCTTATAGACAATTTCTCTGATCATGACGCCATAAAATTCATGTTTTATCAATGATACACTATGATGTTATAATTTTTCTCACCGGCTCTCTCCAATATCAACAGCACACTACCCACTCACTGTGAGATACTTAATGGAAATTGTTTTTGTCAACCCTGCCCGCTTATTATTAAAACTTTATTAATATTGTAACAACATTGTAACATGATCTTAACCATTCCGTAATAATACAACTTTAGGTTTGCACCCGGAAAATAAGATAACACATCCAGAAAAAAGCGGGAATATTTTTTCTGGTAAAATAGGAATACTACACAGGAATAAAATGAGACGTTTTTTACTATTAATCGCCTTAATGGTATCGGTATGCTACGGCAGCGCTGAAGCACAAACAATTAATGACTTGTCTGCACAAGTCGGAAAAGGCATTCGATTCAAAACTGATGATGACCTTTTTTATCTGAAGTTCACTACCCGAATTCAAACCAGATGGGACTTTATTCACACCATGAGCAACTCAACGGCCGATTCTGAATTTGAGAATAAAGCATGGGTTAAACGTGCACGTTTGAAATTTGACGGGTACTTTCTTAACAAACACCTTGTTTATAAGATTGAGTATGACCTTGCCGGCGGATATGTAAGAGATGCATTGTTTAAATACAAAAAGAATAACATTGAACTTTGGTTTGGACAGGGTAAACTGCCTAGTAACCGTGAGCGTGTTGTTTCTTCGGCAAATATGCAGTTGGTTGATCGTTCTGTTTTCAACAAATATTACACGCTTGACCGTGATGCCGGTATTCAGCTACACCACAAATTTAAGATTGGTAATGCCCTTGTTTACGATCGTTGGGCAGTGACTTCTGGTAGTGGTATCAGAGACAACAACTATTCACCAGGCATTAGCTTTACCGGAAAATTAGAGGTCCTTCCGTTGGGTGAATTCTCTAAAAAAGGTCTGTATAAATCAGCTGACCTGGCCCGTGAAGAAACACCTAAAATTGCTTTTGCGGCATTCTCTAACTACAATGTAGATGCCTACAAAGAAAGAGGACAGCTTGGGGGTATTATAAACGGTGAAGCCGACCTATTAAGCATTGGTGGAGACTTCCTGCTTAAGTACCGTGGGTATTCATTAATGATTGAAGCGGCCAATCGTTCGGTAACCGATGACAACGAATTTGTATATGACCAGGATGGCGAAATAGCCGAGGCATATTACACTGGTTACGGTGCCAATGTTCAAACGGGTTATTTATTTAAAAATAACTGGGAGCTATCTGGTCGTTACTCATTCACAAAACCTGATGAGACACAATTTCACGATGAAATAACAGATTACACATTGGGCGTAAGTAAATACATCATTGGCCACAACTTTAAGTTCCAGGGCGATGTCACTTTCCGCGATAATGTTATGGGTCAGGATCAAATTATAACCAGGTTCCAAATGGAATTCCAATTCTAA
>JAKSBD010000237.1 GCA_022361295.1 Bacteroidales bacterium
ACGATAGTGCCAGCCGCATGCTACGCTGGATGAAAAAAGAACAAAGTGCCGAGGGTTGCTGGTACCCGCTTTGGTTTGGCGATCAGGACGCGCAGGATGAACGATCACCCGTTTACGGTACGGCTTTGTCAGTGGAGTACCTTTCCGGCATTGACCATCCGCTTGCCAAAGAAATGCTTACCAAAGGTGCATCTTTCCTGCTTAGTGCCCAAAATGCAGATGGCGGCTGGGGCGGTGCCAAAGGAGTGCGCTCAAAGGTTACCTTAACGGCCAGGGCATTAAGTGCCTTAAGCACAATAGATCATGTAGAAGAGAGCATACTGAATAATGCTTTCGGCTTTCTATATTCAAAATATGAAGCAAAGGAAATACTGAATCCAGAGCCTATCGGTCTTTATTTTGCGAGGCTGTGGTATTCAGAAGATATGTATAACATCACCTTTGTACTGAACGCATTAAACGCTTATAAAAAGAAATTATCACAGACAAAAATAATGGTTTAACAAACTAAAAACTTACTCAGATGAAACACGGACTAATCGCATGTCTATTACTGATGGCATTTGGATTGAATGCACAGGATAATATCCAGTGGCGTGGTACCGACCGGACAGGTATCTACCAGGAAAAAGGCTTACTAAAGGAATGGCCTGCCAATGGCCCTGAATTGAAATGGCACTTCGACGGACTTGGAGAAGGACATTCTTCAGTTGCTATTGATGACAATAAAATTTACCTGACAGGTATGATTGAAGAAACCGGGTATTTATATGTGCTTGATCTTTCAGGAAAACTTCTAAACAAAGTAGTGTACGGCAAAGAATGGTCGAAGAGCTATGAAGGACCACGGGGCACCGTTACCATTAATGATGGTAAATTGTATATTATGAGTGGCCTTGGCGAATTGTCCTGCTTCAAGCAAAAAGACCTGAGTCTGATCTGGAAGAAGAATATTTTGGATGACTTTGATGCTTCAAACATCACCTGGGGTATCAATGAAGCGCCCCTGATTGTGGACGATATGGTAATCGCCACCCCGGGGGGTGAAAAGAATAACCTGATTGCCCTAAACAAGAATACTGGTAAAACTGTCTGGACCACATCAGGCGAAGGCGACCTTTCAGCTTATTGCTCACCTATGTACATTGAGGAACATGGCATTATTGTGACCATGACAGCTAACCACATCCTGGGTGTGGATGCCAAATCAGGTGTTAAGTTATGGTCATACGAGCAGACCAACCGTTGGTCGGTTCACGCCAATACACCAATATACAGCGACAACATGTTACTATGTACCAGTGGTTATGGTAAAGGTTCAGTGATGCTTAAGCTGACTGCTGGTGGCAAAGCTGTAGAAAAGGCCTGGTTTTCAGAGAAACTGGATAACCGCATGGGTGCTATGGTTAAAATTGGTGATTATGCCTATGGATCAGGTGATAAAAATCGTTACTGGTTCTGTGTGGACTGGAATACCGGTGAAATCAAGTACGAAGCCAAAGGCATGGCCATGGGTAACATCATCTATAACGATGGTATGCTTTATATGTACACCGACCGCGGTGAAATGGTACTGGCTAAAGAGAATCCGGAAAAAATGGATGTGATAAGCCGTTTCAATATCACCATGGGTACGGCCCAGCACTGGGCACACCCTGTTATTTACAAAGGATTATTATACGTTCGTCATGGCGACACTTTAATGGCCTATAACCTGAAGTAAACGTGAAGCAAAACAAGATCATCCAAATCATTACGCTATCAACCGTATTACTATATGCAGGTCTGATTCTTGGGTGGCACCTGATGCCACCTAAAACAGACTTCAGCATACAGGCACCCGGCGCGGATAACCGTCCCGAAGGACTCAAGCGCTCAGCCAACGATGTGAAGATCGGTGAGTTTTTCATGCGTTATGAGGAGGCAACTTCCTCCCTCACAGGAAAATGGACAAGCTTCAGAGGCTCATCCAATACGAATATCATAGAAACACCTGAAGCCATTAACGGGGCTGCCGGTGACTATCCGGAAATGTGGCGCGTGGAGACTGGCGAAGGCCATGCCTCGCCTGTTATATACAACGGAAAAGTGTATTTTCTGGATTATGATGAACAGTTGAGCTCCGATGCTTTACGCTGTTTTGATATGGATACGGGGAAAGAGCTCTGGCGTCGATGGTACCGGGTGCCAATTAAGCGAAACCATGGCTTTTCAAGATCAATACCCGTTATTACGGATGATTATATAATCACAATCGGGCCTGAAGGTCATGTTATGTGCTGTGATCCGGAAAGCGGCGAAATGCTCTGGTCTGTGGATATGCAAAAAGAATACGAAACAGAGGTGCCGTTCTGGTATACCGGGCAATGTCCGCTGGTGGATGGAGATGTTTTGATTCTGGCACCCGCAGGCAAAAAAGCCTTAATGACCGGACTGGATTGCCTAACCGGGGAAACACTCTGGACAACTGAAAATACACCTGCCTTTAAAATGTCGCATTCATCCATTATGCCAATGACCTTAGATGGAGTAAAGACCTACGTTTATGTGGGTATTGGCGGTATCTGCGGTGTGTCGGCTGAAGCAGGAAACCAGGGCAGTCTGCTCTGGCACACCACTCAATGGCAACCTTCAGTGGTGGCACCCTCGCCTGTACAGGTGTCGGAGAACCGCTTTTTTATGACCGCCGGTTACGGTTCGGGAGGCCTGCTCCTTGAAGTGAATAAGGCCGGTAGTGGCTGGAGTACGAAGATACTTGATCAGTATAAGCCCAATAAGGGATTGTCTAGCGAGCAGCAATCGCCTGTTTACTACGACAATATGCTTATCAGTGTGATGCCCAAAGATGGTGGTCGCCTCAGGGGCAAACTGGTATGCTATTCGCCTGATGATTTGCACACCCCGATCTGGACTTCCGCTGCTGATGAAAAGTTCGGACTGGGTCCCTACATCATCATCAACAAGCACCTCTTTGCCTTTAAGGACGACGGTGAACTGTATGTCTATAAAGTCGAAGGTAAAGGCATGACGCTTCTGAAGAAACAACGCATCATGGATGGACGCGATGCCTGGGGACCTATGGCCTATGCCGACGGGATGCTTATTATTCGTGATGCACACACCATTGTATGCCTTAAAATCACTTAATTATGGACAAATCAATAAAGGTGGCTGTTAATATTGTGATATTCCTGATTGTGATCGGGTTTATCATTTATGTGCTGCGACCTGATGGTGACAAGAAACAAGTTCTGATACAAAATCCTGCTACGCAAACATTTGACAGTGATTACCAACTGCGTGCCAGCATGGATATAAAGGACAGCGTTGTGGCTTTCGAATTGCACGGAACGCGTCTCTATGTGGCCGGTAAGGAATCTGTCAGCATTTATAATTTGCGTGGTGAACAGCTGTTATCATTTAAGATTAAAGACAATGTCAGGGATATTGCCATCAGCCATAAGAGTCTCTTTGTGCTATACCCTGCCTTCATTCAAAACTATTCGCTGAATGGCGATTCGCTGAATGCCTGGGATGCCTGTAGTGAGTTATCTGATTACTCATCATTTACAGTCACCGATGATTTCGTGTTTGTAAGCGATGTGGGTCATAAGAACATCTGTAAATACACGCGTGAAGGTAATTTTGTGCAGTTCATTGAGAGTCCGGATAAATTTATTACTCCAAGCCATTTCTTTGATATTACGCATAAAAACGACACTATTTATTGCGCCAACCCGGGCAGGCATCGTGTGGAATCCTATACCCTGAACGGGGACTTTATTGCCGCCTTCGGGCGTGCCGGAGGCGATGCCGGGGCCTTTGCCGGATGTTGTAATCCGTCCTATATCCATTTCGACGAACAGGGTCGCCTGCTCACTTCTGAAAAAGGAAATCCGCGAATCAGTCACTATGATCAGTCCGGCACCTTTAACCAGATTCTGCTTAATCAAAGCATGTTGGGAGGTGGGCATCTGCCATACCAGATTAAAACGCTGAACAGCAAACTGGTGACGGCAGTGAATAATCAGATTAAGGTCTTTGAGCTAAAGAATAAATAAACCATGCATACAAGAAAAATAAGCAGACAAAAGTTTTTTCAACTCAGCGGCACTCTTCTGGCAGGTGCAGGCATCATCGGCACAAGTGCTTACCTCTTGCTTAACAGAGGCCGGGAAGGGATGCAGTGCACAAGTACGCCTGTGGATGCTAAATGTGACAAATGCAAAGTTAAAAACTGTCCTTTACGCAAGGGCGTGACAATCTAAAGGAAATGAAGAAAGAGACCACACATAAAAGCCCGATTGAACGCCGGAAATTTGTGAAGATGCTCGGTTCAGCCGTTGCCGGCGGTACCATACTGGCAACAACGGGTGTCCTGTTTACAAAATTCAGAACCGGTGAAGAAACGCATTACTGGCAGATTGATCCCCAGAAATGTACGCACTGCGGGAAATGTGAAACCGATTGTGTACTGACTGTATCAGCTGTAAAGTGCTTCCATGCCAATAAAATATGTGGCTATTGCGATTTGTGCGGGGGTTATTACCGTTCTAATGTCAAGGACCTGAATACGGCTGCTGAAAACCTTATGTGTCCCACCGGTGCCATACAGCGCAAGTTTGTGGAAGACCCTTACTTCGAATATAAGATTGATGAGGACCTGTGTAACGGATGCGCCAAATGTGTAAAAGGCTGCACCTCCTTTGGCAACGGCTCCCTTTACCTGCAGATAAAACGCGACCTGTGCGTCGATTGCAATGAGTGTCAGATCGCTAAGGTTTGTCCGTCCAATGCCATCACAAGGGTTCCACTTGCGCAAGCATATAAACTGAAAGGATAAATGAAGAGAATAAACACAATATTAATTACCCTGTTCCTCGCCGCCACAGCAGGCGCGCAGAATCTGAACCGGTTCCCGAAACCGGATTTTGAATCGGGCTATCAATACCCTGATACGCATTATGCACTGCCTAATGAGCAACTCTGGCTATTCATCGACATATTCCTGTTGGTGGCGCTAATGAGTTTTGTGGCCTGGGCCATCCTTAAAAAACAAAGACGTAAACCAATTATCTGGGTATCTGTCATATCGGTCGCCTACTTTGGTTTTTTCCGCAGCGGGTGTGTATGCAGCATCGGTTCCATCCAGAATGTCGCACTGGCCTTTGCTGATTCATCTTATATAATACCCGTTTCTGTATTCCTGTTTTTTATTCTGCCCATTGCCTTTGCCTTCTTGTTTGGGCGTGTATTTTGTGCCGGGGTATGTCCTTTCGGGGCCTTGCAGGAATTGGTAAACATACGCAATTACAGACTGTCTAAATCAGTCACGGCCGTACTTGGCGTTATCCCTTGGTTATACCTTATTTTTGCCATTTTATATGCCGTTACACGTACCAGTTTCATCATCTGTCTTTACGATCCCTTCATAGGTATATTCAGACTGGGCGGTGACTTTGGATTGATCGTGTTCGGATCACTCCTCTTAATTGCTTCCATATTCACGGGCCGTCCCTTCTGTCGCTTCCTGTGCCCCTACGGTGCTTTACTGAGCTTATTCTCAAAAGTGTCAATATGGAAGATTCAGATTACTAAGAAAGAGTGTATCAATTGTGATTTGTGCCACAATGCCTGTCCGGTTGATGCCATTAAAAGCCCTTATGAAAACAAGGTGAAAGAAGAGCGGATGCAGGGCGTGAAACGCCTGTTGATGTATTTCCTTTTTCTGCCACTTATTATAGCTACTTCAGCCTACGTATTACGCCAGTTCAGCCCTGACCTTAGCCAATCACATAAAGATCTGAAGCTTTACGAGATGGTCATGGAACAGGAACGCAATCCGCAGGACTTAATTTCCGTGGAGTTGGAAGCCTTTTACATTGATGGCGGTAATATTGAAGCTCTTAAAGAAAAGGTAGACGCAGTTAAGCAGGAATTTAAATTTTACGGGACCATCGCGGGCGCATTAATTGGTTTAGTGCTCGGATTAACCCTAATCAATTTATCGCTTAAGCGTTCCAGAAAAACATACGAAATAGAACATGGCGATTGCGTAGCATGCGGAAGGTGCTTTAGCTATTGCCCACAAAATGACTTCCTGAACCTCAAATACACCGGTAAATGAAACAGAAAATCTATAGAAATATAGCCATCGTATCGGCCATTTTCATTATTACCCTGGCAATAATGCTGGTCACAAATTATTTCCAGGTTAAAGAAGTATCGCCACTGCAGTCGCAGGTGGTGGAGACTTTAAAGCAATTAAATGATCAGAATGCGGGGAATACCGAGTTGCAGGAGCAAATCCGACAGCTCGACCTAATGGCGCGTAAGGCCTACTTTATCAGCATGGATCACCTGATGAACGGTGTGTACCTCTTATTGGGCATGCTGGCCGTGTTTATTGTATGTACCCGCCTGTATTATACACATTTTAAAGACGTGCCGGACAAAGAGCTGGACCCAATTGATGAATGGGCAGTAAAGAGCCAGGCACGCAAATACGTGAATTACGGCGCTGCTGGCGTGGTAGCAGTAGCCGTGGTGTTTATCATCTTCAGCATGCCGTTTATGAAGAAGACCTCTCCGGATGTAAAAGAGGAATTAGTGGCTCAGCTTGTTGAGGACGAAAGTTCTGAAGTACAGGAAGAGACTGCACCCTTAAAAGAAGTTAGTACTGACGAAGAAGATGCAGACACCGTCATCAAAGAAACAGGTAATGCCACTGATGAAGCAGTAAATGCCACCGATGAAAAAAGCAGTGATGCCCACGAAGTGAGTGTTACGGAAGAAGATACTAAGATCGCCGCAGATGCGTCAGGTACAGTAACGACTGAAGAAAGCCCTTCTTCGACCTCTAAAGAGGCAGAAGTAACAGGAGAAGCACAGGAAGCAGAAGCTACTGCGACAAAAGAGTCAGCTGAACCTGAAAAAGCCATGCCGATCAATACAATCAACAGCCCTGCCTTCAGGGGCAAACAATCAAGCGGCATTTCGCCGGCCATAAACCTTCCAATGAAATGGAACCTGGCCAATGGCACCAACATTGCCTGGCAGACAAAGATCAATGGGAAAGGTCAGAGTTCACCTGTTATTTACGGCAATAAAATATTCATCACCTGTGGTGACGAAAAAGCACGTGAATTATTCTGTTACGACCTGAATACGGGCGAAAACCTGTGGACATATAATGTCACCGGTATACCCGGATCGCCTGCCCAGGTACCGGAAACGACCGATGATACAGGATTGGCATCGGCCAGTGTAGCCACCAATGGCAAGCAGGTTTGTGCAGTTTTCGGCACAGGCGACCTGGTTTGCACAGACATGGACGGTAATAAACTGTGGGCCAAAAACCTGGGTGTGCCGGATAACCACTATGGCTATGCCTCTTCCCTGCTTATTTACGACAATAAACTGTTTATCCAGTACGACAATAACAACGTCCAGAAAGTAATGGCCCTTAATCCGGCCACCGGGGATGTGATCTGGAGCAAAGACCGCAAAGAAAGAATTACCTGGAGTTCGCCAATGATTGCCGATGTTAGTGGAAGCCCTCAGCTGGTTTTAATGGGTAATCCAGGCATTACGGGCTATAACCCTTCTACCGGAGATGAGCTGTGGCGCGTGGAATGCCTGATGGGTGAAGTGGGTGCCAGTGCCTGCAGCATGGACGGCATAATATTTGGCGCCAGCGAATATGCAAAAATGGTGGCCATCAACTGCAGCGACGGCTCCGTATTGTGGGAATCAATGGACTACCTGCCGGAAGTGGCAAGTCCCGTGGCCAACAAAACCAACATATACATCGCAACAAGCTATGGTGTTGTGGCCTCTTTTGATCCAAAAACCGGTGAACTGAAAAAGGAACATGAAACCAATGGGGAGTTCTACTCCTCACCTATTCTGGCAGAAGGGAAAATTTACATCATTAGCAACGACGGCACCATGCATATTTTTAAAGCCGATGATGACTTTGCCCTGCTTGATTCATTCGCTACTGGTGAAAACACCTATGCCACACCGGCATTCACCAATGGACGTATTGTGGTGAGAACGGACAATAGTATTTACTGTGTAAAGGTCAACTAGCATGAGTCAATGTACGTGTGAAAATAACGACAAGCTGAGTCACGAAGAAGTGATGGCCAAAATGGATGCCATCATTGAACGCATTGGCACCTCGCGCAAGGTGATCATCCCACTGTTGCAGGCTATTCAGGATGAATTCAATTACCTGCCGGGAGAAGCAATTGAACGGATTTATGAAAAAACGGAGATTGACCGGGCACAACTGATCAGTGTCTCCACCTTCTATTCTCAGTTCCGTCATATTCCTTATGGCAAGCACCTGATCAAGGTGTGTGCCGGAACAGCTTGCCATGTAAAAGGCGCCAATAATGTTTACGATTCGTTTGTCAGGGAATTAAAGATAAAAGATGACAGCATCACTACCGATGATGAGCTCTTCTCCATTGAGAAGGTAGCCTGCCTGGGTTGCTGTACGCTGGCTCCTGTGGTTCAGATTGATGATAAGATTTACGGGCATGTGGCACCGGGAAAAGTAGGCGAAGTTATTTCGGAGTTTATTGAAACCACCGAAGCCAAAGAAGAAAAGGCCGGGAAGGTAAAAGAATATAAGGTAGCCGGTGAAGTGCGTCTGGGCATGGGCTCATGCTGCCAGGCCAGTGGTTCTTCAGACATTTATAATGAGCTTGTTAAAAAATCAGGTGAACTGGGCATTAAAGTGGATATTAAATCCGTGGGTTGTGTGGGTGTTTGCAACCAGGTACCCTTGATTGATGTGGTACTGGAAGATGGCTCTGTGAAACGCTATCCCAATGTGGTTGCCTCTGAAATAAAAGAAATTCTGCACCATCATTTTAAATCGGGCAGCCTGTTAAAACGTTTCAAAAATATCATTATCAACAGTGTGGATACATACCATACCGACACGACCTGGGACAATGTGGTGTGGAAGTCGGAAGCCGAACGCACCGGCTTGATTGACAGTTTCCTGTCAGAACAAAAACACATCTCCACTGAAGGCTATGGTTTTCTGGCTCCGCTGGATCTGGATGAATACATTCATCACCATGGCTTTGAGTCTCTTAAAAAGGTGATTGCTGAAAATAAGCCGCACCAGGTGGTTCTGGATGTCCTGACAAGTGGTATTCGTGGTCGCGGTGGTGGTGGTTTTCGGACGGGTGAGAAAATGAAGATAGTGGCATCCTCCGATAAAAAATATAAATACCTGATATGTAATGGCGATGAAGGTGATCCGGGAGCCTTTATGGATCGGATGATATTGGAATCCTATCCTTATCGTGTGATTGAAGGCATGGTGATTGAAGCCTTTGCCACGGGGGCAACCCAGGGTATCTTTTATATTCGTGCTGAGTACCCTTTGGCCGTTCAACGTATTAAGCGGGCATTGGAACTCTGCCAGGAACGAAACCTGATTGGCAGGAACATTCTCGGCAGTGACTTTTCCTTTGAAATTACGGTTTTTGAAGGAGCCGGTGCCTTTGTGTGTGGCGAAGAAACCGCATTGATCGCTTCCATCGAAGGCGACAGAGGGTTCCCCAAACAAAAGCCTCCCTTCCCTGCTGCGGAGGGCCTGAATGGTATGCCAACACTGGTCAATAATGTGGAAACGCTCAGCCAGATCCCCTATATTATCAGAAATGGAGCAGAGCATTATGCAGAAACAGGTACCGAGAACAGTAAAGGCACAAAAGTATTTGCGCTGGCCGGTAAGATTAAAAACGGAGGATTGATCGAAGTGCCTATGGGCATCAGCCTTAACCAAATCATCGAAGAGATTGGAGGAGGTGTCGAAGGTGGTGAAAAACTGAAAGCCGTTCAGATTGGCGGCCCCTCAGGCGGTTGTATCCCGGCTCACCTTTGTGATGTACCGGTGGACTTTGACTCGTTCAACCAGATGGGTGCCATGATGGGCTCCGGTGGCTTGGTAGTATTAAGCGAAAGCGACTGCATGGTTGATGTGGCTCGTTACTTTTTAAGTTTTACCTGCGAGGAATCCTGCGGTAAATGTACCTTCTGCCGGGTGGGTATTCGTCGCATGCTCGACATACTGGATCGCATCTGCAGCGGCACAGCCAAAATGGAAGAAATTGACAAGTTGGAAGAACTGGCTCTGAATGTAAAGAAATCATCGCTTTGTGGCCTGGGAAAGACGGCACCTAACCCGGTGCTGACCACCTTAAAGTATTTCCGTGAAGAATACGAGGAACACATCAACGGACTATGTAAAACCGGTAAGTGCAAGGATATGATGCAGTTTGTCATTACGGACGATTGCACCGGTTGTACAAAATGTGCGAAGGCCTGTCCGGTTGATGCCATTGCCTATGAACCATATAAAGTGCACAGTATCGATCAGGAAGCCTGTGTAAAATGTGGCTTGTGCGTGGATGAATGTGAATTCGACACCATTATTAAAGTGCCGGTTAAAGAAGAAGTGTATGCAAATAACAATTAACGATAAAACTATAGAAGTACAGGACCAGGATACCTTGCTGGAGATTGCACGGCGCGAAGGTTTCGAAATACCGTCGCTCTGCTGGTCGAAAGAGGCAAGCCATAAATCGTCGTGCATGGTATGTGCGGTAAAGGATTTATCGCGCGGCCAGATCATTCCGTCGTGTACAACCAAGCCGGTGGAAGGCATGCATATTGATACAAAAAGCGAAGAGGTGATGCAGGTACGTACCATGTCACTGGAACTTTTGCTAAGTGACCACCGGGCCGATTGTGAAGCACCTTGCTCCCTGGTGTGTCCCGCTAAACTGGACATAGAGCGAATGCTGGACTTCTATGATAAGGGACAAAGGGAAAAAGCATTAGGCCTGATCAAGCATGCTTTTGATCTGCCGAAACTAGCCTGTGAGGACTGTAAAGCCCCCTGCGAAAAAGCCTGCAGAAGGGGGAACATTGATAGACCTGTTTCGATTCGTGAGATTATTAAGGAATTGACTGAGGAAGTGGATGTGGCTAATGTGGAAGAAATTGTGAACGAGGCGATTAACAAAAAACTGTTTCAATCGCGCCTAGGCCGTTTTAATGACAGCGAGAAAGCACGTTTAAAGGCAACGGTTACAGCTCCTTCCAATTGTCTGCATTGTGCCTGTGCCGGTAAATCCGACTGTCAATTAAGAACTCATGCAACAGCTCATAACATTAAACGCCCCGGCTATGATATAAGCAGTGAGTTGCAAGTGATGCTAAAAACAAAGGTGAACGACACCATGTATTTCGAGCCTTCCAAATGCATTCGTTGCGGCCTTTGTGTTTACAACAGTGACAATGGTTTTACCTTTAAAGACCGTGGCTTTGAGATGGAGGTGAACCTGCCGGAAGAGAATAAAAAGAACATCCGGGAAGAGCTGGCTTCGCTATGCCCGACCGGAGCGCTGTATTTAGTGGAGAATTAAAAGTTAGTAATATGAACCGTTTTATCTGTATCGGATTAATCCTGATCACTTTCATGGCCTGTAAGCACCAGCCCGAAGGTGAGGCTGCGGTGGATGACCTGAACTGGAAACTCTTCAGAGGTAATCCCCGATTGAATGGATATGTGGAGAAATACCTGCCGGAAAAGCCTGTGCTACTGTGGACATACAAGGGCGGTAAGCGAACCGTTTCATCTCCGGTAATTGATAATGGCACCACATACTGGTGCGACCGGAAAGGACAAATCAGCGGAGTGGATATTCATGGTCAGCTGAGCTTCTCCTATAACCTGAATACTCCGGTGGAAGCTACGCCGATGATCCATGATTCAATCTTATACATCGGTCGAATAGACGGCTACTTAACGGCGCTGTCACTGGCTGATAAAGACACAGTCTGGAACTATGAAACACTTGGTCAGATCTCGGCCTCGCCCAATATGGCCCGTTTTAAAAATACCTCCAACATTTGCTTTGGCAGCTACGACAATTATTTTTATTGCCTGGATCACGAAAACGGCCAACTTGTCAATAAATTTGAATCGGGCTATTACATAAACGGCGCGGCTGCAGTGAAAGACAAGCATGTATTGTTTGGAGGTTGTGATGCCTGGTTGCGGATTATGAACTGCCAGACAGGAATCCCCACCGACTCCCTGCAACTGGATGCCTATCTTCCTTCCTCACCGGCCATCATGGGCAAATACGCCTACGTGGGTGACTATACCGGAAACGTATATGAGATTATACTATCGGATGGTAAGATCGAAGGATCCAAAAAAATCAGAGAACCCGAAACGGATAACGAAACCTTTGTGTCCATTCCTGCGGTGAGTTGCAAAAGTGTTTATGTATATGCGGGTGATCGTCACCTGTTATCCATCGATCGGGAAACGGGTAAAACCAATTTCAAGTACATGCTGAAAGGTAATGCGGGCGACAGTGCCCCGGTGGTTTGCCGCAATAAACTAATTGTGTGTACCAAAGACGGTATTGTATCAATTCTGGATAACAAAACAGGTGAACTCCTATGGGAATATGACACAGGCGAGCAGATAGTGGCTTCTCCTGCAGTGATATCTGATCACTTTATGATATTAACCACCAAAGGCACGCTTTTCTGCTTTGGTGCACAATCAAAAAGACCTTAACACAATGAGTATATTAAAATTAACCAAGATACATAAAAGCTACCAGGACGGTGACAATAATCTCAATGAGGTTCTGAAAGGGCTGAACCTGGAAGTGAACAAGGGCGATTTCATAGCAGTAAAAGGCGCTTCCGGTTCGGGAAAAACCACTCTGCTTTCTATTCTGGGCACCCTGCTGAAGGCGGATACGGGTTCATACATCCTGGATGGTCAGGAGATATCAGGTAACCGGACTGATTGGCACAGGCTACGTAATGAGAAAATCGGCTTTGTGTTTCAGGATCATCGTTTACTGCCCCAGTATTCAGCACTTGAGAATATCCTGTTGCCGGTATTGGCCTATCATTCAGAGGCTCCACAATCCTATATTGACTATGCCGCGACACTGATGAAACTGACGCGAATTGAACATGTGGCCAGTCAATACCCTGCTCAGCTTTCGGGCGGTGAATCCAGCCGTGTGGCTGTTTGCCGTGCCTTAATTATGAAACCGGCTATTCTGCTTGCTGACGAGCCCACCGGACAATTGGACATGGAAAATGCCCTTAACATTGTGGCCTTACTTTCTGAGATCAACCAAACATTGAATACCACCATCCTGATGGTAACACATTCAGAAGAAATGGCGAAAGCAGCTAAACAGATTGTCACACTTAAAAACGGAATACTAAATTGAAAACCAGTGACCTCATAAAAAAGAACATCCGTTTCTTTGCCCGTTATTTTAAACTGGTGGGTTTGGCTGTGCTCATATCTGTCGCAGTGATTGCCGGAAGCCTGGTCATTGGCGATTCAGTGCGCAGCAGTCTGCTTAATCAGGTTTCTGAACGACTGGGTGATACGGAAACAGTCATCTTTGCCAACAACAGTTACCTGGAAGAATCTTTTGCCAATGACCCCATATTTAAGCCTTCGGCGAAGGGCATTCTCCTGAGCAATGGGTTTATCGCGCATAACGGCACCCTTATTCCAGTGATGGTTTGGGGGGTGGATAATCTGAACCTGGAGAAAGGCCAATCAATGATTAACCCGGCCTTAGCAGATGAGCTGAAGCTGAATGAGAAAGAATCGCTTGTGCTGCGTTTGCCGGCACCGGGGCTTGTACCATCAGGCTCATTGTTTGTAACAGAGACCTATACCACGAGTCTGAGACTGGAGCATAAAGGTATCCTTGAAACAGAAGCGGGTGGAAATATCAGTTTACTCAATGAACAACGACTACCGCTGAATATTTTTGTGAACCGTCATGAACTGGCGGAAACAATGGAAGTACCGGGAAAGCTCAACCTGATTATGTCGGACAGGGTAATCGGAGCGGATGAAATCAACAGCGCCTGGCACTATAAATTATCAGGACTTTCTGTACGGGCCGCAAAAGGCTATTCCGAATTAAGTTCGGACCGGGTGTTTTTACAATACGAGGTACTGGAAGCACTTAAACAGACCAATTCCCGGGTGAACAGGATGTACTCCTACCTGAGTAATTCAATCGGCCTGGAATCAGAATCTGTCCCCTACTCTTTTGTCACTGCCATGGATGAATACCAGGGAGAACAGTTGTTGCCTGATGAAGTGATTCTATCGGATTACACAGCAAAACGATTAAAGGCAGATG
>JAKSBD010000273.1 GCA_022361295.1 Bacteroidales bacterium
ACCTTCATCATTTTGAATGTTTATTTTAAAATGGGAGTTATAAATGAACTCCCTACAATTGTAATTAGGCTAAAACCGGTGTACTATACCTATCCGGGTGTTCCACTGCAGGCCTTCTTACCCACCAGCTAAAAAACCATACTTTTCCAGCATACACCTTCTTTATTTCTTCAACGCTTAATTGTTGAACATTTAAACCTTCTAAGTTGAGTTTTGACTTCATACCGTCATCTGTTTAATTAAAAATATCTATATCATTGGTAAAAGTAGAGTCGTTCCGTGCAGAAAAAAAGCACGGAAACAATTATTATATTTTTCAATTAAAAGCAGATACTTTGTAAGTTGCAGATATCAATCAGAATTCGATTTAAATTCCGGCCACAGGTTATAATTTGAGACCAATTTCATTAAGTAAAATGGAGGCATTGGCCGATTGACAAACACCAGGCGTTAAGAAGTAATCGAAAGTCATTTTTCCATTAACTATTTTAATGTCAAAATAAAAGTTTCTTATTCTGTTGGGGTATACATCAGCTAAACCTGTAATATTCAGATCGTGTGTTGCAACAATAGCGGCTGTTTTGTCCTCCAGTATTTTATTGGTAATTGCAATAGTTCCCTTTTCTTTATCATTACTATTCGTACCTCTTAAGAGCTCATCTAATAACAAAAATGCATATTGATCTTTTTCACTTTCTTGCATTATTTTTTTCAGTCGTTTAATTTCTGCATAAAATGTTGATGTACCATCTATCAGCGAGTCTTCAATGCGCATATACGTCATTATTTTTAATGGTGCCAGCTCTAAATATTTACAGCAAACCACGCTACCTGCCAATGCCAATACAGCATTCACTCCCACTGTTCGCAAAAATGTACTTTTACCCGACATATTAGAACCCGTAACAATATCTACTCCTTTAGGCTGATTAATACTGTAATTATTAACTATTCTGTTTTCAGATTCTATTAGGGGATGTCCAATTCCAACTGCTTTAAATTGAAAATCGCTGGTTATTGTTGGAAAGACCCAATTCTGGTTTTTATAACGCAAATTTGCTAAACTACTCAGGGCTTCAATTTCTCCAATTGTTTTTTGCCACTTAACATAGCTAGCTCCATGGCGCGCCTTCCACTTTTCAATCTTTAGCAAACATTTAATGTCTATATAAAAGAAGGCATTGACAGAGGGTTGAAACAACATATTTAGCCGATAGTTGGTCCATTTAATAAGTAATTCCAACTTTTTAAGCTCTTGAAATGCCAACTTACTATCGACCTTAATTTCTTGTTGAAGGGCAATTAACCTGCGAGATGTAAACTCCTGTTTTTCTATACTTTTTAGAAATTCAATATATAGTTTAATCTCTGCTTCTGTTTTTGAAATACTATGAAAACAATTGCTAAACTTCTTCCAGTAAATGTAATAGATGATGTAGTAGGAAATAAAGTAGCTTAATATAAAGCCAACAAACAGGGATGGATTGAGTATTGTTAATACTAATAATGTACTATTTAAAACTGTAAAAAACCTTGACAAGGCTATTGCCTTTGACATCTTTCCAATGGCTTTATCGTTAGGTTTCCACAATTTCTCATCTTCTGTTTTAACTGAAGCCTGGTTTAGAAAGCCATTAACAGCAAGCTCTTGTCGAAAATTTGTCATTAAGGACAACTCATCTACCGCTTGTTGACGCTGCATGATTACTTCAACATCAGACATATTAAGTAACCACTTACTCAGTGTTGATTCTCCCCACCTCGTAAAACACCTGTTTATAAGTTCAAAAACAGACCCTTTACCAAAAACATCCAAATCTTTGGCATATGCATGATCCTTCGGTTTGTACCTTTCACCATCATCAAAGAGTGCATGTTTGCCATTTGCCGGGTTAAGTTCAAAATCTATGAGTTTGACATGTGCTTTTTCTTTTTCCAACTGGCGCTTTAAACGCAAGTCATACTTCAACAAAAATGCAAATGCAGAAAGTAAAATTGTAAACACAACAAAACCAAGGGAGAAAGGCTTGATAAACAGACTTACAAATGCCAAAACAAAAAACAATAAACGAAAGCCTCCGAATTTATGTCTTCTTTTTAACAGGTAGGTAATATTTAATTGATGCTTTGACAGCTCTTGCTTATACAAATCATTCACCTTCATTATTTTGGATGTTTAATTTAAAAAGGGAGTTATAAATAAACTCCCTACAATTGTAATCAGGCTAAAATTGGTGTACTATAGCTATCTGGATGTTCTACTGCAGGCCTTCTTACCCACCAGCTAAAAAACCATACTTTTCCACCATTCACCTTCTTCATTTCTTCAACGCTTAGTTGTTGAACATTTAAACCTTCTAAGTTGAGTTTTGATTTCATACCAACATCTGTTAATTAAAAATTGTTATTATCGTTGGTGAAAGTAGAGTCGTTCCGTGCAGAAAAAAAGCACGGAATAGAAAGTGATACAGTACCCCCATTAATATTGCGTTGTTGCTCTTTATCCAGCACCACTATTTCAAATACAATCTTAAACGATTTGTCATTAAGTATCCGAAATGTTTTGCGCGTTCTGCAATAGTCAATTTCAATGCCGTATTCCTTAATAACTTCAATATTTTCGTACAATGTACGACGGCTAATTCTCAGCTTACTAGCTAATTCATCAGGAGATCCGGTAAATCCCTTCTCTATAATGTCATAAATGAGCTGTAATCGCTCCAAATGCCTTAATGCTTTCATAAATCAAGAATTTATGGTTGACAAAATGGCTAAAGGTTTCTCCTATATAACGTAATAATATCTTTTTTAGTTTTTTGGCAGGTGTTTTTTTAAAAGCGCCAATGACTACCGGGCATTAGGAAGACTACAGACCAAAAGTCTGCTATAGCAACCTGGTAACTGATAATACATTAAAGCAAATCAACAATTCGACAAACCAACAGTTTAACGATTTAACAGTTTATCGAAGCCTTAACTTATATGTCATTACTGTTTCGTCATCTATAATTATATCCAGATAACCAGAGCGGTGATTATCTGCATCTATTGACAAGGTAATTACCTCTCCTTTCTTCTGCCACTCTGCATCCTGCATATATTTCATACCGTGAAACGCATAGTGAAAAGTATGCTTTTCTTCACTGGTCTTTTTAAACTTAATTTGAATCCAACCTTCTTTCGTTTTCTTCAACACGCCATTTAGTGGAGACAGCAACTCAATGTCTTTTTTAAAGAATGTGTGATAAAAAAGAGGCTGCTCTGAAAAGTCTTTTATGGTCAACTCAGTAAAGTTCCATTCAGGTTTTTCAGGGAAATGGTTATAAGTAAACACCGTAGGTTTCACAGCGAAATAGGCAGATGTAAACGAAGGCACAAACTTCCTGGTTTTATAGTCAACATGCCCCGCCCCCCATGTAGCATCAACAAACAACCACTTATTATTTATTTGTATGGCATTCCAGGCATGATCCGGTTCTGAGCGTACTTTACCAATATCATTTAGACCTGTTCGGGAGTAACCGCTTATCACCTCACATTGTATACCACATGCCTGACATAGCAAGCGATATAATTCGGCATACCCCTGACAAACTGCTTTTTTCTTCTTCAAGGTACTCATTGCCAATTCATCTCTCAGGGCTTTCTCCTTTTGATATTTTTCAGCTTCGTTGCGGTAAGTATATTGAGCCACCCGCTGAACACGACCAGAAAAAAAAGCTTTGGCATCGTACTTTATATGATTGGCCATCCAGGTATAGATGGCAGCTGCCCGGTCATAATCAGTATCAAAATCTTTAATAATCCGTTCACTTAACTTTTCGTAAAGTTTAAAAGAAGATGGATAAGCATTTACTTTATCGATTACTTTCCCGTCAATCTGCCCCATTAACAGATGACTTGTCATCAGACACAAAACCAAGCATATATTTCTCATCACATCCAACTTCACTAGTTCAACTCTGCTTCCTTATCTCTTTTAATCAGGTTGTAGATGGTAGACTTACCAATATCCAACTTGGCTGCAACCTTTAACACGTTGTTATTATATTTTTTCAGAAAATGCCGAATAATAGATTCTGTATATTCCTTTAAGGTCATCTCACGGCCAAACATCTCCATCTCGCCCTGTGTCGAACTAAAAACAACATGTTCTTCATCAATGATATTGTTATTAGTCAAAACAGCCCCAAGCTCAACAACGGCTTTTAATTCACGCACGTTACCCGGAAAATTATAGCCAAGCAATTTCTTTTTTGCACGAGGTGTTAAATCTATCTTCTTCAGACCATTCTCTTTACAAAAAGTCTTTAAAAAGAAATTACTCAACAACAATACATCTTTATTCCGGTCTTTTAATGAGGGCAGGTGAATAGGCAAGCCTAATAAACGATAATATAAATCCTCCCTGAAGTTCCCTTTTCGCGACTCTTCGGCCAAATCTTTATTGGTAGCTGTTATAATCCGTGTATTTATTTTTATAACAGCATTACCACCAACGCGAGTAATTTCACGCTCTTGCAACACCCGCAGCAACTTAACCTGCAGGTTGAAATCCATCTCCCCTATCTCATCCAGAAATACAGTTCCTCCATCGGCCTCTTCAAATTTTCCTTTTTTGGTATTGATGGCACCGGTAAATGCGCCTTTTTCGTGCCCAAACAGCTCACTTTCTATCAACTCACGTGGAATGGCACCCATATTAACCGCTATAAAGGGCTTGTCCTTTCTGGGAGAGTTGTAATGAATTGTTTTAGCTATCAACTCCTTACCGGTTCCTGTTTCACCATATACGGACACATTGATATTAGGTACATTAACAGCCTTATCAATCAAGGCATAAACTGCTTTAATGGCAGGACTGTCGCCAATTATCGCATTTTTATAGTCGTACTTATTCCCAATCTCTGTTTTTAACTGGGTAATCTCATTTTTAAGAGACTTACGTGTTTTAATATTATTGATGGCATGAAGCAGGCGATCTTTAATATTCTCATCTTTGGTGATGTAATCATAGGCCCCTTCTTTCAGTAATTGAACAGCAGTTGAAATATCATCCTGCCCTGAAATGATAATTACATCAATCTCGGGATTAAACTTCTTTATCTTTTTAAGAATCTCATTTCCGGTGAAATCAGGCAAACCCAGATCAAGTGTTACCACATCCGGATTATCGCCCAGGTTCTTAATAAAGTCTTTTCCGTTAAAATACGTACTCACCTCATAATCAGGATTGAGCTTTAAGGTATGCTCAATTAATTTGTTAAAAACCCTGTCGTCCTCAATAATGTTAATTCTCATAACCAGTCCTGTTCGTCTACTCCCGGGCTAGCACACCCGGATTTCATATTTCGTAAATTTAAAAATTGTTTTGGCTCATTTGGGCTATTTTTGACGATTAATGAAATATTTTTACCAAATGAGAGTTTATTAAGTTAAAAAGTTAATACTTAAGTAAAAGCTATTATTTTTGAAGGCTAGACTTTGATAACCTGTGTTCGACACTAAATTTCGACCTCAGGTAAATAATCAATTAAAGTTTTGCATCTTAAAATACCTAAAGTCAAAGAGGATTCATGATTTTTAGAAAGATCAGCACTATACTTATCCTTGTGTCATTATTGGGCTGCAGCACCAAAAAAAACACATGGTTAAGCCGTAACTACCATAACCTGACTGCCTATTACAATGTATATTTTAACGGCAGAGAAGCATTTAACAATGGTGAAAAAGCCATTATTGAAAGCTATCAAAACGATTACTCCAATATTTTACCTGTGTTTGAAGCGTCCGATCCGGACGCGGCCAGCGTTGCCAGTGGCGACATGGATCGTGCCATTGAAAAGGGACAAAAGCTGATAAAAAAACACTCTATAACGGCCAAACCTAAAAAGCGCTCCAGAAACAATCAGTATGCAGCCGAATTCTACAGCAAAAAAGAATTCAACGCATGGGTAGACAATGCCTATGTACTCATGGGTAAAGCGCAGGTTTATAAGCACGAACAGTCCCTGGCCATCAGAACACTTCAGCAGGTTGTTAGAGACTTTCCAAATTCCGAATCGATGTATGAGGCATTAATATGGCAGGCTCGTGCCTATACAGACAGAGGCGATTACATTGGAGCTATGGCTGCTCTGGAAAGCTACGACCTAGGTGGCAGTGCCCCTGCCGAATTTTATCCTGACTACATGGCAACATATGCCAACCTGTTGTTGGTGCAGGAAAAATACATCGATGCCATCCCCTATCTGCAAAACGCTTTAACTGACGAAAAAAACAAACACAAAAGACTACGATATTCATACATTCTTGGTCAATTGTATTTATTAAACGATCAGCGACAAGAGGCTGCTGAATCATTTGGCTATGTGGCAAAAGCCAGTACAGATTACGAGATGACATTTAATGCAAAGGTTAACCAGGCCTCAATCATTTATGCCAATGCAAATATTGATGAAGTTAAAAAACAACTTCACAAGCTTCGTAAAGACAAAAAGAATAAAGATTATCTCGATCGTATTTACTTCGCATTTGGTAAAGTAGCCTTACAGGAAAATAAGGAGCCGGAAGCATTATTGAACTTTAAAAAATCGGTCAATGCCAGCATTGACAATACAAATCAAAAAGGATTATCCTATCGCGAAGCTGGTGAAATCTATTATGCTCGAATGGATTATGCCAACGCCTATTTCTACTACGACAGTGCTTTGGTATCCATTGATGAAGATTACGAGAAGATAGATGAGTTAAAAGAACGTCACTACGGCTTAAGCGGCTTGGTTGATCACCTGCTGACCGTGCAACGGGAAGATAGCTTGCAGCGCCTGGCCGATATGAGCGAGCCCGTTTTATATGCATACCTGGATGACATTATTGCTGAAAAAGAGGCAGAACAAAAACGCCTTGAGAAATTGCAGGAAGAAGAAAGCATGAGTGATGCATTCTTTTACCAAACCTCAAATATGAGGGACGCAAGCGGACAACCCGGCAAGTGGTATTTTTACAACCAAAATTCCATGGGAATGGGTAAAATGGAATTTGAAAAGCGATGGGGTAAAAGAAAACTGGAAGATAACTGGCGAAGAAAAGACAAAAGCAAAGTGGCTGACGAGCCACAGGAAGCCGACGATCCGTTTGCCTTACCTGATGATCCGTTTGCCGAGCAAAATAATGATCAAAAAGAACAAACAGAAGAATCATCTGCGGCAAGCGGCACTGCAAACATTGCTATTCCAACACGTGAGCAACTGCTGGCCGATATTCCTTTAAGCGAGGAGAAACGATCTGCCTCCGATAAAAAAATCGAAGAGGCACTTCTGGAGCAAGGTCTTGTTTTTATGGATCGACTGGAGAACTACCCCAGATCCATTGAAGCCTTAGAAGATTTATTAACACGCTACCCCGAGGCTGAGTCGCGCGATGAAGCCCTTATTGCCCTTTACAATGCTTACAGATTAAACGGGGACGATGCCGGAATGCTGGCAACCAAAAACCGCATCGAACAGGAATTCCCTGATCATCGCTTTGTGGCTTACTTAAATGATCCCGACTTTTTGCAAAAAATACAAGATAAAAAAGAGCAGGAGTCTCTGGCTTACGAAGCAACCTATGAAGCATTCCTGTTTGGTCGTTTCAACAATGTGATTGCCAGCAGTGATAAAGCTATATCAGAATCTACCGACGACAGTAAACTCACCAATAAATATCACCTGCTAAGAGGTTTATCATATGGTAAAAAAGGTGATACAGAAGCCTTTAAAACCGATTTAAACACAATTATTAAAAACGATAAAGACAGTGACGAAGGGATTTTGGCTGAGGCATTGCTAAAACACCTCAACGAAGGAAAAACACCAGTACAGGGAACCCTGTTCTCAGCTTCACCGGCCATCGCAGGTCAGAATACGGTTCAAACAGACGACAATATTGAATCACCTGAACAAAGAGCCGGCTTTGTATATGTTGAAGTTGAGCCTTATGAGTTAATTGTAATGGGCATTGACAAAGAGAATATTAATCGTGCAATTTATAATGTGGCCGACTACAACTTCTCGCGTTACCTGTTACACGATTTTGAAATCCAGGAGAAACGCCTGCTTGATGGCTCAATAGCATTAACAGTTTCTGGCTTTTCTAATCGTGTTGAGGTAATGGATTATTTCTATGGACTGCGCGAAAACCCTCACTTCTTTGGTTTTGAACGCATAACCGACAACATTGTTTGTTTATCGGAGAGCAACAACAATAAGTTCTATTTATCGGGCTTAGTAAAAGATTATATCGAATTCTTTGAAACTTACTACCTACAACACGCCGATAAAAAAGAACTGGAAAAGGTAATGCTTAAAGAACAGCCTGTAACTGAAGAACCTGTTGAAACTGCTGAAGCAGAACCGCAGGAAGAAGAAGTTGTCAAGTCAACTGATACAGGCACAAAAACAGAGGCTGAGGAAGCCGCTAAGCAGATTGAAAACAAAACGAAAGAAGAGCAAACTAAGCAAAAAGCTGAAGAACCAGCAGGCTCAAACCAACAAAAAACTGTTGAAAAGGAAGTTACCGCTGTAGTTCCTCCGGTTAAAGAGGCTGAAGTTGAAATACCGGCAACTGATAAGGCGGAAATACAGGAAGAAGTTGCTCCGGCTGAACCAGAGCCTTCATCTGTCTTTGCGCAATCGCCAGATGAAAAACACAGCATTTTAATCGTCATCAGAAAAACACGCATTGATTACAATAAACTGCAAAGAAACTTCGCTTCTTATACCCGAAATAATTTCGGAACAGATAAAAAAGTTCAGCTAACTGAACTGGGAACAAACCACCGTATGGTTCAGGTCGATGGATTTGCCAACGCCGATGAAGCAAAAGCCTACATCAAAGGCATGGAGAAATATCCTTACCTGACCCGGGATATATTGCGTAAAGAACACTATATATGGGCTGTTTCGGAAAGCAATCTCAAAAAGCTGAATGAAACAACAGATATTGAGGATTATGACACTTTCTTCAAAGCGAATTATTAGTAGCTTTGTTATTGTGGTGTAGTTTTTGCTTACTACGCCTCATTATAAAAGAAGATAGCTTATGAGCGAAAGTGGAATTAAAATACTTTGGGTAGATGACGAGATAGAGCACCTTAAAGCTCACATTCTTTTCCTGAAAGAAAAAGGGTATGATGTTGAGACTGCCACCAATGGATACGATGCATTGGAATTGGTCAAATCAACGTTTTATGACCTTATCTTTCTGGATGAAAACATGCCGGGCATAACCGGACTGGAAACACTATCTCAACTAAAAGAGTTGCGCTCAGAAGTACCGGTTATCATGATAACCAAAAGTGAAGAGGAAGACATCATGGATCAGGCCATTGGCAATCAAATAGCCGATTACCTGATAAAGCCTGTAAATCCAAGGCAAATTTTGCTATCCATTAAAAAGCACCTTGACAAAAAAGACCTGGTGACCAAAACAACCACATCTGGCTACCAATCGCAGTTTGGACAAATTGCCTTAAAAATAAATGATTCTTTTTCTCACGATGACTGGGTTGACATCTATAAAAAGCTCATATACTGGGAACTGGAATTGGAACAAGGCGACGGCACAATGGACGAAGTGCTAAGCATGCAGAAAAACGAAGCCACTCAGACCTTTACTAAATTTGTAAAAAAGAACTACCTGGGCTGGTTAAATAATCTGGAAGAGGCTCCATTAATGTCAAATAACCTGGTTAAAGAAAAGGTTTTACCACTGCTTAATAAAGGCGAGAAAGTTTTTTTTATTGTCATCGACAACTTTAGATACGATCAGTGGGAGGTATTGAAGAAAGTTATTTCGGCCGACTACCTTGTTGAAGACGACAATCCGTATTACAGCATTTTACCTACGGCCACTCAATATGCCCGTAACTCAATCTTCTCGGGATTAATGCCATCACAAATCAAGGAAATGTTCCCTCAATTCTGGGTGGATGACGACAGTGAAGAGGGGAAGAATAAATACGAAGGTGAACTATTGGGTACCTTATTGGAGCGCTTCCGTTTAAAGCACAGTTATGCCTATCGAAAAATATCAGACGGCGACGCCGGTAAAAACCTGCTGGATGAGTTACATATATTACTCAACAATGACTTAAATGCAGTTGTATTCAACTTTGTTGATATGCTGTCACATGCACGTACCGAAATGAAAATGATCAAAGAACTGGCACGTGATGAAGCTGCTTACCGCTCCTTAACACAGTCGTGGTTCGACCACTCCTCGCTAAAGGAACTATTGCGCCGCCTGAAGGATGAAAACGTCAAAGTCGTTTTAACAACAGACCATGGCACCACGCGCGTACAGAACCCTGTTAAGGTTGTTGGCGATCGCAACGTTAATACCAACCTGCGATACAAGCAGGGCAAGAATCTTTCGTATAAATCAAAAGAGGTATATGAAGTATTAAAACCAGGACAAGCTTCCTTACCACGATACAATGTTTCTACGGCTTATATTTTTGCCTTTAACAATGATTTCTTTGCTTATCCTAATAATTACAATCATTATGTGAGTTATTATCGTGATACCTTCCAGCATGGTGGCATATCTCTGGAAGAGATGATTATACCATGTGTTACAATGAGAGGCAGGAAAAGCTGATTAGGCCGTTAGATCGATAGGTTTTTAGACCATTAGGCAAAGCAATAGTTTGACGAATCCTCCCGCAATGAATCGTATTGACAAGCAGCTTTAATATAGACAACCACTGATTACAAGGAATAACAAAGACTAGTCACAGCATCATAATTTTTTATACCAAGCTGCAAATAGCTGACTGAAAGCCAGCAACATGAATAACCCGGGGTGAACGTAGTGTAACCCCGGGATCCTGAGCCCCAATCAACCAGCTGCAACCGTGAATTTTATTATGCTGGAGTTAACTTTCAGCGGAACATACACAGATCTCATTTTTGCAAATTCAACTCATCAACAGTTCAACAATTCATCAACTCGACAGTTCGACAGTTCATCAATTACTCAACTTTTCAACTCGTCAACTATTCAACTAATAAACTTAGAAAATAAAAA
>JAKSBD010000575.1 GCA_022361295.1 Bacteroidales bacterium
AATCATTATCTTCCCACTCACTCAGGTAAAAAGCAAATTTACTTTCGGCTGTAATGCCGTGGCCAAAATCGAAATTAGCAAACACATTACCAATGGTTCGCAGGTAATCTGTTTCGCTGAACGAACGTGCCAATGTTCCCATTGGGTTGGGCACATCGGTATACGAAGTCGGATGATAAATACTGTATTCGTTTTTACCTTCCTGCTCATAATCGGGTAAATAAACCGGTATATTGGGTTCTACACGCTGTACATCCCAAACCAGATTGGGGCCGTTATCTGTTTTGTCCTTACTTAAACTAAGGTTTTGACCAACTGTTAACCATTTGGCCAGTTTATATTCGGTGTTTAATTTCATGGTGATACGTTCATAACCTCCCCCTTTGACTAATCCGTCCTGGTTGAAATAGGAGAATCCAGAGGCTATCTTCATGTCTTCAGTCCCTTTATTAATACTGAGCGAGTAGTTCTGGATCGGTGCCAGTTGTGTCACTTCATCCCACCAGTTGGTACCTTTTCCAAAAGCTTCGGGATCGGCAAAAGGCGCATCTAAGCCTGAATTGGTGGCTGCTTTATTGACAATCATAGCATATTCGGTAGCATCAGCCATATCAGGCTTTTTAGCTGCATCCTGTATACTATAGGTAGCATCGATGGAGATATTTGTTCGACCATCCTTAGCTTTCCTGGTTTCGATCACAATAACCCCGTTTGAGGCACGGGATCCAAAGATAGCACTGGCTGAGGCGTCCTTTAGAACCTGAACATTTTCAATATCTTTTGGATTCAACCAGCTGATATCGTCCATAGGCACATCATCAACCACATATAATGGATTATTATTATTAATGGTTGAAATACCTCTGATTAAAATAGATGCCTCGCTACCTGGCGAACCACCATTGGATGATACCTGAACACCGGCTAATTGCCCCTGTAGTGCTTGTGAAACGTTAGCTACATTTCGTTTGGCCAGTTCATCACCTTTAACTGTAGAAATCGCACTTGTTAGATCTTTTTTCTGAACTGATCCGTAACCAATGGCAATCACCTCACTTAACTCGGTCAGCTCTTCCTCCAGATTAATGTTAATAACATTTCTTCCATTCACTGATTCCTGAACGGATTTAAAACCAACAAAACTGAATACTAGTATATCATCTGAGCCGGCCTGTATTGAATACTCTCCGTCAATATTTGTAATTGTCCCGGTGGTAGTACCCTGAATTGCAATGGAAACGCCAGGAAGCATTTCATCGCCTGATTGCACTTTACCTGTAATATTTATTGTCTCCTGGGCATAAACCGACGGAAAATATAACATATTAAGCAGCGCAATCACCAACAACACATAAAAGTGTCTGGATATATTTTTCATAGTCCGCTTGAATTTTTAGATTATTAAAAATGACTTTAAATCTTGTTTGCCTGTTTGTCAATTAACATTTACAAACCTACTGATTCAAGACTCAACGCAAAATAGGTAAATTGTCCATTAACAAAGTCCAATTGTCCACATTAAATAAATCCTATCACCGCTGAACAATTAGCCCCTCTCTATGACTATTTACCCCCTCACCCTCCTCAAAGGGAGCTATCTTGAAAACAAGGTATTTTAGTTACTTTTGAAATAAAAATTGTTGTGAGGACTCTTCTTCTCTGTATCATACTTGTAGTTGTTCATACATTGGCAGCCCAATTGCCTGCCGATAGCCTGTATTTTCGTAATTTGCGAATGAAGGATGGTTTGCCCGGCAGTTCCATTAATACTATACTTCAGGATTCACTTGATTTTATCTGGATAGGCACCAACGATGGCTTGTGTCGCTATGATGGAGAGAATTTTAAAATCTTTAAGTCAACGCCCAACGATCAGAATACTATATCAGACAACAATGTTCAAAATCTGTTTCTCAACCAGCATGGTAACCTATATATCATGACGGCACATGGCCTTGATTTCTTTGATCTGAAACAGCAAAAGATCCATCGCGTCCAGGTTCATGAAAACGGAGGCATTATTGACCATTCTCCTACTGATATTGTCGAAACCAAAGCTGGTGACATTTTTATAAGCTCATACTATTCAGGCATTAGCTATAAAAAAAAGGATGATAAAACCTTCAGATACCTGTTTAATGATTTAAGCAATAAATCCTCTCTCTCATCTGACCGGATCAGCCACCTTGAACTCTATGAAGATTCTCTATTAGTTATTGGCTATTGGGATAATGGCGTGGATATTTTTAATCTGAGCACCTGGACAAACCAGGATTTCCAAAAATACGCCAATGCCCCTGTTGCGCCAGCTAATGTGAATACGCTAGCTATAGATGCCAATAGCGGTGTCTGGATCGGTACAAAACAAGGCTTATCATACCTCAACCTCGAAACCCGGCAATTTGAACATTTCTACCATACTAAAAAGCATGAAAACTTCCTGCCTGATAATGATGTTATTGCTCTTCACATAGACAGTTATGATAATCTCTGGATCGGAACAAGAGATGGTGGATTATCCATCAGCAATTGTACTGATATCCTCAGGCATGGTACAAAAGCACAATATTCAAAGTATACATCTAATTACCAGAAGGGCAGCTTATCTTATCGCACTGTTCTAAGCATATTTGAAGACAACAACAAAGATGTTTGGATAGGCACACATGGTGGCGGGCTTAATTATGTTGAGAATAGAAAACATCGCTTTTCGATGCTGCAGCATCAACCCGGCATCAGTAATTCATTATCCTATAACAAAGTCTGGGGCATCACCGAAGATCAAAGCGGGAATCTTTGGTTGGGAACCGATGGTGATGGTGTGAATGTCTGGTCCAAGCAAAAGGGCGTATTCAAACATTATCAACACGATGAAAACAGGCCAACATCCATCTCCGACAATGCCATTATAAGCGCATGCACTGATTACACAGGAGCCATATGGCTAGGTACATATGAAGGAGGTCTTAATCGTTTTATACCTGCAAACCAATCATTTAAAAGATATCAGTCTCCTCAGGGGATACCGGTTAACGATATCAGGTGTTTATATGAAGATGACGAGCAGGTTCTCTGGGCCGGACTGAACCAGGGTGGCATTTGCAAGTACGATAGAGCTAACGATCGTTTTGTGCAGCATCCGGTGATAGCCAGTGAGGATGTCAGATCCATTGTAAAAATCAAAAATACATTGTGGATAGGCACCTATGGCGATGGTTTGATCAGCCTTAACCTGATCAATCGCAAAGTAAAAAAATACAACCAGGAAAAGACAAACAGCAATAGTCCCCAGGTGATTTTTACATTAATGGCCGACAGCGATGATAATCTCTGGATAGGAACAGCCGACACAGGCTTATGCTACTTTAACACTCAGGATGAAACGTTTACACCTTATCAAACACAAGATGGCCTGAGCAACAATAAAATACACCAAATCCTCAAAAATAATGATAATACACTGTGGATGAGCACCAACAGCGGCATTTCACAATTTAATAAAGCATCAGAAAAATTCATTAATTATGATTGGAATCAAGGGGTTCAATCGGAAGAATCCCACAATGGTTCCGGTATTGTCACACAGTCAGGCTTGTTCGTCTTTGGAGGTATTACTGGTGTGAACCTGTTCAATCCTAATGATTTTGACACTAATGAAAAACAGTCTAACATACGTTTTACAGGCCTGAAAGTACTTAACCAGGATGTTATAGTTGACGATGAAAAAATAATCGACAGAAGCATCGAATTTAATCCTGACATTTGGCTAAACCATCAGCACACCATCTTTACCATTGATTTTCAATCGGTAAAATATCCTACTTCTATAGATGATACTTACCAATATATACTGGAAGGATATGATAAAGCCTGGAGTATTAATGGCACCGACAAATCAGTCACTTATAGAAATCTGCCTCCTGGTGATTACACATTCAGAGTACGTACAACCAACAATATGGATCAACAAAATGATGAAGCAATCCTTAAGATTCACATGAAGCCTCCATATTGGAAAACCAAAATCGCCTTTGTCGTTTATTTTGTTTTACTGGCGCTAATTATTATTGGTATTTTTCGCTACAGGGTGCAACAATATAAAATCAGGAACCGACTTAAATACGAGCAAAAGCTTCGCCTTAAAGAAGGTAAGTTACACGATGAACGTTTAGAATTCTTTACGAATATCTCACACGAACTGCGCACACCTTTAACGATTATTAATGTTGCCCTTGAGGAGTTAAGCATCTTTAAAAATACCAACCCCAGAATTAAAAAACCTATTGATGTTGCATTAAACAACTCCAACCGGTTAATTGAACTCGTCAATAAAATACTCGAATTCAGACAAGTTGAAACAGGTGTTTCAAATTTAGCAGTAAGCGAAGTCAACCTAAATGCTTACCTAAGCGACTTTTTGCAGGGTTTTCGTGAAATGGCCAAACATAACTCGGTGAACCTGAAGCTACAGCTGCCCATCAATTCTTTAAGCCTGTGGGTAGACATTGATAAATTTTCAATGATATTAAACAACCTGCTTTCCAATGCTTTTAAACACACTCCTTCAAACGGTCAGATCATCTTAAGTATTGACGAAAGCAACGAGCACATTATTTTAAAAGTGGAGGACTCAGGTAAGGGCATTCCCAGAAATATTCAAAACAAAATATTCAAACGCTATTACAAGCTCGAAAATGAATCAACAAATACCGGCATTGGCCTGGCTTTAACCAAATCTCTGGTGAACCTGCACCACGGGCTTATAAGCGTAGATAGTTCACCCGGTAAGGGGGCTGTCTTTAGCATCCATTTCTTAAAAGGTAATAAACATTTTAGCAGCGATCAGATAGCAGAAAGCGTTCCATCAGAAACCAGTGATATTTCTGAAAATAATTTGCCATCCCTGATAGAGATCAATGACAACGAACAAGTGCTTTTATTAGTGGACGACAATGAGGAAATACTTGAGCTACTATGCGATAAGCTGGGTAAAGACTATAAAATAATAACTGCTACTGACGGAGAACAGGGCATTGAACTTGCAAAACAATACAGTCCCAACCTGATCGTTTCAGACATAATGATGCCAAAGCTGGATGGAACTGAGTTATGCAACATTTTGAAAAACGATGTTAAAACCAGTCACATCCCAATCATATTACTAACAGCCAAAGGCACAACGAATGATGAGATTGAAGGCTTGAATGCCGGTGCAGATGACTATATCTCCAAACCCTTTAAAATTGGCATTCTGCAGGCTCGTATTAAAACAATTTTAGATAATCGCATTAAACTGTACCATTACTTCTCTACCAATAAAGCGAATGATTACGACCAGTCAGAATTAATGAAAGAACATCCGAAGGAGGTCGATTTCTTAATGAATATTGAAAACTACATTCTCCAAAACTACCTGACCAGCGAAGTGTCAGTTTTTGAACTGGCATCGGAGTTGGGTTTTAGCCGTACCACCTTATACCGTAAAATAAAAAGTCTCACAGGTATGTCTATCAATGCTTTTGTTCGAAGTGTGAAAATCAAAAAAAGCGCCCAATTAATTACTGAGGGGATGAATGTTTCTGAAGCAGCCTTTTATATTGGTTTTAATGACTTAAAATACTTCAGGGAAAGCTTTAAAAAACAAATGGGTAAAAACCCTTCCGAATTTAAATAAGGGGTAATTTGTTCCCTGCTGCATCTTAATGTGAATCAAACACCTTTAAGTCCAATCAACAACACACTGCAAACAACTGATTACACACTTCTTACACCCATTTATTACATTCGAACAAATTATCCCTCATAAATGGACATTCAGCAACCCGGTTCAATAAAGCTAATGCAATAAATTTGTTAGTGCCTAAAAGTCAATTAACAAGTAATCATTAAAAATTCAGTTTTATGAAACCTGCCAATGAATCAATAAGAGTCATTCTGAAACGTAAGTTGATTTCATGGGTGCGTTTTATCTGACCATTAAAAAGTTTACAGATGAAATCATTACTAAAGATACCATTTGCCATTGTTTTATGTGCCACATTGTTTATGGCCTGCGATGATGATGAGAAATCAGGAACACCACCTACAGCTGACAATGTAACTGCTAATATAATGGCAGAGCCAGGTGATGAAATTGTGTTTGAAGGCACTTTCAATGCCGAGGCCGGCTTTTCAAATATTTCGCTTTCAAACGAGGAAATAATGCTTGATAAGCAAATTGTATTTGCCAACCATGTCACTCAATACTTTCTTGAATATAAATTTACTTTACCACAAGATGCTGCTTTAAAAATATATGACATTAGCATATCGGCAGAAACACTTGGTGGTGCCACAGAAACATTTATGACAAAAGTTGACGTTGCTACACCTCCAACCGTTGATGTTAATGCTGATTTTACTGGTTTACCCGGCGATGAAATTGTATTTGAAGGCACAATCACCGACGATCAGGGTTTAACAAGTATTACACTGGTTAATGCAGGTATTGGATTGGAGCATACCATTGAGTTGAATGATAAGCCCAAAAGTTATGACCTTAATTACACCTACACAATTCCATTAGCATCTGAAATGAAAATGCACAATGGTAGCATAGATGTACTTAATACAGCCAACCGCACCACTACAGTGCCAATGAAAGTTAACCTTTCGGGTGATGATATTGTGTATGAGAACATTTATATAGCAGGAGGCTTCCAGTGGTGGCCATGGAGTCCTCAACTGGCATTTCCAATGGATCAGGACCCCAATGATGACAAATGGTTCGAAGTACCTGTTCATTGTTGGGATGGAGAATTTGAAGAACTTAAATTCTTAGGACAGCTTGATTGGGCACCGGATAATTGGGGATTAGTTGACCAGGCCGACCCATCAAAAGGCATGTTAAATGATGAAAGTAGTGCTGCTATTTTGCTGGGAGCTAATGGTGCCAATCCTGCCTATAAAAAAGTAAGATTTAATCCTTACATCATGCAATACACAGTGGAAGATATCACTGACATGGTGACCCCAAGGACGGAAATGTATATTGTTGGAAATGGGTACCCGGCTTATCCTGATTTGGACTGGAATACAGAAGCCGCCATACCAATGACACAAAACCCATATGGCTATGGCGAACATATTTTCTTAATTGAAGGACTAGAATTTAGCGACGATGTAAGCCTTAAATTCATTGGTCAGACAACCGGATGGGATTATGATGCCGGATTTGATGTTGAAAATCAAGAAGTCACTGCTCCGGTTACCTGGGTGAAAATTAAAGAAGGTAGTGGAACTAAAGACTTGAAATTTAAAAACCAGGCCGGAACATATACTGTACTTTACGATTACTACCTAAAGCGTGCTCTTATCTGGCAAGAGTAATGTATAATTGAATAGGAGGAAAATAAAATAGTTTTCCTCCTATCTTATTTTCTCATAAATTCTGGTTCCGGGATATGGTATTAACACATTGAAAGAAACTGTACTTACGTTGTTTTTAATTAGTAATTGAACTGTATCTTCAAACATGGCGTTCGTATCGTTATCAAATCCAAATACGATGGATGCATGAATAAGAATCCCCATCTTATTGATCTTTTTAAAGGCGTTCTCCAGAAGTTTAATTTCCTTAAGTGACTTACGCATTACTTTCAGCTGCTCGACAGATACGCTCTCAATACCCGGAAAAAGGGCCTGACAACCACCTTCGGCCGCCAGTTGAATGAGTTCATCATTACTGACTAATAAAAAGAGGGGATTCTAAATTGAATCCCCTCTTTATGATACAGTAATAAAAAACGTTATATAGTTATACTACTTTCACATTAACGGCATTTAAACCTTTTCTACCTTCTTGCAGATCAAATTCAACTTCGTCACCTTCGTTGATTTCATCAATTAATCCAGTAACGTGCACAAAATGTTCTTTACCATTATCTTCAGTGATAAAACCGAAACCTTTTGAGTCATTGAAGAATTTTACTTTTCCTTTATTCATTTTAATTTAATTGAAGTTATAATTCATTGACAAACATACTCTAATTATTTGACATTCAATCATTTTTTAATGTAATAGTGATTTAAAGTACAAATATTAACACAAAAAGGTGGCTTGCAGGCACTTGTATCGGTGGTTTTTTAAAACTTAGGCGACCTGTGGAAGAAGGCTTAGAAATGTGGGTTAGGTGAGACAAATTATACTGTACATCGACTTTTCAAGAATTTTACATCCTAAAAAGCCTGCAAGAAACTCTTACAGGCTTTCAATAATGAGACTGTCTAATATAATTACTTACTGACCTTTTTTAATATTGTCATCGTAATAGGCACTTAACGATTTGTAAAAACTAAAACAAAGCACAATCAGCAATAATGCAAAAGGCAAACCTGTTAAAATGGATGCAGTCTGCAAAGCTGTTAAACCACCGCCAACAAGCAGAATGCCGGCTACCAATCCTTCCATAGATGCCCAAAATACTTTCTGCCCTACAGGCGCATCATGTCGTCCGCCAGAGGTAAGTGTATCTACCACCATCGATCCAGAATCAGACGATGTAATAAAGAAACTGGCTACCAACACCACGGCTATAAGCGATGATAAGAAAGCAAATGGATATTGCTCCAATAACTTATAGATTGCTGTTGCAACATTTTCATTCACAGCTTCTGTAATCGCCGTATTACCAATTAGCTCCTGATATAGTGCACTACCTCCAAAAACAGACATCCAAATAAATGTTAGCAAGGTTGGAACCAGCAATACACCCAAGATAAACTCTTTCACCGTGCGACCTCTGGAAATACGTGCAATGAAAATACCCACAAATGGCGACCATGAAATCCACCAGGCCCAGTAAAACACAGTCCATGAATTTTGCCAGTGCTTGGCTTCATTAACACCTTTATATGACTCAGTCCAGAAGCTTAATTCAAAAAACTCATTCAGGTAGTGCCCCAGGTTCTGTACGAATGATTTGGCAATAAAGACGGTTGGCCCCACAACAATGACAAAAATTAAGAGGATAAGTGCAAAACGCATATTCCACTCACTTAATCGCCGTATGCCCTTATCAAGACCAAGTATTAACGATAAAGTTGCCATGCCTGTAATGACAATTATCAATACAATCTGAACGGTGGTGTTGAGTTCAAAATTAAACAGGTAGCTTAAACCTGCATTGACCTGTTGTACACCAAAGCCAAGTGAAGTAGCCAGTCCGAAAATAGTGGCAATCACTGATATAATATCTATTGCATCACCAATAGGCCCATATATTTTGTCACCTAAAAGCGGATGAAAGATGGAGCGAATGGTCAAAGGCAGCTTGCGGTTAAAAGTAAAAAAGGCAAGCGCCAGTCCAACAATGGCATACACTGCCCAGGCATGTACTCCCCAGTGCAGAAAAGTGATACCCATAGCCGATTTAGCGGCTTCAATTTTATCCGTGTTATCGGTTAAGGGGTTACTGTTGTAGTGAAAAATAGGCTCAGCCACACTCCAGAACAGCAAACCTATACCCATACCAGCACTAAAAAGCATGGCAAACCAGCCTTTCTTTGAGAACTCTGGTCGTGCATCTTTACCACCTAATCGTATCTTACCAAATTTGCTGAATCCTAAAAAAAGTGCAAATAACAGCATGACGTTCACCATTAGTATAAAAAACCAACCGGTGTTATTGGATACTGTAGACTGTATTTGCGAAAAATACTTTTCCATTGGCTTTCCAACAATAAGCGTGGTAACAACCAACACTGAGATAACCAATAAGGAAGTTATAAAAACCGGACCATTGGCTTTAATGCCTAAAAAAGTCCGTTTGTCGCTTCTTTTATATTTCTGTTCCATAATATCTTACTAAAAATAATAACCAATGTTGATGTTAAAGCGCATGTGCCAATCGGCATCGGCCGTTCCTTCTGCAAAAGCGTTAGTCCATTCAGGCCCCAGCCAGGCATGGTTTTTACCCCAGGCTGAATCCACATAAGTATAGATTGGCCCGGCTGCTATAAGGCACCCCAGCACATTCATATATGAGTCGTGAAAACTGTCTTTCGATTTATTGAACCAGGAGAAATCATTGTAAAACATGAGGTAGTCAATTAGCTCATGTTTGATTGGTATTTTATAAGAAGCACCTGCGCTGATAACCTGACCTTTTGCGGCTACATTATACGGAGCCCCATAGGCTGCCATCTCAATCACATCTTTGTATTGAGCAGAGTCATTAGGATTCTTATTAAAGGATAAGGCCTGTAGTTTCAGTCCTATTTTTTTGCCACTATAGCGGTAACCTACTGCCAATGCAGAGTGATTACCCATCTTATTAGTGACAATATTGTACAATCCTCCGTACATGGCCGATAATGACAGACTGGATGTGTTGTTCGCTCCAAATTTATAAGCCACTTTTATATTGGCCTGATTAACTTCTTTGTTTCGGCCCGATACATCATAAGAATAGCGATTGGGAGAGATAGCTGAGGTATTACCAAAATTTAATTCTTCAGCATTTTTGTAAAACGCGGCTTGTAACTCAATATGTGTATAGGTCTTCACCCATTTAATTCCCATATCATGGTCATCCTCCAGACCAACATAATAAGGCAGGTTAAAAAACCAGCTATTGGAATTGTAGGGCTGCAAACCAAACGGCACCTGGTTAAGGCCAAGCTGCCACGAACTGTTATTTTCACCGTTATACTCTATCCAACCCTGCTTTAACATGCCTCCACCAAAACCATTTGAATAGAAACGATATTCGGCATTAAAACCAATTTTCTTATAGCTACCTGAGGCATTGATGCGAAAAACATCATACCCAAAATCGCCCCCTCTCTTAACTTGTTCATCTTTCCAATCCGATAAGTTGTAGTTGAAGCGTAAAGCCCCCCCTATGTTCACTTTTGGCTTCTCACTCGTTTGGGATTGAACCAAAGGTATCCAATAGACTAATAGTAAGATGACAATAAATGTCTTTTCAAATTTCATACAGTATGTTTTATGCTATATATTAGTTGATATAGCCTTTGTGCAGTGTCCGAGTATAGTTATTGCAATTTTGAAACAACACTGCCTTGTAATTGCATTTGTAGATTTTTTTGAGTCCGCAAAGGTATATTTTAAGTTGGGCAATGCCAAATTTGTTCTATGCGAACTATTTGATTTGAGCTGATAGTCACTATCAATATAAATACCAAACCGCCTGTAGATAGTCACAGAGCACTATACAGAGAGTGTTTATGGAAGGTACAAAATAAATCCTTCTATGGACGCAATACATACTTTTTTGAATGCTTTTCCCTTGTTCTTAATCTGAAATGATTGACAAAGAATATTAAGATCCTTCTTTTAAAGCATGAATCATTCCATGCAATCGCGCCAGCCATATTGTCCTCCCCATCATATTCGCAATTTTATTTAAATGATGGTATCTGATCAGATTGAACACATCATTCACGATAAAAAAGATTTATAAGCTCTAGTATTTACCTATAACCGAATCGGACTGTTGCAAGCGTGACACAGCATGCTCTATAAAATATGTAGCAGCCGATACAGCAATCCCCACAATGTTGGCATCGAGATCCAGGAAGATTGGTATCTCAAAAATAATCAGGCACAAGGTTGTCAATCCCCCTGAGATCATTGAAATAAGGGCTGCATTAGCATTAGGTCTTTTGATAAACAAGGCAACCAATACAGGGATTATCATGCCCGATACCATAAAAGAATACGAGTGAAGCATCAGCTCCAGCACACTGGTTACTTTAAGAGCAATAAACAAGGCCAGCATTCCAATAATTAATGTGATCAGTTGCGAGTAACGAAGGTTATATCTCGATTTGTGCAATTTAAACACATCGGTCAGTACATTGCCCGATGCAGCCATTAGGCAACTATCAGCGGTTGACATAATAGCCGAAAAGTAAGCCGAGAGCACAATTCCCATAAAGCCCACCGGTAAAATGGTTCTTAAGAGCACAGGCAGCCCCATTTCAGCATCAAGATTAGACAGGGTATAGTCAACCAGCAGTCCGTTTTCCAGTGCAACACGGGCAAACATCCCCAGGGTAACCCCCAGAAAGGCCATTAAAGGATACTCAAACAAACCCGCAATAAACCAACCTCTTTGCGCTGTCTTTGTGTCTTTTGCAGCATAGATACGCTGATAAAGGGTCATACCTATAAACCAGATGGGCACAATGGTAAACATCCAGTTGACAATTTGTTGCCAGGAAATAGCCGTCAGACTCAGGAAGTCGGGCTCTAAGGTATTCCTAATCGTTTCTACACCACCAACTTTAATATAGGCAAATGGCAAAGCCACCAGTAACAAGCCACCCATCAATATGATCCACTGAATAGTATCGGTATAGATAACCGCCTTTAACCCACCCAGTACAGTGTATATCACGGCAATGGTTCCCATCACCAGCAAAGCCATTTCAAGACTCAACTCCGGAAAGGTGGAGGCCGCCAGTTTGGCTCCCGCCAATATTTGCGAAGATGTAAAACCAATATAACCAATAGCCGAAATAATGCCGGCAAACAAGGTCACCCGCTTATTGTACACACTGCCCAGAAACTGTGGAAAGGTTAGGAAGTTTTTGGCTTTACCAATTTTTGATACCTTGGGAATGAGTATAACAGCACTCAACCAGGCCCCAACCAAACCGGTAAACAGCAACCAGCTACCGGATAAGCCCATCAGAAAACCCAAGCCACCAAGACCAATTGAAAAACCGCCCCCCACATCAGTAGCCACTACCGACAAACCTATATGACCGGCTTTAAGAGTCCTTCCACCCACATAGTAATCATCAGGCGTCTTATTTCTCATCATAAAGAAAAAGCCTACTCCCAGCATAGCAAGGAGATAAATAACAAAAATGAGTATATCGATAATATGCATGATAAATCCAATAAATTCTAATGGTTAACATTTAAAAGGAGATGGGGTAAAGCGTAACAGAGCTTCAGATTGAAATTTACTGCTACGTTTAGCAGTAGTAGTTTTGGTTTGAATGGAGTAACAATCTTTAGATATTGAAATTCATTAAAGGAAGTAGGATGAATGAACACAAAAAAAAAGAACACCATTTCTGATGTTTGAAGAACCTATTACCTTCCTTATGTATTAACAAATTTCAGCTTTACCCCAAAATTTATATTAGTTCTATTGCCAGCTCAATTTTAGTAGTACGCCCAACATACCTGACATAACCTCTACTCACTAAAGAATAGATAACTTCTTTTCCTTTGCTGTAAGAAAGGTTCGTTTGTCTTATTATTTCGCCATAGATACATTGTCCTTGTTGTTGTAAGAGCAATAGTATTTCCTTTTCCTTTTCGTTACTTAATGATGTGAGTTTGACAGATTTTACTTCTTTCATAACTACATTTACATTCTATTGTTGATTGTTGGTTATAGCTTTTATATAGTACTTACAGTTATTCCATCCCTTTGCACCCCGATGGCAAAAAACATTTTTGTAGATGAGTAAAGGGGGATTCTCAATCGTTATTTGCCCCAGATACAATTCGCAGGTTTTGGCATATGGGCATACATGTTTAGACATAACGGGCGGTTTTATCAGGTTATATGTGTTTATAAAGAATATTCATGCTTTCAATACTACCGGCAATGTTGGTGTTTTTAATCAGTGTACCGGCATAGTGATAGCTAGCTCTTAAAAACGTTTTGTTCATTGGCAGCGAATTAAGACGGGCAATAGTATACAGAGAGGTGATTCCCTGTTTGCTCATTTCCGCCTCCATCGTTTGCAGAATATACGTTGCCAAACGATTACCCTGATGCGCTTTCAAAGTGGCAAAGTCCGTCATTTCGGCATTACCCCCTTTTCGATCCACTTCGGCTGCCGCCACAGCTACTATTTGCCCATTCTTCTCGGCACCAAAATAGTGAATATCGTTCTCCATCGACTCCAGTATGAACTCCGGATCATGAATAGGAAAAGGATATGTTTCAAAAATCTCGTCATAAATATGTGCAATCTGGTCAATATCATCAACAGACAGAGGCCGTATAGTATAACTTGAATCGCGCAACTTTTTTCCCTCTGTTTTTTGATAAAGCAACTTCCCCAGGCCATTCAACTTGTCTTTTTCAACACCCAGAAGCCTATCTAAATCAAGGAATTTAGAGATAAAGAACACATCTTCATCATCATTATAAAACTGTGGTATGGCTGCTTCAAGTATAAAACCATTGGCATAAAAGAGAGGGGCCGCCCACTTAGGCACCTTACAAAATATCTTGGTATAACCTTCTGCTCGTGCCATTTTTGATAAACGGACAGGCATTATAGTAGCATCACGCTTATCAAGTTTCATCAGGTAAACACGATCATTGTGTTTACCATGTTGTATCAAAGAACCGTTTCCAATACTTTCTACTACATCACTCACTATCGTCTCTTCTTTGTAAACGTTCATTGTTTTCAGGTATTAATGAAATTACATCTGACGAATCAGATAAAAGTTTTTCAATTCCAATGGCTTTCGATTCATCCCGTTCACTGATATTGAGTTCCAGGGTACAATCCTCGCATTGGTGGTCGCACATTTTATGGTCGTAGTTATCCGGCTCCTTATAGGTTGTTATAACGCCTTCGTAATTGCGAAGAACAACTTTATTGGTCGACCATGAAATAATATAGTTAGGCATCACCGGAATCTTACCTCCGCCTCCCGGTGCATCTATTACATAGGTAGGTCGTGCAAAACCACTGGTGTGTCCAACCAGGCTCTCCATTATCTCAATACCTTTACCTATAGGAGTTCTGAAATGCGATAGTCCTTCAGAAAGGTCGCATTGATACAAATAATATGGACGAACCCGGTTCTGTACCAGTTTATGCAATAGCTTTCGCATAATTCTAGGACAATCATTGACGTCGGCCAGCAATACTGATTGATTACCAAGCGGAAAGCCTCCATCAGCCAGACGAGCGAGAGCCTCCTTAGCTGAGCTGGTGATTTCATTGGGGTGGTTAAAATGGGTATTAATCCATAATGGCTGGTGCTTCTTTAATATTGAAACCAGCTTATCGGTGATACGATATGGCAATACAACCGGCATTCTAGTTCCTATACGAATGATTTCAACATGAGATAGAGCCCTTAATTCAGTCAATAACCAGTCAATCTTTTCGTCGGATAACATAAAAGGATCACCACCAGACAGCAAAACATCCCTTACCTGTGTATTTCGTCTGATGTAATCAATGCCTTTAAGCATTTGCTCTTTAGATGGCACAAAATCAGTATCGCCTACTTTTCGTTTGCGCGTGCAGTGGCGGCAATACATGGCACACATGTTACTTACATGAAACAATACACGATCAGGATAACGATGCGTAATACCCTCTACAGGACTGTCTTTATCCTCCGAAAGAGGATCGGACATTTCTGATTTTAAAACAGATAATTCTTCAATACCACCAAAGGCCTGCTTAAAAACAGGGTCGTTGCGGTAATTATTCTGATCAATTAAAGAAAGATAATAGGGCGTAATGGATAATGGAAATTTCTGAAAGGTTTCTTTTAGAGCTTGACGCTCCGTATTGTTGAAATTTATGCCCGTAAGGTGTTCAAAGGTTTCTAGATTGCGAATGGAATTTTTAAGCTGCCACTTCCAGTCTTTCCATCTGGAAGCTTCGCCTGGTTTTTCAATTTTATTTTCGATCTCTTGCTGAATCTCATTATAAATCATCTAATCGTTAAATAGTTTCTATGCGAACAAAATTAGATAAAAAACAAGAGATATCCTAATTACGGCATTTTCATGCCATAACAGATAAAATAAATTTATGCTACTTCTTACTTATTCCACTTCAGAATCCAACTCTCCTTGTTGCTCATTATCAATCTTTAACATGATAATAGGAGAAGCATCTACCTGATCGATATCCAGCAGAGCAACCAATGATTCCAATCCACCCTCTAATTTTGACAATTCTTCACCGTTTAATTTTTCCAAACGTTCAGATAATTGTTCGTGTAGCAAAGGAGGAATGGTTTTTAATAGTTCATCGCCTGCTGATGTCAGCACAATATTAGCTACGCGCTTATCACCCGCTTTAGGTAATCGGGCCAGATACCCTTTTTTCTCCAGTCGGTTAATAATACCACTGACAGTACTGGAATTAAGGTTGACATACTTACGTATTTCACCTTGTGTGGCCTGGTAGTTAGCCGATTCTCTAAGGTAGCTAAGGCATAATACCTGTGGGATACTTACGCCATATTCCTTTTGTATTTTCTTGGATTCAATATCTATTGAACGAACAATCTTCCTGATTTTGATTAGTATCTCTTGTGTGTCCATTAGTCAGTTAAAATCATTTTTTAATTGTTAAAGTTAAATGTTTTCATCGACAATTGATCGCCGCAAGGGCTTTCCCTTTTTTCTACAGTCAAAAAAGGAAACAAAAAGTCCGCTGACTGCATATTGTTATTATCGTTATATTACCAAGCTGCAAATTACTGGCTGAAGGTCTGTTACATCACAGCCCAGGGCAAAGCGCTTTAGTGTTCGAAAAGAAG
>JAKSBD010000397.1 GCA_022361295.1 Bacteroidales bacterium
ATTTTTTTTTTTTTTTTTAGAAACAATACACTATATTCGTCTTGACTTTTGACTGGACTTTACTTCTGGCAAGGACTATTCCATCACAGCAGCCTTTAGGCCGATTTCGGCCAAAAGCCATTTTTTAATTGTTTCTTACCAATTAGCAGTTTTATTTCCAACCTGTTACAAATGTTGACATAAATTTGTCAGAATCTAATTAATTATACCTCAATATTTATCAATTTTTGATAATTTTACGCCTCCATTAAAAATAAATTCAAGTGACCAAAACAGATAGTCAATTCGAGCATGTCATTAATATTTGTAAAGACATCTTTGAAAAAAAGATGAAAGATTATGGCACAGCCTGGCGCATCCTTCGCTCTTCGAGTATGACCGATCAAATATTTATTAAAGCACAACGCATCAGGAGCATTGAAACCAAGGGAACTTCAAAGGTTGATGAAGGTATTCGGGATGAGTTTATTGGCATAGTTAATTATTGTGCTATGGCATTGGTACAATTAGAGCTAAAACCAGCCGATCAGCCTGAAATGAATCATGACGAGGCTTTAAAAATGTATTTGGACAATATATATGCTTCAAAATCATTGATGGAAAACAAAAATCATGATTACGATGAAGCCTGGCGCAAAATGCGGATCAGCTCATTTACTGATCTGATATTAATGAAACTACATCGCACTAAACAAATTGAAGATAACCAAGGTCAGACAATCATCTCAGAAGGTATTGATGCAAACTATATGGACATGATAAATTATGCCATCTTTGCATTAATCAAATTGGAATTTCCGGATGATACTGACAATGAATAAACCATCATTCAGATGCTAAGAGTAATAAGTCGAATATTAACAGGTCTGGTATTCTTATTCTCAGGTTTTGTAAAAGCTGTTGATCCCAAAGGAGGTGCCATTAAAATAGCCGAATACCTTGAAGTTGCAAGCTTGCACGACACAGAAGGCATTGCAACTATACTTTCAATCGCACTATCGTCGGTTGAATTCATTTTGGGCTTTCATCTTTTAATTGGTTTTAAAATTAAACGGGTTGCTTTACCTGCGCTCCTTTTTATGGTTGTTTTCACAATCATCACTCTGTTTATTGCCATTTTTGAACCAGTATCAGATTGCGGGTGTTTTGGCGATGCCATCAAACTAAGTAACTGGGAAACATTCATTAAAAACTTAATCATACTACCTTTCAGTTTGATTGTTTATTATCAGAAAGAGAAATATAAATGTACATTGCCTTCTATACGCCAACATTTACTTACTTTTTTAAGTATATCGTTTTGTGTTGGAATTTCAGCATATAGCATTTATTATTTACCCGTTCTTGATTTTCGACCATATCATATCGGGGCCAATATTCCTGATAATATGAGTATACCTGAAGGTGCTGATGAAGGTGAGTATGAAACAACATTTATTCTTGAAAAAGATGGCGTAAAGAAAGAGTTTGGCGTTGATGATTACCCTTATAATGACAGCACATGGGTATTTATTGACAGCAAAACAAAGGTGATTCGCGAAGGCTATCAACCGCCAATCGCAGCTCTTAATTTTGAATCGACTGATGGTGATGATTTAACAGATGCAATCATCAACAATGAGCAGACTGTTTTTCTGGCAATAGCCCCACAGTTGGGAAAAGCCACCACTAAGAATATCAAGCAGTTGATTGAATTAAAGAATACTGCTTTTAAGCACAACAATTTATTTTATTTCGCCACAGCATCATTAGCAGATGCCTGCTTTAAATTCGATCTGGAACACCAGGCCGCTTTTGAATATGCCATGTGTGATGAAACTACCCTTAAGACTATTGTCAGGGGCAATCCTGGATTGGTAATTATTCAAAACGGAACCGTAATAGCTAAATACAATCATACCCAATTGCCCGATGCAAGCCAGTTAATGAACCCACTTTCACATTCGGTTCAGGCATTGCAGAGTAAAAATGATAAAACCTGGCTTTGGCTTAGTTTTATTGTACTTACAGGAGCGATTGTCATAATATTCAAATTAAAGTAAACTTAAATTTTTATCAATGAGACAAAACATTGTTGCAGGGAACTGGAAAATGAACAACACTTTGGAAGAAGGTGTGACATTAGCCAAAGAAGTGAATGAAATCTTGAAGGCAAACAAGCCTAATTGTCAAGTTGTATTAGGTGCTCCTTTTATTCACCTAACAGAAGTTGTTAAAACAGTAGATGCAGACTTAGTAGGCGTTGCTGCTCAAAACTGTGCTGATAAAGTTAGCGGTGCTTACACTGGTGAAATTTCAGCTCCTATGGTTAAATCAACTGGTGCACAATATGTTATTTTAGGTCACTCTGAAAGACGTGCTTACTATGGCGAAACTAACGCTATCTTAAAGGAAAAAACAGATTTAGCTTTAGCTAACGGTTTAACTCCGATTTTCTGTATTGGTGAGGTACTGGAAGAGCGCGAATCAGAAAAGCATTTTGACGTTGTTAAAGAACAAATTGAAGAAGCTTTATTCCACCTTTCTGCTGAAGATTTCGGCAAGGTTGTATTGGCATATGAGCCGGTATGGGCAATCGGAACAGGTAAAACTGCTTCTCCTGAGCAAGCACAGGAAATTCACGCTTTCATCCGTCAGACATTAGCTGACAAATATGGTGCTGAAGTAGCTGATAACACTAGCATTTTATATGGTGGTAGCTGTAAGCCTTCAAATGCCAAAGAATTATTCGCTAATCCTGATGTTGATGGCGGTTTAATTGGTGGAGCATCACTTAAAGCAGAAGATTTTCACGGAATTATCGCTGCATTTTAATTAGAGTATCAAAGCTCAAAATAGTTTTTCAGAAGAAGAGATCGCCGATGGCGATCTTTTTTTATACCCAATTATATGA
>JAKSBD010000390.1 GCA_022361295.1 Bacteroidales bacterium
CTCCAGAGATTCCTCGAACATCAGTTTTTTCAATTAATTCCAGTTCTCCAGGTGATATTTCACAAGTGATTCGATAATCTAATTCAGTTTCATCAAATCTGTTTTTAAACTTTACACGACTATCAGGGATATTAATAACCATGCAATATTTATCCTCATAATTGTATTGAATTCTAACAATTGTACTTAATCTATCGCTTGTTGTTTTCTTTTGCTCAATTGTGAAATCGGTAAATGAAAACCTTGGATTTACATCAATTGTTTCATTCAATGTCTGTAAAAATTTTTCTCGTACCATATACTTTTTTTAGGTTAATCTGCTTTTTTGTACGTAACTTACTTATATCACTTACCAATTCTTTTCCTATAAAAGAGCGACATTTCCATTCATTAAACACTTATAAGCATATAACTTATTAAACGTTTATAAACGACTATATACATATCCGCACCTACATGCGAACACCTAAAATTTTCCTTTATGATTCCACCCCTTAATGATTCTCCCCCTGAGGTGGCTATTCCGATTAGTGACTACTAAATTAAATATTTTGTTTAAATAACACGTGCTGTATTGATAAATTATATTAAACTGTTGATTAAAGGAGAAAATGTATTGATATGGAAAGAATCTGACTTTGACCACATTTCTTGTAGAATACCGACAAAATGCCAAACCGTGAAACCCATTAAAAATACCAGTTTATCAGACTGTCAATGACAGTACTTATTACAGAAGACAAAACCATCTCTCCAGACGGTACTTCAACAATACTTTACCTATTCCATAATCAGAACGATAAGATATACTTATAAACCAAAACTCTCATAACCTGATTAACTTCAACAGGATCAGCAGAGTAATATTCATAACGTTCCAGAACATTCTCTCTATTCAGCACATTCTGTACCTCAATAGTAAACGAATGTGATAACTTCTTCACAAAAGCATTTAGAGATATTGAGCAATCTAAACGTCCATAGTAAGGATACTTACATGAATTAATCTTACCTTCATTGTAAACCATTTGCTGATATTGCTCCGTTAATTCCTGATCTATTGGAGTATATCGCCTCCCCCCTTGTGCAAAATAATTTAGTCCAGTTATGAGCTTTGAATTTTTATTTACTATAAATTCTTTGCGAAAAGCACTAGTTAATGAAAAATTGGAATTAAATAAGGTAGGAGTCCATTCACCATCACTAAATTTATACTCCGAATTGAAGAGAGTTCCAGCTAAATAATAATAAATTCTTTTTGAGCTAAACGGAGCATCAACAGATATTTCTATTCCATAGTTTCTCCCAGTAGCAAATTCAGTTGGCGGAACTGATGGTGCTCCTAACGCAATTCCACCATAAGAGTAAGGATTATGAGTATAACCCTCACTAAGCACTTTATTCGAAGCATCATATATATGTTGATAAAACAACTCGCTTCCTATTTTTATCCCATTATTGTATTTCTTATCCCAACCTAAAACATAATGGCGGCTCTTCATCAATGGTATATCAACTTTGTTCCTCATTACTATCCCATCATCATTATCACCCACTTGCTCATATGAATAAAGATATTGAATTGGACTATTAACACTATGCTCACCAAAGCCCAAAGAGACACTTCCTAATGATTCAAAATATTTCAATAGTTTCATTCTCGGTTCGACCCTATACTGCTCCGCAATACCACTATACCAGTAATGCACTCCCATTTGTAGCTGGAGCTGTCTTTTAAAATAATGGGTATATGTCAAAAACGTAGAGAAATCATTAACAAACGCTGTATGAATACTATCTCTGTTTAGAGGAAAGATATCACGATACTGGTTATAGTATTGTCTTTTAAAATCACTTCCAATTTGAATTTTTGAATTAGCATTCAAAAAAGTCAACTTCGCACTCACTCCACTCCAACCCGCCTCTGAATCAATCACATGTTTATTTATAACATATTCATGATTGTTACGATGAGACGTATACGCATTAGTTTTAATTGAAAATGAGCTTTTTGAATAAGTCAGAGATAGACCCGAAGACATTGAACCACCTTTACGTCGCAAAGATAGTAATTGCTCATTTTCTGTAACATACTCGAAAGCTGCATCACTATTACCACCAATAGCCCACATTGACAATTTTAAATTTTGGTTCAGCACAGAATGAAATTTCACAAAACCATCAAGTACATCAGGCACGGTACCTAACTTTTCAGAATATGATGGAAATATCTTATGTATGACAGTTGGAAAAGAATACCTAAAACCTCCAATAATAGAAGATTTATCTTTCACAATTGGCATTTCAAGTGTGCCACCCGCTGAAATTGTGCTGACATTTACACTCCCCTGTAGCTCTTGAAGATTTCCTACTCTCAACTCCGTATTCAGTATACCTGAGATTGCATTGCCATATTCCGAAGGAAAAGCACTTACAAATAATTGAGCTTTATTAACTCCCCATGAATCAAAAATACTAAATACACCAGCGGATGAATTATTATCAGTAAAATGGTTTGGAGAAACAACGGGAACATCCTCAACATACCAATTAATTCCAAAAGGTGAATTTCCCCTTATGTTTAAATCATTACTAGCATCAGATGTATTACTCACACCAGGGATCAGTGTTGCACTGCGCAATATATCGTAAGAACTTCCGACAGTAAGGTTCATTATATGCGGATTAATTTCATAGCTACTAATACCCCCGACTTTATCCACCCCCCAAGCAGACGGAATAACAACAACTTCTTCCAAAGAAAAATATTTTCTCTCCAGCGAAATATCTAGGTTTTTAACCAGAGCTGAACTAAGAGCAAGATTATCAAAGTAAACTTCTTGATAACCCATAGCACAAACACTCACGGTAAATAACCCATCATGTTTTAATTTACTGAAATAAACACCTAAACTATCTGAATAAACAATATTCTTGTCATTATTAGTTGTATTGACAATTACAACTGGAATATCACACAATAACATCCCTGTTTCTTTGTCAGTAATTGTTCCAATAAGTTGCGCTTGTGTCGAAATAACAAAGAAAGCAAGAAAAAGAAAGCAACGAAATCTCATTATTACCAATATTTACAATCTCCTCCAACAAATAAAAACGTTAATCATTTTTAATGCCAAAGGAGATACAGAATAAAGTTGATTCCTAACTATTTATAACCTGTATTATTCATAAACTATAACGGTTATGTATTTTTCCTGCCAATCAGGATATCCTTCTTCGGAATAGCTTACTGAAAGTCTAAATTTCCCTTCATCCTTTCCTTTTAAGGTTAAAGTTGACTGGAGCATATCTTTACTCTCATTAGTCACAGGTGCACTACTTGGAAAAGACCATTGATAGTCCTTTGCCCCAGGAACATTTAACATATAAGTCGCTTTTCCTCCAACTCTAATAGCAGTTTCCCCTATTATTTTAGAGTTTTCATTGACAATTACCTCATCAACAGAAGGCAAATCATCTGAAGAACAACCCAATGAAACAATGAATGAAATTGCTACTAAATACCTGAACAGGTTTCTAAGATTGATGTTTTTCATACTTCTTATTTTAATCACTAAAAAATTACATTTCTTCGAACACAGCGGTATAAAAAATTGTGCTGATTTCACTTTAGTCAATTACCTATCTTACATCAAATCACCTTCTTCTCTGCACAAAACAATTACTCTTCTAACAACGATTTTCACTCACATTCTAGATATCGACATAAAAATTAGATGCACTTGCAAATTTTAAAGTTCTATGACAAATCTACAAAAAATATCTATAAAAGCAATTTTTTTAAATTTTTACACACTTTTTTATTCTTTTCATGCTTATATACTTCTTTTTCTGGCTTTTACACCCCTTCAATTAGCTTTTTACTCACTTTTTAGTTCTTTAAGCATGTTTGAAAACACATAAAAAAGCCTGTGTTTTAATCATATTCGATTAAAATACAGGCTTCAGATACCTTTAAGTACTATTTAGTTCTCA
>JAKSBD010000406.1 GCA_022361295.1 Bacteroidales bacterium
CTTTGCACCGCGAAACTAAGAAATGCGGATGTGGCGTAATTGGTAGCCGCGCTAGACTTAGGATCTAGTGCCTTCGGGCGTGGGGGTTCGAGTCCCTTCATCCGCACAAAAACCGCCTCACTTTCGATTTAATTCGGTGGAGAGGCGGTTTTCTAATTTTGTACAAATTGTGAAGTTAAATAGATGCCATCCTCAATTGGTTTCGAGTAAACTTACGAGGAGCGGTTCACTTTAAATCTTTAGGAAATGAATATTTCAAAGGAAAACATTGATGCATTGAATGCGGTTATTAAATTAACTGTTGAGAAAGAGGACTACGCAGGCCGAGTTGATAACGTTCTTAAAGACTACCGTAAGCGTGTTAATATGCCGGGTTTCCGTGCCGGTAAAGTGCCAATGGGTGTTGTTAAGAAGATGTACGGAAAAGCTGTTATTGCTGATGAAGTGAACAAGCTGGTTTCTGAAAAAATTCACAACTACATTGTAGAAGAAAAACTGGATCTTTTGGGAGAACCTCTTCCATCAGAAACTCAGGAGTTAATCGACTTTGATAACTCTGACAAGTTTGACTTCGTATTTGATGTGGCAATTGCACCAGAGGTTGAGCTAAGCCTAAGCAAGCGCATTAAATTACCTTACTACAAAGTTGAAGTCTCAGAAGAGATGTTTAAACAACAAAAAGATTCAGTTACTGGTCGTTTTGGAAAGTCTGAAGTTGTAGATGCAGTTTCGGAGAAAGCTTTGGTAAAAGGTAATTTTGCTCAATTAGAAAACGGTGAAGTAAAAGAAGATGGTATTGCTCCTGAAGATGTTGTGATATCAATGGCAATCGTTAAAGACGAAGACGAGAAAGCTAAATTGATGGACGCTAAAGCAGGTGATGTGATCGTATTCGATCCTAAGAAAGCATTCCCTAATGATACTGAGATTTCTCACATGTTGAAGATTACCAAGGAAGAAGCAGAAGCTTTATCAGGTGATTTCCAATATACAATTACAGAAGTTACAGAGTTTGTAGAGGCTGAATTAAACCAGGAATTGTTCGATAAAGCTTTTGGCGAAGGAACAGTAAACTCTGAAGAAGAATTCAATGCCCGTATCAACGAAGATATAGCTAAGAATCTTGAAATGGAGACCGAATACCGTTTCTCTCTTGATGTAAAAGAGAAATTAATGGGTAAAGTTAAGGTTGATTTCCCTGAAGCATTCCTTAAGCGTTGGTTATTAGCTACAAATCGTGATAACGAGAAATTAGATCCTGAAACAATTGATTCAGAGATGCCACGTTTCTTAGAAGATTTAAAATGGCAGTTAATCCGTAACAACATCATCAAAGCCAACGAGATTAAAGTTGAAGAAGCTGATGTTATCGAATTTGCTAAAAAATCGGCTAAAATGCAGTTTATGCAGTATGGTTTAGCTAGTGTGCCTGATGAGCATCTTGAAAACTATGCTCAGGAAATGATTAAGCAAGAAGAGCAACGTCGTCAAATGGCAGAAGGTGCAATGCAGGATAAAGTAATTGCATTTATCAAGGAAGCTGTAAAGGTAGAAGAGAAAGAAATCTCTCGCGACGACTTCAATAAATTGTTTGAAACTAAGTAATTGATTAGGGTTTAGCCCCGAAATTACAGTTCATGATATAAAGCCCCGATTTTCGGGGCTTTTTTTATGGAACTAATTCGATTTTGAACACTGATCCAATTAAATTTCAATCTACATAAAGCTATCATGCCATCTTATTCATTATTTTGCACACAAATATGCTTATTGTAATGCCTGGTTGGAAGAGCTGGTCACCCGTGAGGTTTTATCGATTGGAACTTAAAAGCATGTTGTTCTGTTGAATTCATATCGACTATATTTAAACTATTATTACACAATAAGTGTTAAGAATTACGCATATATCTTTAGTTTATAAGATAGTTCGCAGTAAATTGTTAATTTAGCACATTCAAACAAAAATTTTTTGAAAATGATTGATCCAAAAGATTTTAAAAAGTACGCAACTAAGCATTTAGGCATCAATAGCCTTGCATTAGACCAATATACATCGGTAACAAACAGTTACATATCTCCAACAATTATAGAAGAGCGACAGTTAAACGTGGCCAGTATGGACGTTTTCTCTCGTTTAATGATGGATAGAATCATCTTTTTAGGCTTGCCAATTGATGATTATGTGGCCAATGTTATTCAGGCGCAGTTACTTTATCTTGAGTCGGCTGATCCTTCTAAAGATATCTCGATTTACTTTAATACGCCAGGCGGTTCGGTATATGCGGGACTAGGTATCTACGATACAATGCAATACATTTCATCTGATATTGCAACCATTTGTACAGGTATGGCAGCTTCGATGGGAGCAGTGTTGTTAACTGCAGGTACGAAAGGTAAACGAACAGCCTTGAAACACTCTCGTATAATGATTCACCAACCAATGGGAGGAGCTCAGGGACAGGCATCAGATATTGAGATTACAGCACGTGAGATTGGAAAATTAAAGAAAGAATTATATACTATTATTGCTGATCACTCAGGTAATACCTTTAAGAAGGTAGAGAAAGATTCTGATCGCGATTACTGGATGACGGCCGAAGAGGCTAAAGAATACGGAATGATTGATGAAGTTCTGGTTCGTAATTCGGGTAAATAAGCTAATTTAAAAATTACAAGCGATGCAGAATCAGCTATTTGGTTGACTCTGCATTCGTGTTTTTTACTAGGGAAAGAAATATGGATAAATGTTCATTTTGCGGTAGAGAAAGAAAAGACACTAATTTATTGATTGCCGGTGTTTCTGGACATATCTGTGATAGCTGTATTGAACAGGCGCATTCCATCTTAGATGAAGAAGTTAAGAAGAAGAATTCGTTTGATGTAGATGAGATAACGCTTTTAAAACCGTTAGAAATTAAAAATTTCCTGGATCAATATGTTATTGGTCAGGAAGCGGCTAAGAAATATTTGTCGGTAGCTGTTTATAATCACTACAAGCGTTTGATGCAAAAAAGCAGTTCGGATGAAGTTGAGATTGAAAAATCAAACATTATTTTGGTAGGTGAAACAGGAACGGGTAAAACATTGCTCGCTCGCACAATTGCAAAAATGTTGCACGTGCCATTTACCATTGTTGATGCGACTGTTTTGACTGAAGCCGGTTATGTAGGCGAGGATATTGAAAGTATTCTGACTCGTTTGTTACAGGCCGCCGATTACAATGTTGAGGCCGCTGAAAAAGGAATTGTTTTTATTGACGAGATAGATAAAATTGCCCGGAAAAGTGACAACCCGTCTATCACACGAGACGTATCAGGTGAAGGGGTTCAACAAGGCTTACTAAAATTATTGGAAGGTTCTGTCGTTAACGTACCACCGCAAGGCGGTAGAAAACACCCTGAGCAGAAAATGATTCCGGTAAATACCAAAAATATACTGTTCGTTTGTGGTGGTGCATTTGATGGTATTGAGCGTAAAATAGCTCAGCGTTTAAATACCAAAGTAGTTGGTTATATGGCCAGCAAATCAATTGAAAAAATTGATGCACAAAACCTGTTGCAATACATAGCTCCGCAGGATTTAAAATCATTTGGTTTAATTCCTGAAATTATCGGACGCTTGCCTGTGTTAACGTATTTACAGCCTCTGAATCGTGAAATTTTACGTCGTATTTTAACAGAGCCTAAGAACTCAATTATTAAGCAGTATGAAAAGCTGTTTGAGATCGACGGTATTGAGCTGAAATTTGATGACGAAGTACTGGAGTATGTTGTGGATACAGCTGTTGAATTTAAGCTTGGTGCTCGTGGTCTGCGTTCAATCTGCGAAACAATTATGATGGATGCCATGTTTAATGCACCTTCAGATGATGTGAAAGAACTGGTTATTTCACTTGATTTCGCTAAAAAGAAAATGGAGCATGCTAATATGGCACGCCTCAAAGCAAGCTAATATTCACCCAAATTATAAGATAGAAAGGCAGCTTCAAAGTTGCCTTTTTTTGTATATGAATGGAGGTTGGAGTTTATACAAGGCTTTCAGAAGGTGTGCATTTAGTCTTCATCATTTCTGTTTGGTTATTCGCTATCGGTAAACTAAAGTAGAAAGTTGATCCTTCGTCAGGTTCAGAAACAAGCCATATGTGACCATCCAATGTAGTGGTCAAAGCCTTGCAAAGTGCAAGACCAATACCAGCACCCTGGTATGATCGTGCCAGGCCTTCGTCAATTTGCCTGAATGGTTCAAATATTACTTGCTGCTCATCTTTGGAAATACCCATTCCTGTATCTTTTACAAAGAAGATAAGCTGATGTTCGCTTTCGTAAGCGCCAATATCAATCTGCCCTTTATTGGTAAATTTAAACGCATTTTGTATCAAATGTCTGAATATCGTGTTAATGCGTTGTGCATCGCTTTCTATAAATGTTGTATTGGGCAGTTTAATGAAGTTAACTATTAAGTCTGGTTTATTAATCGTTGCCCGTATATTTGAAACGAGTGTTTGCTGACTATGGAGTAAACTATTTACATCAATTTCAATCCGGTTAACTTTAAACTGATCTGTTTTAATCAGCGAAAAATCCATTATATCATCAAATAAGTGAAGGAGTTGATTGCCATTGGCAATTATTTGTCTGATAAAACCTTCATCATCAAAGTGGTCACGAAGCCTGTCCTTTAATAAGTGGCTATAACCTAATACAGCATTTAATGGTGTTCGGACTTCGTGCGAAACATTTGCTATAAAGGCAGATTTTAACTTATCTGCAGCCAAAGCTTTTTTGCGCTCTGTCTTTAGCATTTTCAGGTAACGATAACGATCTGAGATGTCAATGACAACCCCGCGCACACCGTTTATCCGACCATCAATAATAATGTCATCGGTATAAAGCAACGCCGGAAACCAGCTCCCATCTTTGCGCTTGGCAGCAACTTCATTTATTCGTGCTTGCTCCCTATTGTGCTTCTTTGTAATAATCAGACTGTCAAGCGTAATTTTACTGCCAAGATCGGTTTCTTTATAGCCGAACGATTTTTTCCAATGACTGTTTACGTATTTGAACTGCCCTTTTGAGTTGGTTTCGAAAATACTTTGAGGAAGTCTGTCAGCCATATTTCTGTACTTTTCCTCACTGGATAATAGCTTATTGATTAATATATTTTTTTCATTATCATGTATAGCAAGTTGTTGTAATAAACTGTTATAGGCCTCATACAATATTTTAATTTCATAGGAATATTGCTTCACTTCAAGTTCAGGCACTTTGTCATAATTACCCTGCTTCATGACTTTAAGGTGTTGCACAAAACCAGTTAAAGGTTTTGAAATTTTGCGCGATAGCAGTGCGCTGATTGACAGACAAAATACAAACAAGATGATCGTGCCTAATATGAAAAAGAGTTTAAGTTTAAAGAAGGCATCATCAACATCCTGATCAATCATGGTTTGCAACTGTTCAAACTTCTTTTGAGCTTCAAACTGAGAAGAGTCCAGTTCGGCTTTAAGTCCTGTGTTGTTGTGAATGCCAATTTCAGTATCCAGTTGAACTAAAGTATGAAAACAGTTGGAATACAAAAGCAGCACTTCATTACAGTTATTTTGAACTCCTGAATCAATAATGCTGTTATGAACTTTATTTCTGATCTGCGTCATTATTGAATCAAAGTTATTGATGTATTGAGGTTCATGTCTGATTATAAAATCCTTCTCTCGTCTCCTGAGACTTAACAGGAGCTCTTTGTCGAGCTGAGGAAATGACTCCAGGTTATGTGCATGACGTCGCATACGACCTACTAAACCAAAATCCTTATAACCTCGTTCCCATACCTTATGAACCATCTTAGTAAAAAGTAGCTCCTGCCTGTTCATGTTATCCTCTAAAACCGCAATTGCTGCTTTTCTCTGGGTATTATTCCGGTATTCTTCCTTTAAATAATTAAAGGTGTCATATATCAACGAATCTTGTTTATACTTTTGCTGTATAAACTGGCTTTTACCTGATCGGAAGAACTGGGGATTTACCGATTCAATTGACAAAAAATTGCTGATTAGTACACTACTGTTGAGGTATTTTAGTTTCAAATCAGTAATGTATTCCTTATTCTCATTTATTCTGCGGGTTTCTTTTATATATCTGTTTGCCAGCAAAAACGTAAGAAGTATTGCTGTTGCCAATACCAGAGAAATCCACAAAAATAGTTGTTTACTTAGTTTCACAGGTTGTTACTCTCATGTTGAACAGCAAATGTATTCAATGTGAAGAGGACAAGTTTGAAATATGAATGAATTGTTTGTTAAGTAAAACTTAGCTTTGAATACTGCGCTTATACCCGTTTTATTTTGTGATACCCAATAAGTTTTATCAGTTTAGACTAGGAAAAAGAAGTGAGTCGTAGCCATAGCTAAGACGATGTTTGTCTAAATTTAATGTCGAACTCAGTCTATTAAAATCTTATTATAACAAAAGAATAACCTGCATTTCAATGTAATATTGATATTAACAGTAAATTAAATGTTGCGAGACTTCCATTGAATTTTATTAAACGCAGGATATATTAGAACCGAAACAACATATATGGGATAGATTAACTGCAGAAACAATACTTCAAACAGAGTGATATTGAAATTAAGATCATTACTGCCTGACTTAAGTAGCATGTAGTCACTAATGCTTTTAACAACCATCGAAACACCCAGAATCTGCCACAAATATGGGAGCCAGAAACCACCTATTAAAAATGCACAAAGGAGCAAGTTAACAGTACTTACAATAAGGCCGGTAGTAATTATTTGCCTGTCTTTATAACGTGGAGCTTTTTTCGCCCAGCGAGCTCGTTGCTGGAGAAACTCTTTATAGGTATTAACCGGTTCCGTTTCAACCAATACCTGCTTTGCCTTTACAAAAGCAATGTTATTATTTTGCCTTTTCATCCATTCAAGTAAAAACATGTCGTCGCCAGATGCAATGTGTGGTTGTAGTTGTGCTTTTAAATACAATTCCTTTGTAAACATTATATTGGCACCATTACACATAATGGCTTTATGCTGCAGTGCAGCAGCTGCTCCACTCAATTGAAGTGCTGCGAAATCAACTTGCTGAAAACGACTTAATAAGCCTGTGGTGCGCTTTATGGTAACTGGGGCTATAACTAAATCAACATCTCTTGATGTATAAAATGAGCATAATGTTTTTAGCCAGTCAGGATGGAACGTGCAATCTGCGTCTGTGGTGACTATAATATCGTTTTTAGCAAGATGAATACCCTGTTTAAGAGCTGCCTTTTTTCCTTTGTTCTCAGCGTTAACAATCTGAAAATCGAAGGGACAATTATTTAAGAGCTCTTTGGCAATCAAAGCTCCATTATCGCTTGAATGATCATTAACAAGAATTAGTTCCCAGTTTTTAATTGTTTGGGCTCTTAAAGATTTAATGAGCCGTTCAAGGTTATGGGCTTCATCTTTAAATGGAATGACGAGAGAAAGTGCCCCTCCGTTATCATCTTTAGCGGAGAAATAATCTTCTTTTGTCCATTGAAGATACCAGCCTATTACTTTAATGGCATAAATAAACAAAGGGACAAGCAATATTGCAGTAAGCAGTTGCATAAAAATAAAGCCGGAAACAATGTCCGGCTTATTAAATTATTTTCTTTTTGTAATTATCCAGCTTTCCATTCGCTCGCTGTTTAGAATTTCTTCCTGGCGGGCCTGGGCCTCATATACTTTTGCAAATGATTCGAGACTAACAAGGTAGCGGTTGTTATGCATAAACCAGAAGCTCTGCTCATACCCTTTCTCCTTAAGTTTTTCAATCATTTTATTTGCATTGATTTCATTGCTAAAACTACCAACAATTAACTGATGTGGTTTGTATACTTCAGGTTCAGCTACTGGCACAGGCTCCGGTTCTTCAATGATCTCTGTATCTTCTTTCTGTTGCTTAGCCGTGTCAGGTCCGGCTTCTATGGTGCCTGCTGCAGGTTCTAATTCAACCTTTTCTGCTTTCTGAACTTCAGCTATCTGTTTTTCTGTTTTTGCCGGAGAGTTATCTTTAATTAAAAAGAAATATACAGAGAACCCAATAAGAGGGAGCAATATAAAAAGAGAGAGAAAAATAACTATTGAACGATTGCGTTTTGAATTGTCTTCTTCCAAATATTTATTGGCAATCGCTACCGGGTCCTTTTCTTCCTCTTCAGTGTTTTGGGACTCATCATCCGAAGAAAAAACATTTGCGCCTGCTGCTGGCCTTTTATCTTCTTCATCAGGCGTAGCTTCATCCTCAAACTCTGCAATAGGAGTAGATTCATTAAGGCTGCTTGCTACAGTTGGTGTTTCAACAGGTGCCTGAATATCTTCTTTCTGAGAACTTGAACTGTCAATATCCAGCAGGTCATCAGTATCTTTTTCTTCTTTGACTGACTCAGAAGTAGTACCACCTTCTGTCAGTTCATCGCTTTGTTCAAAACGAAGTATACCTGTTGCATCTTTTGTAAATGTTCCAAGACCTTTAATAGAATAGTTTCCATTATCATCAAGCTCCTGTTTCAAGCTTACAACATACTCATCAACCTTTTTCTCGGCTTCTTCTCTGCTTAAACTTTCCTTTTCAGCAATGTAGTCAACTAAAAGACCATCGTTGAAACTCAAAAAGTTATTAAATAAGACCGAAAAACCATTTTCCTTGGCTACTATAAAAGCGCCAAAATTAGGTACAATAACACGGTTATTCTCTTTGATTAATGAAAGAATGTAGTTTTCCATTACAAGGTTTGTTCAGGTTAACAAATAGTATGAAGCACCTAAGATAAGCAGATTTCTAAAAAAACGTAAAGGTATTATGTTTCTTTTTCCATAACTCGCTGTTTTATTAGCTTTTGTCGTACGAGAATATATGAGCCAATCAATGTTGGTATAATAACATTGGTGCACCACAAACAAAATGCAGCCGCCAGTATTAATGGAGTATTTGAGAAGATTGGTGTAAAAAGAAGAATGGCAATACTTCCTCTGATACCCATATCAACCAATATATGAGATGGAATGATGGTTATCACAAAAAAGTAAATGGCTGATAAGGCAATAAAACCAGCTATTTCTGAAGATAAACCCCATAGATGTAACCAGAAATAAAATTGAATGATGAAAGTTAGGTACCTCAATGATGTCCAGAAAAGAGATTTTAATAGTGCTCTTTTATCTGTTCTAAGAATAATACGAAAATAGTATTTGAATTTATGGGGAAAAATAAACCTGATTGCAATAAGTAGCAGGCTTACAATTCCTGTAATACCAAATAATATTTCGAAAAAATCAAATGGAAAATTAAGTTGCTCTGCTAAACCCGGATTGAAAAGAAGAGCTAGTATTCCGCAGAAAAAAATAATGAAGCTTTGGATAATACCGCCAATGCTTGTCATTATAGCTGCGTTCAATCGATGGTGCCTGGGTAATATGGCCATTCGCCCACCCATTTCGGCGATGCGTGCCGGCGAACCCACTGCTGTAGTTGTGCCGGCCATAACCTGTTGCCAGGCATCCTTGAAACTTAATAATACAAAAGGGTGCATTAAGGCCTGCCACTTCTTTGTTTCAAAGCCAAGGTTAAGCAACCATAATAAAGTCAGCAAGGTGATAAAAAGAAGTGTGTTTCCTGAAAATTTAAACGAACTGAGTAAAATTTCCCAATGCTCAAAATTGACAAGCTTCCGGATAATATACCCATAAGCTAATACAGAGCACAAAAGAAGAAGTGCCTTAGCTATCTGTTGCCAATACCTTTTTTTCATTTTTTGTACCATTGATGATTGGTAGGGCTCCAAAAGCCAGCAGACCTGCACCAATAATCATTAAATTTTGAGCGGCATGCACAACCAAAGCAAAAACACCACCATCAGCATTTGGAATACCGTAAAGTTTAAGGGTGGCAATAACCATAAAATGCCATGCGCCTATTCCGCCCTGAACAGGAGCAACCATGCCCAGGCTACCGGTGAGCAGAATAGTAATACCTGCATTTATTCCCAGAGACGATGTAGCCGGCATGCTGTAAAAACACACATAGATCATCAGGAAATACATGGTCCAGATAAAAAGAGTATGAATAATAAAAAGCGGTTTATTCTTAATTTTTCTGATGGAACTGACACCTTCGGTAAACTTAACCATCAGATTCTTTAAAAACATCAGTGCGCGATATTGCTTAGCATACCGCTTAATAAGAAATAGGGATAAACCTACCAAAATGATGAATCCATAAAATAGGGGAGATAAAAATATCTCGCCAAGTGAATCCAGTTTAAGTGTTTTTAGAAGAAATCCACCCAGAAAATCAAATTGAAGGGTAAGCACTGTTATCATGATTAATATAAGCATGAACAAGTCTGTCAGGCGCTCCGCAACAACTGTTCCTACTACGCGGGTAAAAGATAAGCGCTCATACTTACTTAATACACCACAGCGCGATACCTCACCCATACGTGGAAATACCAGGTTGGCCAGGTAACCCGTCATTACCGAACAAAATGTATTAACTAATCCTGGTTTTTTTTCAACAGGTTCAATCAGCATCTGCCAACGCATTGCCCTGCTTACATGGCTTAATAAGCCCAGAATAATAGAGAAGGCAATCCATCTGTAATCAACATCATTACGTAAAGCCTCGGCAATCTCAGAAGCATTCTGATCTTTGTATAGCTGGTAAATAATGAATATACCAATGGCAGGAAACAGAATGAATTGGACGAGTTTGGATATTGATTTCTTCACAGATTGAACGAATTTAAAAAATTAGGTATCTTCATAACGGCTTTCAGGCACGTTTTTTTACCTTTGCGCGCTAAATAGCGCCGAAAGATACTAATTTGTAAACCTTATACAAAAACGGGTATTCCTCAGCCGTAAATGATCACCTTAAAACAAGATTGGGTTATGGTAAAAGCAAAAAAGCACTTAGGTCAACATTTTCTGACTGATTTAGAAATAGCCCAGCGCATAGTTGATAGTCTCTCATTAGAGCAAAAACGGGTGATGGAAATTGGCCCGGGTACAGGTGTGTTAACGCAATATCTGGTTCAACGCCCTGATATTGATTTAAACCTTATTGAACTTGATAAAGAATCAGTTGAGTATCTTACGGCACATTATCCCGAATTGAACGGACGCATCTTTTTCAAAGATTTCCTAAAACTTGATTTAAAAGAAATTTTTGGAGAGTCATTCGCCTTAATAGGCAATTTTCCTTACAACATTTCAGGTCCGATATTTTTCAAAGTGTTTGAATACCGTAATCAGATACCTGAAGTAGTTGGTATGCTTCAAAAAGAAGTGGCAGAACGCCTGGCTGCAGGTCCGGGAACAAAGGTTTATGGTGTGTTAAGTGTGCTTTTGCAGGCTTTCTATGATATTGAATACCTGTTTACGGTGGGTGCTCATGTATTCAACCCCCCGCCCAAGGTACAATCGGGTGTTATTCGCTTAACCAGAAATGATGTGAAGGAATTACCATGCGACGAAAAGTTGTTTGTAAAGGTGGTAAAGGCCATTTTTAACCAGCGACGCAAAGCAATACGTAATTCCCTTAAAGCCATACCTTTTAATAAAGAAGCAATAGCCGATCATGTTTTCTTAACACGTCGTCCCGAGCAGATGAGTGTTGATGACTTTATTGAGTTGACGTGTATGATCGAAAAAAATCCACTTAAGTAACATCTCTAATTCTCTGTATTATGGTGAATTTTGAATTAACAAGGGAGTACGTTGAAAATCTTCAGGAACTGATTGAAGCCAAAAATGAAACGGCTATCTCAGAATTAATGGAAGAGTTGCACCCTGCCGATATTGCTGAGATTTATGAAGAGCTGAGTATCGATGAGGCTAAATTTATTTACTTCCTGATCGATGATGATACGGCGGCCGATGTGCTGACAGAGTTGGAAGAAGATGATCGCAGAAAGTTCCTGGACAGCCTGCCAAGTGATATCATCGCAAAGCGCTTTATCGATAATATGGACTCTGATGACGCAGCCGATGTACTTGGTGAGTTGGATGATGAGCGTCAGCAGGAAGTACTATCACATATTGAGGATGTATCTACTGCAGGTGATATTGCCGATCTGTTGGCTTATGATGAAGATACCGCCGGTGGTTTGATGGCCAAAGAGCTTATCAAAGTAAAAGAGAGCTGGGGGGTACCTACATGTCTGCGTAGTATGCGTCGACAGGCAGAGGAAATTGACGAAGTATATTATGTATACGTTGTTGACAGTGACGGTCTTTTAAAAGGTACACTTTCCCTAAAGCGCATGCTGTTAAGTGCTACTGATGTATTGGTAAAAGAAATATATAATGCTGATGTGATATCAGTAAAAGTGGATGTGCCTGCTGAGGATGTAAGTAACATTATGGATAAATACGATTTGGTGGCTTTGCCTGTTGTAGATTCTGTAGGTCGCCTGGTAGGTCGTATTACCATCGATGACGTGGTAGATGTGATTCGTGAAGAAGCCGAAAAAGATTATCAATTGGCATCGGGTATTACTGAAGATGTGGAGGCATCAGATAGCGTGTGGCAACATACGCGGGCTCGTATACCCTGGCTCTTAATAGGTATGGCTGGCGGTATATTGGCTTCTTGGGTGGCCTTTGGGCATCTCGATTTGATTGATGAATTTCCTATGGTTTCCTTTTTTATGCCGCTAATTGCCGCAATGGGGGGTAATGTAGGTATGCAATCATCAGCTATTGTGGTGCAGTCTTTGGCATCCGGGTCTGTGGATCTGGAAACGAATTGGCTCAAATTATTAAAAGAGTTGGGATTAGCCTTGTTAAATGCAAGTATCTTATCCATACTGATTTTTTGCTACAGTTACATTTTCGTTGGTGAAATGGCTCTGACAATAACACTTGGAATGTCCATGTTCTCGGTTGTTTTCTTCGCCAGTTTATTCGGCACATTTGTACCACTGCTGTTAAATAAGTTAAAAATTGATCCCGCTGTTGCAACCGGACCCTTTATTACTACAATGAATGATATCATTGGCATGTTCCTGTATCTTTCAATAGGTAATGTGATTTTTGCAATGTTGGGGTAAGAACTAAATTTAGTTTTGAGTTAAAACTTTGCTAAAGTTATTTTGTTATCTGATAGTAATTTGCAGCAAAATACTTTATCATCATGAACAGGTTAAAACAATCTCTTAAGTGGCTGGGAGCTATTCTTATCCTGGCCTTTATTTCTATTGCTTTCATCCTTTATCCTCTTTTACGCGGAGCAACAGGTTATTCTGCCAAAATGCTTTGCTCAGGTGTATTTGTCGAAGGTCAATCACAACAAAGAGTGGAGCAGATGGAGTTAACATCTTTCCCATTTGACAGAGTTGTCAATACCATTGATAGAGAATCAAAGTCGGTTAAAAGTACCATCTTCGGACTTGTTTCACAAACTGCCGTTTTTGAGGAGGGAAAAGGAGCAACGCTATTTCCAAAGGGTTATAAACCCATTGAGGGACGTGATGCCTTACCGCGTGTAAGCAATGATACATTACCCTGGCCGCATGGAAGTGTTATTGCTGATACAATACCGGACGGCATTGATTTTGATGGTTTAAAGCGTTTTGTCGATGAGCAATTTATATCCACATCAAGAGCTGTTGTAATTGTAAAAGATGGGCAGTTAATTCTTGAGAAGTATGCCGATGGTATTGATGAACAAACGCCTTTGTTAGGGTGGAGCATGACGAAAACGCTTACTGCTGCTTTAACCGGAATACTGGTAAAAGAAGGCCAATTAGATGTTGATCAGAAAGCTTTGATTGACCATTGGCAAGACGACGAAAGAAACTTAATAACACTTAACAATCTGTTGCAGATGAGCAGTGGTCTCACCTGGAATGAGGATTACTCCAAAACAAGTTTGTCAGATGTATCAGAGATGCTATACATCAAAAGTGATATGTTTCAATATGCATCGTCACCAAAGTTAGCATCTCAACCAGATTCTGTTTGGCAATATTCATCGGGCACAACCAATATTATATCGGGACTTTTACGTCAATGCTTTGACGATTATCAATCCTATTACCAGTTTCCTCAGAAGGCCTTATTCAGTAAATTGGGTATGCAGCATAGTTATATTGAAACAGATGCAAGCGGAACATTTGTCGGATCATCCTACGGTTATTGTTCTGCACGCGACTGGACCCGTTTCGGGATGTTGTACCTCAATAATGGCAATTGGTTTGGAGAGCAAATTTTACCTGAGTGGTGGGTTAAGTACAGCACAACGCCAGCCAAAAGTTCCAATGGCAAATATGGTGCTCAGGTGTGGTTAAATGCCTCAAAGATCAATATTCCGGATATGTCGGCCGATGTATATTTCTTCAATGGTTATCGTGGCCAGAGGGTGACTGTTATTCCATCAAAAAACATGGTGATTACCTGTCTGAATTCAGCACCTGGCGGGGTAGACTATAATTACTACCTAAGTGAATTGATGAAGTTTATTTCTGAATAGTGCTTTTACCGATGAGCAGGTCCTTTTTCGCAGCTCATCGGTCTTATTCCGCATTTCGCCGAATTTCTGTTTTATACTCCTGACTGGCGCGTTACTTTAGCATCATAATTAGTAGAAACTTAAAACGATATAATTATGGTTGATGCAGCAAAACATAACAAGCGCGGCTTGCTGGGAGCTTTCTTAATAATAATCGGAGCAGTTTTATTGCTTGATAATTTTGGATATATACCCTACCAGATTGGTGATGTTATTTTTAGATGGCCCATGATATTGATAGCTATTGGCGTCTATAATCTAATTAGAAAGCAATACAGTACAGCCATTGTCACACTTGCAGTCGGAGGCGTTTTTATGGCACCTCACCTGATTGAAGGAATAAGCTTTAGAGATGTCTTTAACTTTTGGCCGGCATTTCTGATTCTGGCAGGTGTTACTTTCTATATTAAAAGGAAAGAACTAACACCCGGTAAAATGATTAACGCCAATGCAGATGAATACATTGATGAGGTTGATATATTCGGCGGTGGTGTTACACAGGTTGAATCAACGAATTTTAAAGGAGGTAAGATAACAGCTATTTTTGGCGGTGGCGAAGTATATATGGACCGCTGCCAGCTATCACCTGAAGGAGCTGTACTTGATATCGCCATGGTTTTTGGCGGGTCTAAAATTATTGTTCCGCGTGACTGGAATGTGAAAACAGAAGTTGTATCTATCTTCGGAGGCTTTGCCGACAAGCGTAACTTCTTCTCCGAAACACCTAATGATCCTTCAAAAACGCTAATTATCAAAGGGGCAGCTATTTTTGGCGGAGGCGAAATACGTAGTATCTGATCCTAAGTAATATTAATCACTAAGCGAATTAGCATAATGAATCATCCGATTTTCTCTGAACTACGCATCTTTAAACTGTATGCTTTGGTATGGTTAATTGTTTGCGTGGTTCATGCAGGCATCAACGTCATCATATATGAGTTGCCCGTTGAGTTGGCCATTATCGACAGTCTGACCTTTAATGTACTGATGTTCTTCTTAGGGCTGAGCATTTGGTTTCCTATTGTCTATAGCGATCGGTCGAAAGGTAGGATAAACACCATCTTTCAAATTGTTTTAGTTGGTGCATTAATTGTTTTTATGTGGTTATTTCTAGGTTATCAGTTTCTGGAACTGATTTTCTCTGAAGAGTTAATTAACCAGCTTTTCGACAGAAATGCTTTAATCATCAGGGCAACAGTTGGCGGTCTTATTTTCATGATTTTCGTGATGATTTACTACATGCTTATTTTCTACAATGAACTGGAGGAAAAGAATCGTCAGCATGAAACCGTCAACCGTTTGTTGCGCGAGACGGAGTTAAATGCTTTAAAGTCACAACTTAATCCGCATTTTCTCTTCAATAGCTTAAACAGCGTTAGTGCCTTAACTATTACAGAGCCTGATGCGGCACGGACAATGATTAATAAATTGTCAGAGTTTATGCGCTATTCACTTAAAAAGAATGAAGATGCGCTCTTACCGCTTCGCGATGAGCTAAAGAATATTGCCCGTTACCTGGAGATTGAAAAAGTGCGTTTTGGTGATCGTCTTTTATGTGAACTGGATATACCCGAGGATTGTAAAAATCAACTCGTTCCTGTTCTCATTCTGCAACCCATTTTTGAAAATGCAGTGAAGCATGGGGTTTATGAAAGTATAGAGCCGGTAACCATACGTACCTTTTGCAGGATGGTTGATAATGATTTGGAAATAAGTGTGATTAATAATTATGAAGAAGATGGTATTCAACGCAAAGGGGCCGGCGTTGGTTTGACTAATGTGCGCAATAGATTGCAATTAATTTATAATCGCAGCGATTTATTGACAATCAATAAAGAGAATCATTATTTTGAAGTCGCCATGCGATTACCACAAACCACCAAATGAGCATTCCATGAATTATAAAGCACTGATTATTGATGATGAACCACCTGCCAGAAGTATTATTCGGGCTTATTTAAAAAAGTATACTAATATTAAAGTTGTAGGTGAGTGCGCTAATGGTTTCGAAGCCATTAAATCCATTAAGGAGCTTCAACCTCAAATATTGTTTCTGGATATTCAAATGCCCAAAGTTACAGGCCTTGAGTTACTCGAAGTAATCGATGAGCCATTGCAGGTGGTGTTTACAACAGCTTATGACCAGTATGCTCTTAAAGCCTTTGAACTTAATGCGGTTGATTATCTCTTAAAGCCGTTTGATGAAGGACGATTCGATGATGCCGTTCGTAAGGTGATAGGTAAGCTGCAAAAGGGTGTACAATCCAACAAGGAGCAGATTGAGCAAATGGAAGATGCGAAGGAGGAAAAGCTTGAACGAATAGTGGTTAAAAAAGGAACCAAGCTTGAAGTTATTGATTTGGAAAAGTTGCTTTACATTGAAGCACAAGATGATTATGTGATGTTACATTCTGAAACAGGCCATTTTCTTAAATCAAAAACCATGAAGTACTTCGAGGAGCATTTACCTTCGGATCAGTTTATTCGTATCCATAGAAGTTATATAGTTAATGCCGGTAGAATTAAAAGCCTGGAGCCATATGATAAAGATACTTACCTGGCAATTATTAGTCCTGAATGTAAATTAAAGGTAAGCCGAACAGGCTATAAAAAACTAAAGGAAATAATGGATTTTTAATGTGCACATATATAGGTGGTTATGCGCGATAAGAACGAGTTTTAATTCCCTACGTATGGAAATATTTTTCCGTACGTAGGGAGTTTTTTTCCGTACGTATGGAATTTTTCTTCCGTACTTATGGAGTTTTTGCGCCTCTGATTTCAATTCGATAATAATAAAACTTTTGCCTTTCGTCTTTAATCTTGCCTCTTTATAGTATTTTTGCGGAAAATTAATTTTGTGAAAGTACATTCCGATTTTTCAACATTTAGTGCGCATAAGCCGGTAATTACCATTGGTATGTTTGATGGTGTTCATACGGGGCATCGCGTATTATTGGGACAGCTAACTGATATGGCTAAAGCAGTTGGCGGAGAGTCGGTTGTCATCACATTTTGGCCACATCCACGCATGGTGTTGAAGCAGGATGCGGATAAACTGCGTTTTCTGACATCACCCGAAGAACGTACTAAATTGTTTGGCCAGCTGGGAATTGACCACCTGGTATTAATACCATTCTCATTAGAACTGGCGAACCTTACAGCAGAAGAGTTTATTCAGCAAATTCTTATTGACAAGCTCAATATACATCATTTAATGGTGGGTTATAATCATCGATTTGGTAAAGGGCGACAGCACAGTTACGAAGAATACCAGGGATTTGCCACGAAATATAGCTTCACTATTTCACTGGTTGAAGCAGTGTTGACCGATGGCATGCAAACCAGCTCTACTGATATTCGTAATCATCTTTTAGCCGGCGAAATGAAAGCTGCCAATCGAATACTGGGGTATGAATATGCTGTGTCCGGACGCGTTGTCGGAGGTCAGCAATTGGGGCGTCGCATAGGCTATCCAACAGCCAATATAGAGGTGGAAGAGCCATATAAGCTAATTCCACCTGACGGAGTGTATGCCGTTAAAGTACGTGTAGAAGGTAAAGACTATGGAGGCATGCTTAATATTGGTTATAGGCCAACAGTTAACCACAATGTCGATCACCGTTCCTTAGAAGTTCATATTTTTGATTTTAATCGCGATATATATTCTGAAGAAATTGAATTAGAGTTTGTTGAGCGGGTGCGTGACGAGCAAAAGTTTGCCAATGTTGATGCCTTAAAGGCGCAGCTTAAAAAGGATGAATTTGTTATACGTGCTATTGTTGAAAATCTCTAGATCACAATCTTTTTAAATGTAAGCTGTTATTGACCCTGTAAATAGCTATCTCTTAATAACTAGTCATATCAGCTTTCAAACATTTTTACTACTTTTGTAGTCCTTTTTTAAATAGAAAACCATAAAAAATAAAATAACAGTTATGGCTGATTATAAAGTAGCTGACCTGAGTCTGGCTGATTACGGTAGAAAAGAAATTTTAATTGCAGAGAAAGAGATGCCGGGTTTGATGGCTCTTCGTGCAAAATATGGTGAAGAAAAGCCTTTAAAAGGTGCTCGCATCATGGGATCTTTACACATGACCATTCAAACAGCTGTTTTAATTGAAACATTAAC
>JAKSBD010000227.1 GCA_022361295.1 Bacteroidales bacterium
GGACCCGGAGGTTTATTAATGAGTAATGATGATGTGGCACGTGTTCCTATGTGGAGTGAAGGTTGGTACGATTACATACACCAAATGGCATGGGCATGGAATAACATTCGTATGTCCAAAACCATGTCAGACTACTTATATTCAGAGTCAACAGCAGGTGAAGATCCACGTGCGCCAATGTGGTTTGCTTATCAGCGAACAGAGAATGATAAAGCGGTTCCAAAAACTAAGGAAGAAGTAGGTGAGGATGAGTACCGTGGAATCGAAAATGGTTATAACATTGTTCCGGTCAATTCGAAAGAGATATATGCAACCATCAACCTTGAAGGCGGCTATGAAGATTTTGTTGGTAATGGTGCTGATAAAATGTATTGCCCTGTTATGTTCTTCTCAGAAGTTAAATTCTTATTGGCTGAAGCTGCCTTACGAGGATGGACTTCAGGAGATTTTGAGTTGCTTTATAAGGAGGGTGTTGAGGCTTCAATGAATTATGTTGGTGTTGAGACAGATGCAATTACAACCTATGTTAATGGTTTGCCAGCATTTACTGCTGATAATGAGGCGCGTTTGAAGCGTATTATTACTCAAAAATGGATTGCGAACTTCCCTAATGGACCTGAAGGATGGGCTGATTTTCGTCGTACTGACTACCCGGATATTACATTGCCTTTTGAAGGTGTAAGCGGTAGTTCAACAGTGGCTGCCAATACATGGGTGAAGCGTGTAAGATATCCTGATAATGAGCATCGTCAGAATGAAGAAAATATGCCTGAAGGTATGCGCTCAGAGGATACAGACAGAATGGACATTAAAGTTTGGTGGGATACGGCTGATACTAAAACCAAAAGTAATGGTCTAATGAGTACAAATTTCAACTAAATCAGGATAGTAATGAAAAAATTATATAAGTATAAAATAACACTTTTATCAGTGCTTTTAACAGCATTGGCAATAGGATTTGTTTCATGCGAAGATGATGAAACAAGTGGTCCATGGGATACAGCTTCTTTGGATGCATTAATTGTTGAAGCTGAAAATCTGATTGCAACATCTGAGGAAGGTGGTAATCCCGGTGATTATAAACCTGGTGCTAAACAGGAACTACAGGAATGTGTAAACTGGTGCAAGTGGAAGATAGACAATTCAGATAGTCAGGATGACATTGCTGATGCAGCAAATAAACTACAGATTTATATTAACAAGTTTAAGAATAACACTGTTGCACTTGCTATTCCATGGATAAAGCAAACACCTGATACTTACATTCAGATTTCAGATAATATTAAACCTGTGTTAGACGGGGCATGGACAATAGAGATCGAATGTTACATTATTGACCTTAATACACGTGGCTATTCCAATAACTTGTTTTCGTGTGAGCAAAGCGGTCCTGACAGTGGATTTGGCGTTCGTTATTTTAGCGATGGTAATATCCAGACAGTGGTTGGTAACAATAATTGGGTTGATACAGGTAACCAGGCTGGTGCTGGCACAATGAAAGCCGGAAAATGGATGCATGTTGCTTTAAGTAACGATGGTTCAAACCAGGTGATGTATATCGATGGTGTTGAAGTGGCAACTAACAGTAATACTCATTTATTGGCCGCTGATAAACCATTTGTAATAGGGAACAGTCCAATGTGGACGGACAGAGTTTGTAACACAATGGTTCGTGATTTCCGCGTATGGAATGGTGTTCGTACAGCACAACAAATTGCTGATAATAAAGATGCAGTCATCAATGGTGATGAAGAAGGCTTAGAGGCTTTCTTCCCATTAGAAACAGACTTAGGCGACAGCTTTACTGATGTGACTGGTAAATATACCGCCAAAATGATTGGTGATATTGAATGGCTTCTGGATGGCACACCTCCTGAGATTGTACTGGATTATACTGCATTAAATGATGCTATTACCGAGCTGGAAGCTTTTAAAGCTACAATAACTGAAGGCACAACAGATGGTGACTATCCGATTGGAACTATTGCTTATATTGATGAGCTGATTGAAGATGGTAATGCTACTAAAGAAAATGCAAACCGCCAGGATCAGGTTGATGAAAAAGCTAGTCAGCTGGTATCTAAAATAGGTGTTGTCAAAACAATGCTGGTAGCTGATGCCATGGGTATTTTTGTGGATCGTGAAGATAGTGATGCAATAGGTTTACGAATTACACCTAACTATACACCTCAAGGCGATTATACTGTCGAGTTTGATGTTAAGGTACGCTCATTATTTGGTTATGGTACCGGTGAGTTCTTTAACAATGGTGAGTATGGTGTTTGGGTATATGGTTACGAAGAATTGACAGAAGAAAACGTATTGGCGTCTGGCGGTCTTTGGAACTTTACAAATGCGGGTAATGGCTGGCAAGGTCCAAAAACTGATCCTTTGGTGATGAAGACCGGCGAATGGCAACATGTGGCATTAGTTCACGATAACACGGCCCGTACCACTAAGATTTTTGTTGATGGTGAGGAAAAAGCTTCTTTTGAAGATATAGGCGCACCAAATGTTTCTGGCTGGGGCGAAATGTGGCTCGGTAATGGTTGGGGCAAAATGGATGGTTACATCAAAGACTTCCGTCTTTGGGATGTAGCCCGTGATGCTTCTGATTTAAATGCTGAAATAACAGGAACTGAAACAGGTCTGAATGCTTATTTCCCACTTGATAAAGTTGCGGGAGTTAAGTTTAACGACGTAACTGGTAACTACCAGGGTGAAATGCGAGGCATTTCATGGAATAAGTAATACCGATTTAATATCGAAATGAGCTTTTGGTTCGCCAACTCCCAAAACCTCTTTCGTTTATTATCGGCATTTACCATTGTAGTCTTTAAAATTTGCTTCAGGCTCATTTTTAAATACAATTGGTATAATTTGAGAATAAAACTTTTGAATAGCCGCAGCAGTAACTGTGGCTATTCAAAATTGTTTTTTAATAATCTACCTGCGTGCACCTTCCCAATAATATTGTTTGCAGGTAGATACTAATTCTTCATTATGCAGCAGCTAGCAATTCCTGTATCCAATCCTCTGTGGAATCAATTCAAATCCGGTTCTTTATCTATTAGTCCGCAACTCCATATAGTTGCCATTAATAAAACCGGGAATGGTCAATTACCCTTTGAACTTGAAAGTGAATTTTCGCTTGTTAATGCCTATACCAATCGACTGGGAATCGATAATACATTGGCAGTATTACCTAAACTGGTATTATTGACCTCCTATCGGGTTACAGATAAAGATATTCAACTGGTTGAGAGTCTAAGAAGCAATCCCTTAACAACCCATATTCCGGTTGTATTTATTACATCTGAAATATCAAATCATCAGCAGATTGAATGTCTGCATGCAGGTGTAGATGCTGTGTTTCAAATGACCATTGATAAGTATGTTTTAATAGCCCACCTAAAAGCACTTATTAACAGCAGAGAACATCTTCGAACTGTATACAAGCAAAACCCGGCTTTGGCTAATGATATGCATAGCGACTCATTAGATCGTTTGTTTATTAAGCGGGCCCGTCATATTGTATTGGAAAACTATACCAACAGCTCGTTTAATATTGATGAGTTTGTTAAGTTGATGAATGTGAGCCGAACAATGCTTTATGTTAAAATTAAAAGCTTAACAGATAAAACGACCAGCGAATTCGTTAGAGACATTCGTTTGGAAGAAGCTGCCCGTTTGCTCAAAGAAGGGATGTTAAATGTGTCTGAAGTAGCTTTCAAAGTTGGCTTTAAGGATCCTAAGTACCTCTCGAAGAAATTTAAGCAAAAGTTTGGGATTACACCTGCCTCATTCAGAAAGGGAGAAGTTTAATCGCCGCTCATACTGTCAGACTTTCGTTTTTATGTTTTGACAATACTATCTGGTGGACTATTGTGCAATAAATGGGGCCAATTATTCAGCGGGTAGGAGTATTGATAAATCATTGCATAATATTGTATGTTCAAACATATGCACAAGATGGAATTAAAAATAGATCATAACAGCCCATTGCCGCTTCATGCACAGGTAGAACAGTTGTTAAGAAAACTCATTGAGCAGCCGGAATATAAGAATGGAGGCTTTCTTCCTAAAGAAGTGGACCTGGCAAAAAAGTTAGGTATTTCGCGCAATACTTTACGACAGGCAACCAATAAGCTGGAGTATGAGGGACTTTTAATCCGTAAAAAAGGAGTAGGCACAAAAGTGGCCGAAAAGGAAATTTCGACAAACCTTGACAGCTGGTTGAGTTTTACACAGGAAATGTCAGAAAAAGGGGTTCAGTTTATCAATTTCTCATCAGAGGTGAAAATGACAAAGGCTACTGCAAAAGTCGCATCATTTTTTGATGTTGATGAAGGCACTGAGATCTTATGTTTATGTCGTTTACGGGGAAGCTCAGATGGACCTTTTGTATACTTCGAAAGCTATTTCCATCCCCGAATTGGCTTAACCAAAGATGTTGATTTCTCCCGGCCTTTATATGAAATTTTAGAAAATGAATTTCATGTAGTACCTACCAGTTCCAGAGAGAAGATAAAAGCCAAATCAGCTTCTAAGATTACAGCAGACAGGTTAAAGATTGCTGCCGGTGAACCGGTATTGGTAAGAGAACGCTTTGTTTCTGACCCGGGAGGAAGGCCCATTGAATATAACATAGGCTTTTATAATGCCGAGAAGTTTACCTATTCCATAACTATTAAGCGTTAGATTCATGAAGAATAATTTTTCGATAGGTGTTGATGTTGGCGGCAGTCACGTAAGTTGTAAAGTAATTGATTTAGATACCAGGCAGTTTGTTGATGGTGGATTCAATTCATTATCAATTAATAACCAAGGTAGCAAAGAATCTGTTTTTGAAACCTTTGCTGCCTTGATCACTCCATGTATTCAACAAATAGGTAAAGAAAATATAATTGGAATTGGTTTGGCGTTTCCAGGCCCGATTGACTACGAGAATGGCATTGGCCTGTTTACGGGTGAGAATTCTAAATACCAGAACCTGAACCAGGTTAATATTCGCGAGGAACTTAGCAACTGTTTAGGATTAAAGGAGAAACAAATACGCTTTATTAACGATGCCACTGCATTTGCCGCAGGCGAATATTTTAACGGGGAACTAAGCGGCAGTAACAGAAGCCTCGCTATTACCCTGGGAACTGGTTTTGGTGCTGCCTTTCTCGATAAAGGTATTCCTGTTATTAGCGATAATAAAGTGCCCAAGGGAGGTTGTTTATGGTATCTGCCATTTGACGAAACCATTGCCGATGATTATTTCTCAACCCGCGGACTGGTTGAACGATTTAATTCATTGTCAGGCAAGGGTGTAGAAGGTGTAAAAGAAATCGCTGAATTGTACCAAACAGATGAGATTGCTCAAAAAGTATTTACAGATTTTGGTAATAAGCTGGCTACCTTCTTAAGTCCCTGGTTGCAAAAGTTCGATGTGGATAAGATGGTTATTGGAGGCAATATTTCACGCGCATACAATCTGTTTGAACAAGCATTCAATCATGGCTTGAATCAGGAAGGATTAAATGTTGTTGCAAGGCCATCATCCAGACTAGAGGATTCAGCCTTTATTGGAGCCGCTATGTTGCTTGATGACGATTTCTACCATTCAATAAAAGACCAGTTAAAACTAATGTAAATCATTGCCATGAAGAAAATACA
>JAKSBD010000385.1 GCA_022361295.1 Bacteroidales bacterium
AAGTTGTAAGTAGTACTTCTTGCTGTTTTTTTTATCTGAACGTTCATTTTTCGTAAAGAACATTTCTGTACCATCGGCATTAAAAGTGACCGATCCAATATTGTACTGTGTATTGGTCTCCTTTGAAAAAAGAACAGGATAGTCGCTAATTGTATAGCCCACCTTGCTATGCGTAACACTATACAAACTATAGTAGGCATTTCCTGTTCTCCTCTGTCTTCGATGAATGGTTTTAGTTTTTACCCGGTCAGACAAAAACACTAACTTGTTTCCAAGGTAAAAAGCAGGGTTCATTTCTGAATATGATCCGTTTATTTTATCGGCAATGATTACTCCGCCATAATCATTATTTTCTTTTTGAGATTTAATACTATCAAAAGGCATAAAATACTTGTCACTAAGTATTTCGCTATCTCTGTTTAGCTCCTTTAGTAATCGGTGAGCCTGCTTATAGTTTTCATTTCTGTACATCATTTTAAGGCACATATAAGCATCCTTATCAGTGGCCACACCCAAATCAATAAGTTTTAAATACCATTGCTCAGCTTTTGGGTAATCCTCAAGTATCTCGCTTATTTGAGCCAATTTTCCAATGACATTGGCATCATGCTGATTTTTTTGCCAGTGTTTGTGATATAAATTATAGGCCCTTTCATATTGCTCATTTTTCAGGTTGTGCTCAGCTCGTTTTATTAACCTATCCTGAGCAATAAGTGAATGTACCTGGACAGACAATAACATACAGCACACTATAATCGTCCTAACTAACTTTTTCATAATTAAATAATTGTGAGATTTCAAAACGAATTAGAAGTACCTTGGTGTTTTAATATGTTTTCGTCTGAAACGAAAATCATAACACATAGTGAGTTCGTGTGTACCGGTTCCTCCGTATCTGTTAAACCTTGAAGTGGTCATATCATAAGTATAACCAACACGTATCTGATCGTTGACCTGCAATTGAATACCTGCATTTACAGCGTCGTTTAAGCGATAGCCCAGTCCAAGCCACAACCTGTCGTGGTATATACCCCATACCATTGCTTCCATGTGTGCAGGGGTATTGAGCATAAGGCGCGACTGAAATGATGGTCTTAACTTCAGGTTATTATTTAGTGTAAAAATGGCTCCGGCCGAGATATAGTAATTAAGATCACTGGCATTAAACAATGACTCATCATCAGAAGACACTTCACTTCTAATCAGGCGGGGAATAGCAAAACCCACATAATACTTCGGTGTTACATAGTAGACTCCAAAACCAAAATTCAGCATGAAAGAATCTTCCAGGTCATACAAAAAAGCATCGTCGCCGGGCTCAGCCAGCGGCAACTCCGTTAAGTAGGCATTAAACATATCAAAGCCTCCCTTAATACCCAATGAAAGATATCCATCATTGTTAATCCTCAGTCGGTAAGCATAATCAATGTATAAACTATTATTCTTTACGGGCCCTAACTCATCATTAATATATGACAAACCAAGATTGGTGCTGGTCATTCCGATGGGACTGTGCAGGGTTAACACCCTTGTTGCCGGACGACCATTGAAGCCAGTCCACTGGTTACGACCGGTCAACTGAGCACTTAGCATTTCATTGCTACCCGCGTAAGCCGGATTAAATGTTAGCTGGTTGTTTATGTATTGCGTGTATAAGGGATCTTGCTGTGCTATTGCAGATAAACAAACAAGAGACAAGTAAAATATGAATATGGTTTTTATTTGATAGCTCATGGTTTTTTGGATGTATGATTTATGATGTTCGATTTATGATGTTCGATGTTGGGAT
>JAKSBD010000223.1 GCA_022361295.1 Bacteroidales bacterium
ATGCCGAGGTAGCTCAGCTGGTTAGAGCGCAGGATTCATAATCCTGAGGTCGGCGGTTCAAGCCCGCCTCTCGGTACTAATAAAAAGCAGTTACGAAAGTAGCTGCTTTTTTTGTGTTGTAATGTTTGGGTAAATTTGGTAGGGTTTGTCCGTTTTTGTGTTTAGTTTGCATTAATGTCTTTCCTGCAATGAGGGCAATGTTTGTTATATCGTCAATTAGACATTTTCTATTTTACTCATAAAATCCCTTCCAATTATATGGTTCCGGATTGGTCAACTTAAATATAACCTGTTCTTGCTCTGTTAAATTATGATATGACTTTTCAAATTCAGTCATAAACTGTTCTCCTTTACCCATTCTCCAGAACATGTCATCGCACTCAATGTCTGGAAATTTGAACCAAGGAGCTATTAGTCCACTAGTTAATTCCGAAAAGAAACCAAATTCGTTTAGGAAATCGCGTGTCTCCATAAGAGCGAAACCCAACAGGTTTAACCCTCTCCACGAATAGATGTTGTCAATGTCTTTACTGTCTTTGGTCAATCCGATTCCCCAAATTGTATCAACTGGACTCGCTTCAACTAGAATTCGATTTCCTGTTTTAAGAAGATATTCTCCTAAATTACGATTCTGATTGAACTTATGTATATTTCCGATTCTCACTATATTGAATCGGTTCTCTTTCCATGTAATTTCGTCAAATCCGGTTACTTGTCTTCCAAGTTCTTTTGCTTCACCTGGTTTTTCACAATCAATTATTTGTTCGAATATTTCTTTGTTACCGAACAATAGAGCCTTTTGGGCCATCATCCAGTGTTCAGTTGTTTTATAAGTCAATCCATTAATTTCAAAAGAACTTTCATACCACTGACTGAAGCAAAAGTTACCTACTTCTTGGTTTTGCTTTTTTGAGTGTCCCCAGAAATACAGATATTTCAAAGAATCTCCGTTTTCAATTTTCTCGGTCAACCATTTTATATTATAGTACTGTGTCATTTTTAATTACTGCTAAGGGACGAGGCTTTGGGCGTAAGTGAATATTAACCGTACTCACTTCCATATTCAACTAAGCCAAAGCGTTGTATTTGTTTTAACTTTTCATTTTAAGGCCAATTGAAAATCATGAACACCACAAAAAAAGAAACACTTTGTTCATAAATCAAGGATTTGGCGGTGATTACCAGTGCTAGGTTAATTCAAATTGGTACGAACCCCTTTTGCGCTATTGGAGCGTGTTGCCAAACGTTTTTTCATTAATGAACATCAAGTCCGTCAAAGTAAATCTCTGATATCGCAACATCATCGTATTTCAATCCCTTGTAGACATCAAGTATTTCAAATTTAAGAGTCCAATTAGGTTTATTTTTTAGGTTGTCCAAATCTTTTCTTTCACTGTTACCTATTGGTTCAACTTTGAATCCTTGATTCGCAATTTTATCTTCTAAATTTAAAATAGCATAAGGTTTATCATTTAAGTATACTTTTATTTGTTTTACTCTCGAATTATTTCGATAGGCTGCTTCACTTTTTACATACCCATTGACAACTATAATTTCAGTTATTCTTGGCGCGGTTGCTGAGAATGTATATGTTAATTGTTCGCCAATTCCGTACCCGGAAACACCTTCAATCCAAGCATTTTTGTAATTCAAATCATGAGCATTTTTTGGGTCATAGTTATTAGAACCTTGAGGCTTTAACCAACTTGATGCTGAAACCTTTATCGGTCCACCTCCGCAATACCAACTACAGCCTCCTCCAACAATATCCCATATGTCCTCATATACTTCTCCATATTTTTCAAGTAATCCTTGTTCTTTACTTGTCATTGAATCCCAATCTAATTTCCCTGAAGATAATTGACTTAATAAGTTGTCCCTATGGCTCCATTCTGATTTAGCTTTATCAGAAAAGTCAAGAACATTTACATACGTGGGGTGTAGGTTTTTAATTTCCTGTCCGTATGTTATTAACGTATGAAAAATAATTGCAGTTATTATTGTTGTTGTTTTCATATAAGATGTTTGTATTTCAAATGGTTGGCAGCGGTGGTTGCATGGCGTCGAAAAGGGATATTGACCGTACTTCCTTGCCAAATTGAGTGAAACCAGAGCGTGCATTTAGTTTTTATTTTTCAATTGATAAAGGCCAAATCAACTGTTTGGTGCTGGTGGCCGAGACTACGAGCCATCCAAAACCAGTCGGCTCACTTATGCTTTAATAGCCATTGTTGGGTTTAGTGCTTTTATTTTGTTAGTCCAATACTCTTTCATAAGTCAATTCATTTTTATGTTTTGAAATTGAAATGATGTCCCAAGTTGGTGTATAGCCACTTTTATTAGGTTTATAATATTCATAAACATAACTCAATCGATTTTGATAGGTCACAACAAATGCTTGGTCTTCTGCTGAATACCTAGGTTTGCCAGTCCTGATATCAAACGTTTCAGAAATACTACCCAAATAATATTCCGATTCCAGGATTTTGTATATCAATCTGTCTTTATCTGCCTTTGATATTTGTAATTCAAAATGGTGGTAGAAATCCCTAATTCCAGACATTTCATTTGATTCAAGCTTGAAGTCATCAAGTAATGTAATTTTATGTTCCTCTAAACTTTTGATTGCATCTGATTTGAAAAAAAGATAATCTTCGAAAACAAAAGTAAGTATTGGAATTAAGATGATAGAAGTCAAAATAATTGAAAGAACTATTCCAATTTTTCGTTTCCCAATTCGTTTGGGAATCCGATATGCAAGAAAGATTAGTCCACCCAATACTAAAATGAGTCCGAGAATAACAATTAACCAAAATCCTATAAAAGAGTCCATTTGTTAGTTATCTTAGTTTGCATTGTGCCTAACTCTTCTGTATCTGCATGTATATTGCCGATATATCCAGTTTGCCACTTGTTAATTACCAGCGTTAAATTAATATTTTAGGCCAAAAGTTTATCAATATGGCTTTTAATCTGCTCAATATACATAGTGCTTACAAAGGTGTAAATTTCAGTTGTTGTACTTGAATTGTGACCTAAAAGCTCTTGTTTATATCTAAAACTGTGCCTGACTCTGTATGTTTATAATACTGCCTGAATCATTCTAATGTATATTGGCTTATGATCGTATATCGGTCTTTTTTTCTTTAGCATCCAAAATCCGTATACGCATTCGTTTAGAGTCTATGTCTTCAATGCGCAATTTCAGTACTTCTCCACTTCGCCGAACACAGCCATAAATGGCAGGTAATAACGGTTTGTACATAATGTTCTCATTCGCAAACCCCATAGCTTCGCCTGCTCAGTCACGTACTGAAGGGTGTTAATTTTTTTGATTACAGCCTTGAATATACTTAAATAGGAAAATATTCTGTTGATTTTATCTGTTAATTATGACAAATATTTAAATGTTCTTCAGCCCATAGACAATTACTTTATAGTACTATTACATTTGGTAATGTATATATTATCATACCATTAAGTGCAAGTTGAGGTAGTTGATATTTTTAAAAGAAGAAAATGGGATACAACAAAATGAATGAACTCTCTTTATTCATTTTGCTTCTTTAATTCATTTTTACACTGCTCAAAACTTAAAAGCTTTTCTATGCAATTAACTGGGGTCGATGTTCTCTTCGAAACAAAGTCTCCAGTTTTGATATTTACATAAAATATTGTTGTAACTAACTGAGGAGAGTGTTTGTCTTTAGCAATTAAGGAGTATGCATCAAACTTTGGTGCCAAAGCCCAAATTTGATCTTTTTTGACACTCATGTAGTTTGATTTTACAATATCAGGATATATCAACAATTCTTTCATTGTTGTATCTACTTCATTGCTTTTATAGATTATTTCAAATGCCCTTACTTTACTGATATTTTGAGAGTTTGCACTGATAAATACAAATGCAATAACAAGTGTTAAGATTAGCTTAATTATTTGTTTGCCTGACATATGTACTGTTTTATTGATCTTAAACATTTTAATAGCTCTTGTGTAGATTAGTTCTTGACTATAAAAAACTACATAATTTATGTCTGCATAAATATTAATCTATTTCCCAATTCTCATTGAGTAGCCCAGATAAAAGCTTTTATCATTATTAAACTCAGATTTAACTTGATTGATCTCAAACTCAACAGTAATTTGCTCTGATATAATTTCCTTAAGAAAGGCATACACTTTTTCTCTATTCAAGGACTGCTTTGAAAATAACTTTGCATCAATGAGTAGGCCATTATTGTCAACTTTAAAGTTTATAACGGTTCTAGGATAGTTATTGCCAAAGGAGGTAATGAATTTATGTTTTAACTTTTCATAAAGTTTCTGATCATCTTTTATATATACAGTTTCTCCTATGTAGCTATTAAGATCGCCCAAGTCCATATCTGGTAAAGAGTAAATATATCGGCCTTTTTTAATTATTTCCTCATCTGCACTTTGAGCATTTAAAATTGTGTTTACAAACAACAAAGACGATATTAAGATCATATATTTATTCATAATAAAAAGATTAATGGTTTTAAAGAATGACATCTAGGAGTTTTAAAAAGTCAGGTGTTAAGTCGGGGGCAGTAGGCCAGTTGTATTGAGGATTCGCATCTTTGAAAAATTCTATAAATTTAAAAAACAGATCATCAATGTCTACAGGTAATCCATTATCCTGCATATCAATAATAAAATCAGCATATTCATCATTAATCTTATCATAGTTTTCAACTATATTAGGGATTGCAGCTTTTCTCAAATCATCAACAATACGAGCATCGAACTAATACCAGGATATGACAGACGGCATCGCATAAAGTGACACTGTCGGTGAGAGAAAATTTTTACCATTAATATAAAGCTACCACCTACCTAACTTCATAAAGAATACCACGTAGTAGTCTTTTCCTTTAAACTCCGGATCAAACATTGTAAACGGCTCCAATTGCACTGTAACTTTATCTGATACTACTTTAGAAAGAAAAGAATAGACCTTTTCTTGGTCCATACGAATTTCAGAATGAATCCTCGCATCAATGAGCAGGCCATTATTATTTAGCTTAAAGCTTAATAGAGTTGGAGGGTAATTCTCACCAAAGTGTGCTTTAAATTCAGCATTTAAACAATCATATAGCTTCCTCTCCTCATTTTTTTTAAAATAAAGGTATTCGCCATTATATTTCTTTAGACCATCTAAATCATTATCAGGTAAAGAGTATACATAGCGTCCTCTTTCTGCGATTTCTTCATCTGCCTTTTGAGCCTTTATTAGTATGCTTATAGATAATAAAAGCGATATTAAAATCATATACTTGTTCATATAAAAAAAATTAAAAATTATATAAGATGACATCTAATAGTTTTAAAAATTCAGGTGTTAAGTCGGGGTCAGTAGGCCAGTTGTATTGAGGATTCGCATGTTTGAAAAATTCTATAAATTTAAAAAACAGATCATCAATATCTACAGGTACTCCATTATCCTGCATATCAATAATAAAATAAGCATATTCGCGATTAATTCTTTCATTACTCGTTAATTTTTTAGTTACAATACTTCTCAAATCATCAATAATACGAGCTTCAAACTCTATATTAGAATATCCAAGTAAGTCATCTGAATTTAAAATATTTGTCAATCTGCCGTCGTAATATATCTCTTGGGCCACGTGTGTTAATTCGTGAGCAATATTGCTCACTTTTATAGCATTGGGATTTACAAATTGAATATCACCACTTCGTGGATCGTATCCTGCTTCTCCGAATAAATTGGTATTAATCACCCATTTGTCAACTAAGAAATCAAGCTGCTCTATATAATCTAAAATTTGTGAGCCTATATAATCTTTATTTGTGATTTCCTTAAGGGCGTCACTTACCAACTTCTCTTGCTCAGGAGTAAGCGGGGCTTTATTTTTATCTAAATGACTTCCAAATATCCACGAGCCAGCACTAGTATTACTTTTACCTCCACCTCCCAGGTGTAAGTTGAGGTAATCAAAATCATTAGAGAGATGTGAATTAAGACAGCCACTGCCTGTATCATTATACCATGCATAATAAAAACCAGGTATGCCATAAAATCGACTCATACCTGTTACCCGAGAATAGCTGGTTGCTAATTGGTATTCGAAATAAAACATAAGATCTTCCATTACCATAGAGTAAAACTCAAAAACCTCCCAGTACGTCTTACCAACGGAATCAGCGCAGTACATAGCTACCTGTGCTCCATTAGCATCTGCATAACTAAAGTCAGGGATAAAAACATTAAATCCCTCAAATGAATTGTATGAATAGAGAGCATCACGAAGAACACTAGTCAATCTTTGAGGACTTAAATCAACTGCAATGTTACCTGATGATGTTCGGGGTAGAATATATTGAATCCAAAAATAATTAATATTGTGTCGAGACTTCAACCCCTCTCTCTCTTCAACCTTCACCCCTTCTAACGGCCCTTCAGCCTCCAAACAGCTAACAGCAAACTCCTCAAGGCAATCATCAATACGATAGCCCTGCTGTTTCAATTGATGGAACTTAAGGCTCGAAAAGAACTTATCAGAAA
>JAKSBD010000528.1 GCA_022361295.1 Bacteroidales bacterium
GTTTAGGAGCACATTTTGGTCTTGAAGATTGGCCAGACGAATTTCAACATGATTTAGAGAATATTGATAGTCCAGATTCTGAGGTTGGTAAATCTAAGCTCTTTGGGTCCTCTTATACCGTTTTTGATTTTTCGTTAAATGCAGCAAGAAGACACACCGAAGCCATTTTAAAGAATAAATTGTAATGAGAAATTTGAAATATATTTTGTTATTAATTATTGTTTTTACATCCTGTCAAAAAGAATCCATTGACATAAGTGACTTTGATTGGGTTGTTGAATTTCAAAGGAGTCGAAGGGAACCTCCGTTTGTATTGGAAATTTCATTGGATAATACATTATTATTAGCTAATAAGAACAGTTTTTTTGAATTTACTTTTGAGGGAAAGGTAGTTGTTGACAGTATCAATAATCATATAACAAAATCGAAGGCCAAAATATACTTTTATTCTAAGACATATGGTACACCTCTACTGGGGAATGGGAGAAAAAGTTTAGTTGTTATGAGCGACACTTGTATATTCAAAGATGTTTTTCTTTTGGATAAAACAATCGTTAAAGCAAAGATTGATCGAAACGAAGATGAATTCCAGAAGTATATTCAGTTTAAGAGAACAGGAGAGGAAAAAATACATACTTTTCGATTTAATGAATATGATAATATTGTGGATGTCTATGATATCGTTCAGGTAGATAAATCTCACTTTGCTATTACTTTTAGAAAATATAAACCAAACCTAGAAAGTACTTATTGTATAGGTGTTTTAAATCTGTCAAATTTAATTCGTTAAATTCAGACTCCCCGATAGTGGTAAGGGGGCAGAGAAGCCTGATGACTCCGCACTTTGTAACTATTTTGAATATGCACGCGGAGCAGCCTACAAGCACATTTGTAAAATACTAGAAACTAAACTAAAATGAAGTTATACTACAAGATAATATTAATTGGGTTGCTTTTTTCAGGATGTACAAATAGTTCTATACAGCTTCCTGACGAAGCAGATTGGGTTTATGTTAATAAAGAAATGTTTGATAGAGCCTTGGGTGGATATAGGGGTGAATATCAAATAAAAATAGTAGACGATATAATATATGTAAAAACTCTTTGTACTAAACAATGTGATATAGTTAACTTAGAAGGGGAGTTTGTGGATACAGCAATCTATGATAGTATCCCATTTGGAATTAATATGGAATATTTAGGAGGTGAGAAAATGTATGTTTGGGATGCTTGGGAATTTAAAGTAAACTATTCCGATAAGTCTAGAATTGAAAAACTTAAATACGTTACAAAACCAAAAGAAAATCTGAAATTATTGTCTAGGCGAAGACCTAAAAGAGAGCATTGTATAGATTATGTCTTAGACAACAAAGAATACTCTGTATGTTTACCATCTGAAAGTGGTTCTGACGTTGTTTACAATGTATGCCAATATGATGAAACAAAGTTTTTGTTTTCAATGAATATACGGGTAAAAGATATGAAATATGGCCCGACTCACTACGAATACTACTGTGTTGTAATGATAGATTTAGAGGATTTATCAAAAAAGAGATTTTTAGGAATAAAATTATAACATTAGTAATAAAAACAACCGTTCTTTGACA
>JAKSBD010000648.1 GCA_022361295.1 Bacteroidales bacterium
ATTTTCTTTATACTTTTTACAATCAAGACATTGGTGCTTATGTATTGTTGATTTACAATTTAATTAATCAACGTGTTGAGACACCAATCATCTGCAACGGTTACTCATTGTTTGACAATGGTGAGTTGTGCTATTTCAAAAAGCCCGATGAACCGACCCGTCATCACGTTATCCAGGTTTGGCAAACGCCCTTTATGACCACCGAAAACCAGGTGGCTCCAACCAATAACTCACGTCTGTACAAAATTGGCAATAAAGATGTTGTAAAAGCCATGGCTGAGTGTAACGAAGTCATCCTGCTGGTTAATAAAGATGAAACCTATGCAGACATATACGGTGATCTGGTAAAGCGCTGTACAGATGTTATCGACAGCTATTACTGGTTATCTGAAGCAGATGCTTTTGATATTAAAACACCTCTTACTGAAATTAAAGAATCGGCTTTTTCGGCTATTGCTGAATATGAAAAAGTCAGAAATATTCGTAAAAATACCAAAGAACGAATCAAAGAGGTAAGCGATAAGGTTAATGAAATATTCAGTCACATTTCCAGGCAACAGATTGGTAACATTGACCGCTATGTCGAATTACTGGCGGCACTGCGAACAGTAAGAGGCGAGATAATCAGTCTCAAAGAATTGCGCTATGCTGACCTGCCATTTATTGATGAGCTGGAGAAAAATGTTGAAGAGAAAACCGTGCGCTTATCGCAGGATTGTGTCACCTTTCTGTTAAGAGATGAAGCCCTGGATTCATATGAAGAAAAGGTTAATAACATACGCGAGGGCGTAACCAAAATTGCGAAGGTTAGTGAGGCAGATAATCTTTCAGATGAGATAATAAAGCTGGCCGGACAATTGGAGATGCTTATTGATATTGTTAGTAACCTTAAAATTGAAGACGCTACACAAACCACACAGATAATCAATAACATATCAGGTGTTTATTCTCAATTCAACCTGATTAAAACAGACCTTAAAAAACAGCGCAAAAGCCTGAGGGCTGTTGAAGCCAAAGCAGAATTTAACTCACAGCTGAAGCTTGTTGAGCAGGGCATGCTTAATTACATCGACCTTTGTGATTCTCCGGGTAAAACGGATGAGTATTTATCCAAACTAATGGTTCAGCTGGAAGAGCTGGAAGGTAAATTCTCTGATTTTGATGAATTTATGCCAACAATTGCTGAGCGAAGAGAACAGGTTTACAATGCCTTTGAATCTAAAAAACTTAGCCTGGTTGAGGAGCGCAACCGAAAAACAACAGCACTGCAATCATCTGTTGAGCGCATTTTAAAAGCCATCCGCAGTCGTATCTCAAAATTCAAAGAGACCAGCGAGGTCAATGGTTACTTTGCGTCAGACTTAATGATTGAGAAAGTGCGTGATGTCATTACTCAGCTTAAGGAGTTAGACGATAGTGTTAAGGCCGACGATCTGGAAAGTAAACTGAAATCCTTAAAGGAGGAAACTATCCGACAGATAAAAGACCGCACTGAGCTGTTTGAGAATGGTGCCAACATCATCAAGTTTGGTAATCACAAGTTTTCAGTTAACACACAGCCGCTGGAACTTTCAATGGTTAACAAAGATGGAGGCATGTTTTACCACCTTACTGGCACAAACTTTTTTGAAGAGGTGAATGATGCAGAGTTTTTGGCAACCAAAGATATCTGGAACCAGCTTTTACCATCTGAAAACAATACTGTATACAGAGCCGAATACCTGGCCTATGAAATCTTCAATGCTTCAAAAAGCAAAGCTGAAGGCCATCCATCTCTTGCTGATCTGGCCGAATTAGAAACAAAAGCATTAATAGAGTATGTTCAAAAAGTGATGTCCCTGCGCTTTAGCGAAGGCTATTCCAAAGGCGTGCATGATATTGATACAGCCATTATCCTGAAACAACTTTTGGATGTATACAGCAATGCGGGGCTGCTGCGCTATTCAGCCGACGCAAGGGCAATGGCTGAGTACTTCTGGAAAGTATATTGCAGCGAAGAGCTGCGCTCTGATCTAAACAATAATCTGAAAGGTGCAGGATTGATTATTAAGGTATTCCCGGATACACATCAGTTTGACTACCTGCTGGATGTCTTGCTGAAGATGCTTCAGGAATTTCAGGCTGCCGAAAAGCTATTTAATGAAGAGAGTATTGAGGATGCAGCCCATTTCCTTTTTCATCAGATGCTGGAGGCCGATGAATTTATAATCTCCAAGGCAGCCATCAATCATTTGGATGGTTTTGTGGCCTACCTGAGAAAAAACAGGGCAACAAAAACTTACGAAGAATCCTTAAAACCTTTATTAAAAGATTATCCAAACGCCTACCGCTTAATTACCAAATGGGTTAAGGCCTACTTAGACATGGAAGGCAAACCGGCTGAATACCTGAACGAGGTAAGCATTACTCTTCTGCTCGATTCAAAATTACGTAAGAAGCTGATTGATCAGCCTGTATCTTCTGAGTTAACAGGTTTAAAAGGTTCACACCAGCTGATTATTGAAAATAAATACAACTTCCATTTTAACGCCTTTATGGCTAAGATGACTGGCTTTACACGTTCGGTGGTCCCAAAGTTTGAGAAGTATAACGTATTGAAAAAACAACTGACAGATTCGTTTACTGATGAACTTCGTTTGAATGAATTTAAACCGCGTGTGCTGTCTTCGTTTGTTCGAAACAGATTAATTGATAAGGTCTATTTCCCATTAATTGGTAATAACCTGGCAAAACAGATTGGTGCAGAGGGAGCCGGTAAACGAACCGACCTTATGGGGATGCTTCTGTTAATTTCTCCTCCGGGTTATGGTAAAACAACTTTAATGGAATACCTGGCAAGTCGCCTTGGTATCATCTTTATGAAGATTAACGGGCCTTCAATCGGGCATACCATTACATCACTGGACCCATCTGAAGCTGAAAATGCGGCAGCCAGAGAAGAGCTTGAAAAGTTAAATCTGTCTTTTGAAATGGGCGATAATGTGATGATTTACCTGGATGACATTCAACACTGTAACCCTGAGTTTCTGCAGAAATTTATTTCACTATGTGATGCCCAGAGAAAAGTGGAAGGAGTTTACAAAGGCAAGAGTAAGACCTACGACTTCAGGGGTAAGAAAGTATGCGTGGTTATGGCCGGAAATCCTTATACTGAGAGTGGCGAGAAATTCAAGATTCCGGATATGCTGGCGAACCGTGCCGACATCTATAATATTGGTGACATTATTGGCGGATCTGATGAAGAATTTAAAATGAGTTATATTGAAAACTCCCTGACTTCTAATCCAGTATTGAACAAGCTGGCATCGAAAAGCCAGAAAGACCTATACACTCTTATCTCCATTGCACAAACCGGCAGTAAAGATGGCCTTGAGTTTGAAGCCTCACATACACCAGAGGAAGTCAATGAATATGTAACGGTACTCAAAAAGCTATTGACTGCACGTGATGTAATTCTGAAGGTCAACCTGGAATACATTTCTTCCGCAGCACAAGCTGATGAATACAGATCTGAGCCACCGTTTAAACTACAGGGTTCTTACAGGGATATGAATAAGATATCAGAAAAGATCCTGCCGATAATGAATGACCAGGAACTGGAAACCTTACTGCTATCTCATTATCGCAATGAAGCACAAACACTCACAAGCGGTGCCGAGGCCAATATCCTTAAGTTTAAAGAGATATACGGCGTAATAACAGCTGAAGAAACCGAACGCTGGAAAGAACTGAAAGAAACCTTTGCCAGAAACAACAAACTAAAAGGCATGGGTAGCGACAAGCAGGCAGCTCATGTACTGGTTCAGATGGAAGAAATTGCCAAAGGTGTATTCGGCATCAAGGATGAAATAGGAAAAAACAAGAACTAACAATATTAAAAGGTAACAATGGACTTTAGAAACTACTTTGACTCAGCAGAAGCACAACTGGCTTTATTCATTAAAATGGCCAAGGCCGACGGTGAAATTAACCAGGCCGAAATGATGTTTTTAAAACTACTGGCCCATAAACTGGATATTAAAAGCAGTGATTTTGATACCACAATGGATAACTATGAAAAATATAAATATCTGCCGCCAGCCAATGAAAAAGAGCGCTTTATGACACTTTATATCCTTATTCAGATGATGAAAGTGGATTTATCGATGAAGGAAGAAGAAGTAGAATTTTGTCTTGAAATTGGTAAACGACTTCACATCAGTGAAGATAAGATGAAAAACATCATTGAACTATCGAAGCAGCAGGAGAAAAAAGTTGTTGGCTACGAGGAGATTGAAAAACTCTTAATGCCGGTAATATAGCATAAACATCACTCAAAGAGGCTGTTCACCTACTAAAGAGCAGCCTCAGAGTACATTGCCGGATTAAGCACTTACTTATAGCCTGCTCCCTACCCTCCATTTATCTGGTACGAATTACATGAGCGCCATTTCATTAATGCTCTTCTTTTATTAATTTTATACTAACATTACCAGTTACTTTTTGATATGAATTGCCCAAGATGTCAGCATCCACTTGCTGTCACACATATTGACGATTGCAAAACAATCATTGAAGTTGACAAATGCCCAAACTGCGAAGGCATTTGGTTCGACAAGGATGAACTATCTCAAATTGAAGATATCATTGAACCAATGTTTATTGAAATACGAGATATACCAGATAAGCAAGAGCAGTTTGAAACGTTGCAGTGCCCCAAATGCAACAATTCTCCCCGCCTGCAAAAAGCCATACACCCGCGCGACAGAAAAGTCGTTATAGATTACTGCCCATATTGCGATGGTATTTGGCTCGACAAAGGTGAATTGGAAGCCATACAACAAGAAAATTTCATTCTTACAATTGCAAAAGTTTTTGCCTGCCTGGGGCACGTCAGAGCGCGAAAGAAATAAGTAGGTATACCTAACATTTTTTATCTCGGAATATATCCACGCAACTATTAAAAACTTGCTTGTTTTAGGGGTATTTACAAAGATATTAAGACATCAGATGCGCATGATCTTGAGCGCCCATTGGCTTCCGGTTAAAGAACCGACTCAGTCAATCAGGAGGATTCGTCATTTTGTCTGATATGAACATTTGACAATAAAGACGTATATGATTTAGTCGAAGGTCACCTTTTTGAAAAAATGATCTTCGAAGATA
>JAKSBD010000218.1 GCA_022361295.1 Bacteroidales bacterium
AAAGTTACTCAGACTGAAAGAGGTAATGATGCCTTAATTGATCAGATTGGTCACTACGGAAAAGCTACAATTGATCAGGAAACTAACTTGGGCAAACAAGATGTTAATAACAAAGCGTATATCTTCCAAACTTCAATGGATCCTGGAGTTCAGCCAAGTGCAATGCCAAGAAACGAAGCTAAAATTGCTCAAAATGGTAACCGTCAGGAAGCTCAGATCGAACAAATGTATGGTGGACATGGTAAGAACTATGCTAATATCAGACAAGATGACTGGAATAACCTTTCAGGACAGCCTGGTGTTAACAATCAGTTGGCGCATGTAAAACAAGTAGGTCATAGAAATACTGCTAATGTTGAACAAGATGGTACAGTTGGTATTCATAGTTTGAATGAAGTTGTAGTTAACCAGATGGGTGAAGATAACTGGGCGAAAACTAAGCAAATGAATGTTGCTGAAGGCGTTAATACAATTAGTCTAGTACAAAATGATGACTTCAATTGGGCTAACATTGATCAAGACGGAACAGATCTTGAGGCTTGCGTTGAGCAAAATGGTACTGGTATGAGTGTTGGTGAAAGAAACAGAGTTTTAATCACTCAAACAGGTGAAGGTTCAGTAGCTGAATATGAGCAGCATGGAAACAGCAATTACGCTAAGCTTAACCAAAGTGGTATGAACAACTATTCTAACGTATATCAGAATGGAACTGGTCATACTTCAACTGTAACACAAACAGGTATGTAAGATACTATTGAATGATAATTGCATGTTGTCTGTTATCGTTCATTTAGAACTAATTATAGAGCAAAGGAGTAGTACCTTTGCTCTATATTGGTTTTTATGTGGTTTATTGATGATTTTGATATACTGGTCAAAAAAATAGCTACAGATACAATTAATAGTTCTATCTTAAGTACAGCTTTTTAAAAAAAGGTGTAAATAATATTTACGACATGAAAAGAACTCTTTTTATAATAGCCAATTTGTTGTTTTGTCTCATCAGTTACGGACAGGATGTTGATCCGGAGCAGCCAGAGCAAACAAGTGAAAAAGTTTTCCAATGGAATTCCTTTTTTTCTGTCGATAATAGCAAAGTTTTTATTCAGCAGGTGGGTATAAGCAATTCCGCAGAGGTGTTGCAGGCCGGAGAGAAGAACTTAATCTCTTTGAGACAGATCGGCGAAGGTAACGAGGCTGATTTTTACCAAAAGGGCCTACGAAACATTATTCTTCATAAAGAATTGGGCTCGTTCAATAAGATAAATGTAACACAGGAAGGTATGGATAATGCCTATACAACATTGAGACTCGGCCGCGGAAGTAATGGTGCAGAAACAAGCGTAACACAAAAAGGAAATGGCCACAAAGCACTTCATATTCAGTTGGATGGATCAAAAGGTGTTGAGGTGTATCAAAGTGGTAATTTTGGATATTTTAATCCCGTTGTTGTAAAAACAGGCAGGATCGGATCTTTCTAAAAGGATGAATAGATTTTTATTAGTTATATCAATGATCCTTATTGCCAATTTTGGTGTTAAGGCTCAGAAGATAGATTCAATAAAGCAACAAGATACAATTAAAAAAGAAGTGCCGGCAGCTATACAGGAGCTGGTCAGGCAGTATGATAAACAAGTTAAAGAAGCAAATAAAAAAAGGCAACAAGTTCGAGTAGTAGATCCCCCGGCAAGTGAAATTGACGGAATTATTATGGATGAAACAATGTCTAAATCGGGGCGGGATTTCTACGAGATATTTTTTGCAAACTGGCAAAGGCCAAGAGGTTATAGGAATTTTTATATAAAGATTAAGGAGAAGCCTTTTCGGATGAATACGACATTAATTGAAGTGTACTTAAAGGAGCAATTAATGTATCAGCAAATCTTGAAAAGGCGTTTTGATGAAGTAGAACAGATGACAAAGCAGGCAGTGTTAGTTGTTCAAAGGCAAATATACTATGAGCTTCGTGCACAACAGGCTTTGAAACAACAATATAAATCTAATTAAAAACCAAACTACCATGAGAGCAGCATTTATAGTTTTGTTTTTTATTATAATGTCACAGGCCGCAGCGGCCCAGGATTTTGTTTATAAACCAAGAAATCCTGCCTTTGGAGGTGATGCTTATAATTATTCCTGGTTATTAAGTTCGGCAGAGTCGCAAAATAAAATAAAAGATCCGGACACTCAAAATGCTTATGAAAGAGATCCTTTGGCCGATTTTCAAAGTGATTTAAATCGGCAAATATTATATAACCTAAGTAGAAAACTGGTTAGTGATCAATTTGGAGAAGGTGCTTTGGAACCGGGTACCTATGATGTTGGATCGTATCATATTGAAGTGGCAGAAAGTGCGGAGGGGCTCAATGTTAGCATATTGGATGCGGCATCGGGGACTCAGACCAGCGTGATTGTGCCCCAAAATTAATGGGGCTGAAACCTAAACCTAAATATTGAGGTATGAAAAATGTCCTCTTATGTATTTTAATTGTTGTACTCATGTGGGGGTGTAGTCCAACAATACATCAAACACATAAAACTGAGCCGGCAAGGCTTGGTGCTGAAACACCCTTTCATTCTGAGCTAACGAGTTTGCCTGCGCCGCAGGAGAAGCTGGTTGCTGCTGTGTATAAATTCAGAGATCAAACGGGACAATATAAGCCATCTGATTTTGGCTCCAGTTGGTCAACGGCAGTTACTCAGGGTGCAACAACTATTTTAATTCGTTCGCTTGAAGAATCGGGTTGGTTCAGACCGCTCGAAAGAGAGAATCTGGGAAATTTAAGTGCAGAACGCCAAATTATTACCAATACGTTGGCAACGTACGAAGGTAAATCACAAACGGCACTTAGTCCGCTTTTGTTTGCCGGTATTATACTGGAAGGTGGAATCATTTCATATGAAACAAATGTTCGTACTGGCGGTGCAGGTCTTCGTTATTTTGGAGCCGGTGCTTCAGGTCAATATCGTGAGGATAGAGTAAGTATTTATTTGCGAGCAGTTTCCACAAAAAATGGTGAAATATTAAAGACGGTATACAGTACCAAATCCATTTTATCTCAGAAGATAGATTTCTCGGTTTTCAGATACGTGAAATTTAAACGTTTATTGGAAGCTGAAACAGGTATTACCTATAACGAACCTTCAGAAATGGCGGTGACAGAGGCTATTGAAAAGGCTGTTTATAGTTTAATTATTGAAGGGATTGTCGATGGACTATGGGCTCCAACCGGTACGGTTGCTGAAGTTGAACAAGTGGTAAATGATTATTTACAGGAAAAGAATGAAAATGCTGAAATAGATTACCTTGGTCGTAAGCTTAGTGATAAACGAAGTATGGTAAGTTTGGGAATTGTTAGTGGTTTTACTTATCCCGATGTTGATTCGGAGAATTCAGATGTTGGTTTTAGTTCAGGTATTAATCTGAATATTCGTTTATCTCCGGTTGTGTCTTTTGATAACGAGGTAGTATATGGGCAGTTAGATAGTAAAGTATTGGGCGATAACCAATACATAGCCTATACGCCTTCGTTGCGTTTTGATATGCTGCCAAAATAAAACTTTTCACCTTATTTTAAATTTGGATATGGTTTGCTGTCTAATGAGTTACTGGCAGATGATTTAAGCGTTAAAAACAGATTTACATACATAGGTAGTGCATTGGGGTTAGATTTTGTTCTGTCAAATCGAGTGAAGATAAATATGTCGATTGCAAATAAATATTTTACTTCAGATGATTTGGATGGGAATTCGGTTGGCTCCTATGATGATATGTTGTGGGAAGGAAGAATTGGAATTAGTTATCAATTTGGAAGTGGTTGGTATAAAAAAACACTTTTTAGAAAATAATATACAGATGGCAAAGTATTATATATTAGTAAGCGTATTACTGTTGACTTTAGTTTGTTCATGTGAGGATTCGATAGATGATAAAGGTTTGGGTTCCATATCGGGCATTGTTGAAAGTAAAGTGTCAGGTAGTCCTATTGCAGGGGCTGTTATTAGTACATCTCCGGCAAGTATTGCAATTAAAACCGATGCAGAGGGAAAATTTATAATTGCAGAACTGGAGGAAGGAGACTATGTTGTTACTGCCTCAAAGCATGAGTATGAAAATACCACAATGGCGGTGAAAGTCAGAAAAGATAAAGAGGTTACTGTTATCATTCAAATGGAGGATGGTGATTTAGCGGCTAATACTGTTAAATTTAGTGACCCCATTCCAAGCCCAAATGCGAATGAGGTCGGTGTTCCTATAACTTTTTCGTGGAACTATACAGGAGTTAGTGATTCCAGTGATATTACATTTGAATTAGAGGTGCGGACGCCTGAAGCTATTGAACCTGTTATTAATGTTAAAGATTTAGTGGATACTTTTTATGTGGCAGAAAATTTGAGCTATTCAAAGAATCACACATGGACAGTTGTAGCAAAAAAAAACGACGAGAAGATAGGTCAAAGCGATTTCTGGAATTTTCGAACTGTTAGTAGTTCGAGTTTACCATTTTTATTTGCTGAACCGGGAGATGCTCACATCTACCTTTCAGCCGATAAGAATGGATCTCGTCACAGAATGACCAGTGGAACAATACTGAATAGTTTTCCCCGGGCTAATCCGATAACGGATGAAGTTATATTTTGCGCCGCATATAATTCGAAAAGCTATGTTTATCTGACTTATGGCGAAGAACAAATAACGAAGCGGGTATCCCCTCTTCCGGTTGATGGCAACCATCATTCAGGAGCCGGTTTTTGTTGGTCGCCTACAGGAGATCAGATTCTGTTTTGTCATTACGATAAATTATACCGAATTAACAAAGATGG
>JAKSBD010000263.1 GCA_022361295.1 Bacteroidales bacterium
CACCATAATATCCTGAATAACGGTTACTTTATAGGTCAACGCCTTAAATACAATGAAAATGACAGAGTTTGCATTCCTGTTCCCCTTTATCATTGTTTTGGTATGGTGTTAGCAAACCTGGCCTGTATCACACATGGCGCCTGTATGGTACTTACTGGTGAAGCATTTGTACCGGCTACAGTTCTTAAAACTGTTCAGGATGAAAAATGTACCTCGTTATACGGAGTACCACTCATGTTTATCGCAGAATTAAACGATCCTGATTTTGATAAATATGATTACTCAAGCTTAAGAACAGGAATTATGGCCGGTGCTTCATGCCCCGAATCAACCATGAAAGCTGTTCGCGAGAAAATGAACATGCGTGAAGTGGGTATTTGCTACGGCATGACAGAAACATCACCAGTTAGCACACAAACCTTTGTGGATGACAATGAGTATCGCCGTTGTGCAACAGTTGGCAAGGTGCATCCACATATTGAAATCAAGATTATTGACCCTGAAACAGGAGCCATCGTACCGCGTGGTGAGCAAGGTGAGTTCTGTACCCGTGGTTATTCAGTCATGCTCAAGTATTGGAATAACCAAGAAGCCACAGCATCGGTTATTGATGAAGGCCGTTGGATGCACACAGGAGATTTGGCTGAAATGGATGAAAATGGCTATGTTAAAATTGTGGGTCGCATTAAGGACTTAATCATTCGCGGTGGTGAGAATATTTCGCCTTTTGAAATAGAAGAATTTTTACATCAACACGACTCCATAAAGGATATTCAGGTCATTGGCGTTCCATCAGCAAAATATGGTGAAGAAGTGATGGCATGGGTCATTCTCAAGAATGGTGATAAACTAAGGGGTGAAGACTTACAGGCCTACTGCAAGGGACAGATTGCGACTTTTAAAATTCCTAAATACTGGAAGTTTGTTAATGAATTTCCAACAACTGTAACCGGTAAAGTCCGCAAGGTAGAAATGCGTGAAATATCGGCTAAAGAACTTGGATTGGAACAGCGTAAATAATCGATCTGAAATCAAGATTTAAGACAGAAGAATTAAGACATAAGTATCAAGACATAAGTATCAAGACATAAGTATCAAGACATAAGTATCAAGACATAAGTATTAAGATTGATTTACATGCTGTAAATAGCCTTATGTCTTGTGTCTTACGTCTTGAATCTTAAGTCTAACACCTTAATTCTTCCGCTCCAGTTCATTCAAATGAAGCATTTTTTTCATCTCAAGGAAGCTTTGTATATCGCCTAAATGTTCTTTCACCCGCTTGTTTCCGAACTCATATACCTTATCAACCAGACCATCCAGGAAGTCACGGTCATGGGAAACCAGAATTAAAGTACCATCAAAGGCTTTTAAGGCCTCTTTAAGAACATCTTTGGTTTTCATATCGAGGTGATTGGTAGGCTCATCAAGAATCAACAGGTTAACCGGCTCCAATAGGAGCTTTATCATGGCCAAACGTGTTTTTTCACCACCGGATAATACACGAACTTTCTTATCAATATCGTCACCACCAAACATAAACGCTCCCAGCATATCCTTTATCTTCGTGCGGATATCACCAACAGCGATATCATCAATCGTCTGGAAAACCGTTAACTCTTCATCCAGCAAAGAGGCCTGATTTTGGGCAAAATATCCAATCATTGTATTGTGTCCCAGTTGCAATTCGCCTTTGTAATCGATCTCGCTCATAATGGCTTTTACAAGGGTTGATTTACCTTCACCATTACGACCTACAAAAGCAATTTTTTCGCCCCTCTCAAGCGTCAGTGAAGCATCGGCAAAAACAAGGTGTTCGTCATAGTGCTTGGTTACTTCGGTAGCGATTAAAGGATAATTACCTGAGCGTGGCGCCGGCGGAAACTTAAGACGTAATGATGAACGGTCTTCTTCGTCAACCTCTACCCTTTCCAGCTTCTCCAGCATTTTAACACGACTCTGCACCTGCAGAGTCTTTGAGTAGGTGCCTTTAAAACGCTCAATAAAAGCTTCGTTTTCAGCAATCATTTTCTGTTGCTCCTCGTAGGCTTTTAACTGCTGTTCGCGTCGTTCCTGGCGCAGCACCAGGTATTGCGAGTAGTTAACTTTATAATCATAGATGCGTCCCATGGTAACCTCAATGGTTCGCGTTGTAATATTATCCACAAAAGCACGGTCGTGCGAAATAACAATCACTGCCTTACCACAATTGATAAGAAATTCCTCCAGCCATTGTATCGATTCAATATCCAGGTGGTTAGTAGGCTCATCCAAAAGTATCAGGTCAGGCTTCTGCAGCAGAATTTTAGCTAACTCGATACGCATGCGCCATCCTCCTGAAAACTCGCTCGTTGACCTGTGTAAGTCATCTCGCATAAAACCTAAGCCCAGCAACACCTTTTCCACTTCGGCATCAAAGTTGGTTTCTTCAATAGAATAGAACTTTTCGCTTAGGGTTGATACTTTTTCAATCAACTCATAATAGCTTTCCGACTCGTAATCGGTTCGTGTTTCCAGTTCTTTATTGATTTCAGCAATTTCTTTCTCCATGGCAAAAATGTGCGCAAAAGCCTGTGATGCCTCATCAAACACACTTCTGTTGTCTTCCGTCATTAAATGCTGAGGAAGATACGCCACCACTTTATCTTTTGGCACAGAAACATGGCCTTTGTTGGCCTCGCGTTCTCCAGCCAGAATTTTCAAGAGTGTTGATTTCCCTGCACCGTTCTTTCCCATCAATGCAATACGATCCTTTTCGTTTATTACGAAAGAGATATTTTTAAAAAGGGTGGTAGCACCAAATTCTACCGTCAATCCATCTACCGAAATCATAATTATCAATTTAGCGCCGCAAAGATAAAAAGTTAGTCTTAAGCCTGAAGTAAAAAGCCGGAAGAATAACGCTCTCTCCTCCCAAGTGATTGAAATATTATTGTATTTTTGTTTGTTAACCTTACAAAAGCGCAAGAAGAATGCCGAATATCGGGAAAGAGATACAAGAATTAAGAGATCAACTCCACCATCATAATCATCAGTATTATGTACTGAATGAACCAATTATATCGGATTTTGAATTTGACCAGTTGCTCAATAAGCTGATTGAGCTGGAGAATAAGCATCCTGAGTTTAATGATCCAAACAGTCCCACTCAGCGGGTTGGTAGTGATTTAAACAAAGAGTTTGAACAAGTTAAGCATGTATATCCGATGCTTTCATTGGGTAATACCTATAACGAGGGTGAGATAAACGATTTTTACACCCGGGTGAGCAAACAATTGATGGATGCTCCTTTTGAAATTGTTTGCGAGTTGAAATACGATGGAACAGCCATTGGTTTAACATATGAAAACGGGAAGCTTATCAGAGCAGTTACCCGTGGCGATGGTGTTCAGGGGGATGATGTTACGGCTAATGTCAAAACCATTAAGAGTATTCCATTGCAACTTAAAGGCGATTACCCCGCCAGCTTTGAAATACGTGGCGAGATTTTTTTGCCACACAAAGGTTTTCAGAAACTGAATGAGCTACGCACTGAAGCGGGCGAAGCACCTTTTGCGAACCCACGTAATGCAGCCTCCGGCTCCTTAAAAATGCAAAACAGTGCTCAGGTGGCAAAACGACCTCTTGACTGCTACTTATACTATATGCTGGGTGAAAATTTACCAGCTAATCTTCATTCCGACAATCTGAGTAAAGCCATTGCATGGGGCTTTAAAATTCCGCCTCATATAAAAATTTGCAAAAGCATTGATGAAGTGATGGCATTCATCAATTATTGGGATGAAGAACGTCAGAACCTACCTTTCGATATTGATGGCATTGTACTAAAAGTCAATAACATTGAACAGCAACGTAGTCTTGGTTTCACAGCCAAATCACCTCGCTGGGCTATATCCTATAAGTTTAAAGCCGAACAAGGCTATACCAAACTAAATGAAGTGACTTTTCAGGTTGGCCGAACCGGCGCTGTAACACCGGTA
>JAKSBD010000216.1 GCA_022361295.1 Bacteroidales bacterium
AAGAAGGTTCAGTACCATATTCCGGTTGTATGAGGTATTTCGCTCAATACCATCGCCACCTTTATATTTCGAATCGAAGAAAGAACCTGTAAACATATAATAATAACCATCCTTCATATAGCGCTCTATGGTAATATCAATCCCTATGTTCGTTCCGGTTCCTTCGTTAATCAATGGCTCATCAAAATACATATCCCATTGATAGTTTATTAATGACTCTGAACTTCCCGCTAATACAGGCACATCATACAAATACTGGTAATAAGGCTCTATTTTAATACTAATATTATCCGACACACGCCAATCGTAAGAAAAAACAAAGTGATCAGCCTTTGTAACATTTAAATCAGGATTCAGATAGTTCTCTTCATTGTTTTGCGCTAAATAAAAACGCAAGGGCTCTAATCGACTGTGCTTACCATAGGCCAGGCTGAATGAGTGTTTGGGAATAAATCGCCAGGTCATGCCCAGGCGGGGCTCAGGCATCAGTTCATCATTTAAGCCAAAGTAATTGAAGTTTATACCAGCATTAATATCAAAAGTGGGTGCTACACGAAACTTACTTTGAGTGTATGCCTGCATCATGTACGAGCGATCTGTTTGATTGGCAATCCTGATTAATTCATCTTCAACACCCGGATTGGGGTTCCCCTGAATAACCAGGTCAAAACTAAGATTAGTATATGTTACTCCGGTTCGATTAGTATGTCGGTTACCAAACTTATGGTTGAGGTACGAACCGGCTATTAAACGATAGTTTTCTTCACGATGGTCAGCAATGGGAATATTACTGCCATCACGCTGTAACTGTATACTTTCGTTGGTAAATCCATCATAGGCTCCAACCAATGAGGTAAACAAATAGCTGCTTTGTCCAATATTTAAACGATGATTAACACCACCTGCTGCTATCTCTGAACCGGTATCATATTCATTGTTATCCCATGATGTTTCCCATTCATCAGGATCTTCATCTGGCTCAAAAGCTACAGAGCTTTTTCCGCCTATGCCCCAAACAGAGAATGTCCCGGCATTTTTGGTTGGCAAATGCAATTTAAAACTTAAATCCTGGTAATTGGGCAAGCCCACATCCATATCGGCGAGCTGTCCAACCAGCCCCATGGACGAATAGCGGTAATTAAACAGGTACGAAGCCTCACCTCCATTTTTAAAAGGCCCTTCAGAACTGATATCAATACCCTGGCTACCTATCTGAAAGGCCGATTCTCGCTTATCATTATTACCATTACGGAATTTCATATCAAACACCCCTGACATGGCATTGCCATATTCAGCAGGAAAAGCTCCCGTGAAAAAATCCGAGTTGTCAAGCATGTTAACACTAAACACTGTTTCGATGCCACCTCCATTATTAATACCGTTCAAGTGGTTGGGTGCAGGTATTTCAACCCCTTCAAGGCGCCACAAAATGCCCTTTGGCGCATTACCCCTTACGACAATTGCATTGTCATTGACCCCTTCGGCCATTGTTACACCGGCAAATGATCCGGCCAGCCGCGATGGATCATTCCACCCACCGGCAAAGCGACCTGCTTCTTCAACGGTGAATGAGCGGGCCGATAATGTTGCCATATTATTCTGAGCCTTATCTTTTCGTTGCTGCGGCTTGATGACTACCTCACCCAGCTGCTGAAACGTTTCTTTAAGCGCCACATTCAACACCACCTCCTTACCTGATCCAACTAACACCTCAGACATTACCGCCGGTTCGTATCCCATAAAACTAATTTGAATTGTATATCGACCAACCGGAACATTATCAATCGTAAAATAGCCATCCAGATCAGTGATGGTTCCCATTTGTGGATTGGTTTCCAACACAACCACATTAACTCCCGGAATACTGATTTCAGAATCAGCATCCACTACCCTTCCTTTAATAGTTTGTACAGGTTCCTGTGCAAAAACATTACCAACAATACTTATTAATAAGGCTACTAAAAATTTCTTCATGCTTTTCAGATTTTTACCAACAATACTTATTAGTTATTCCATTCTGCCTAATACAGAATACCGCTTAACATTTATGAGGCAAAAATACTGGTAGCTGCTGGTATAAAAGTTCTGAGTTATAAGTTCGAACCAATCCGTATCGTCTGATTACAAGGCTATTGCATAAAAAGCATTACTATTTTATAAAGTCGAACATTTTTTCTTGTATTCAGACGGCGTTAGCTCGGTCATTTTCTTAAATGTGGTATTAAAAGATGTTTTGGAACTAAATCCCGACTCAAAGGCAACTCCTAAAATGGAGAGTTTATTGTTTTCACTATCTGCCAACATCGTCTTCGCTTTTTCGACCCTAAAACGATTTACAAACTGAAAGAAGTTCTCATCGTAGCCTTTATTTATGACGTAAGATAACTGGTGAGAACTGATATCGAGCAACTGTGCCAGTTTGATCAAATTAAGTTCACTATCCAGGTAGGGTGATTCTTCATTCATTAAAGCATCTAACTTTTGTTTTATCGCCAGAACTTTTTGGTCTGACAACAAGGCTCGCCTGGTATCTTTACTTTTTTCCTCTTCACTAAGATCCACCACCACTTTAACATCAGCATCGTTTTTAGGAAAAATCTCTGTTTGCTTTAAGGCATTGTAGGTTATAAAAAACACAACCGCCAGTACGACTGCATTCATAAATACATTTAGTGGCACATCAAAAAACATAAGGTTAAAAATGCCTATACCCACAACTAAAGCTATCATAGCAATAATGATATACTCAAGCCAGTTTAAATTAATTTCGTGCGTAGATGAGGCATATTGTTGAATATTATTCTGATGTTTTCTTATGCGTACTAATGAAAGAACAGTAAATGTTAGTGCATTAATAAGAATCAACAACATCTGAAAATAATATAAATCGACCTCAACAAAGCGGTTAGTGACTATTAAAACGAGATAAACCAGGGGAAGAACAAGGAATTTTAAAACGTCTTTCTGCCAATTATAGGCCGGCACTGTATAATGACACACAGAGATAAAAAACAATGGTGGTGCCAGAAACTGTACCCAGGCCACAGGCCAATATGTACTAATTTGTATGGTACTGTTTGTAGTCAATGCATACACCTCATCAAACCAGTAAGAAGCCCACAACAATAAAAGCCATCCAAACCATCGGTTTGCTTTAACATTTACTTTCATAGGATTAGACACTAATATAAATGAGAGTAACAGCAAAGAGCCAAACACCAGTATTTCCAACAGTTTTAATATCATATCATTATCTTCTACACCCGATAAAGATACAAATATTAAGTATCTGCCATTATGATTTCAGTTCGCAGAAACAATTGAAAAGAATACCTTATCCATTTTTTAATTACAAGGGAATAAACTCAGAGACACAGCATTTTCCTGGCAAACTCATGAAAACACTGTGTCTTTACGCTTCTGTGTTATCTTTTTATTTGAGATAACATTTCAGGAAGTCAGGTAATAAAAATTCCAATACATGAAATTAACTGAGAATATGTCTATCTTTTTAAACAATTGTCGCCTTTCAAAGACAGTAACTATTGTAGTTTTACAGCCATAATTTTTGCATCATGAAAACATTACCACATTTAATTTTTATAGCATTCACATGGGTTATATTGACTGCGTGTTCAAATGTCAATAATTCGCCCTCATCTGTCACCATTACTATTAAAGATGGCTGGCAATTTAGCGAAGCCGATAAAGACGAATGGCTCAATGCTCAGGTTCCGGGCTGTATACACACCGATTTATTAAGTCACGGCTTAATTAAAGATCCGTTTTATCGCCTTAATGAGCACGATCTGCAATGGATTGATAAAAAAGACTGGGTCTATCAGACCACATTCATCGTTGGCAAAAACATGTTTAATAAGGATCGTATCAACCTTAACTTTGCCGGGCTGGATACCTATGCTGATGTATATTTAAATGACGAGTTGATTTTAAAGGCAGACAACATGTTCAGAGGCTGGACCGTTGATTGCAAAAAACACATTAAAGAGGGAGAAAACAAACTGAAGGTATACTTTCACTCACCTATCAAAGTTGGTCTTGATATATACGACAATTACCCTTATGTAGTACAATCGTCGGCCAACGACCTGGCGAAAATAGGGAAAGTACCTGGTGAAAAGTGGGTGAGCCCGCATGTACGAAAAGCACCTTATCACTTTGGTTGGGACTGGGGTCCACGATTGGTAACATCAGGTATTTGGGAACCTGTGACTTTAAAGGCATGGAATTCGGCTCAAATAGACAACATACACACCAATCAGATTACACTTAACGATGCTATTGCCCAATTAAGATCTGTATTTGAAATTGAAGCCCAAAGCAATGAAAATGCCGAGCTTTGCATCCTGATAAACGGTAAGGAATACGCGACCAAAAAGGTTGAACTGAAGGAAGGTAACCACACCTATGAAGTCGATTTTGAGATTAAAAATCCTAAAAGATGGTGGAGCAATGGCCTGGGCGATGCTCACCTATACCAACTTGAAGGTCGCTTAAAAACAAAAGACGGAACAGAAAGCTACGAACACACTTTAGGATTGCGCACCATTGAACTGGTTAGGGAAGATGATGAAGTTGGGCGGTCATTTTACTTTAAGCTCAACGGACAACCAGTGTTTATGAAAGGAGCCAATTATATTCCAAATGATGTATTTCTTGATCGCGTGTCGCCACAAAAGTATGAGCACATAATTAAATCGGCTGCCGACTGCCACTTCAACATGCTACGCGTTTGGGGAGGAGGCATCTACGAAAAAGAAATATTCTATGACCTTTGTGATAAATACGGTATTTTGGTCTGGCAGGACTTTATGTTTGCCTGCAACATGTACCCCGGCCATCCCGAATTTCTGGAAAGTGTAAAACACGAGGCAGAATATAACGTACGTCGCTTACGCAATCACCCCTGCATTGCGCTGTGGTGCGGTAACAACGAAATACTTGGCGCCTGGTTTGGCTGGGGATGGAAAGAAGATAATGAAGCCAAACAACCACACGGCGCTAAAGCAATGTGGCAGGCCTACAAAGACATCTTTTTAGATGTATTACCGAAAGCTGTTGAAGCTCACGATCCTGTTAAGCAATACTGGGCATCGAGCCCGCAAGCCGGCGACACCATTAAAACCAATAAGATTGATGGTGATGAGCACGACTGGCGTATTTGGTTCCAGGATGTACCATTTATCACCTACCACGATGGAGCCGCGCGCTTCGTCAGCGAATATGGCTTTCAGTCATTTCCTGAACTGAAGACGGTTAAGAAATACACGCTACCTGAAGATTACGATATTAATTCGGAGGTGATGAAATCGCATCAGCGCTCGTTTATTGGCAATGGAGCCATTAAGCGCTATATGGATAACTACTATCGCAACCCAAAAGATTTTGAATCGTTTCTGTATGTAGGTTTACTTCTGCAGGCCGAAGGTATCAGAACTGGTATTGAAGGTCATCGCATTAACATGCCAACAACAATGGGAAGTTTATACTGGCAGCTTAATGATGTATGGCCGGCAGCATCATGGTCAAGCATCGATTATTTTGGAAACTGGAAAGCATTGCAGTACTTTACCCGTAAGGCCTTTGCTCCGGTAATGGCCGTACCTGACACCAAAACAGATGAGCTGTTAATTTATAGTGTATCAGATAATTTTGAAGATCAAACAGGACGCCTCGAACTGAAAATAGTCGATTTTGAAGGCAATGAACTCTGGTCAAACAATAGTGACATTACTGTTAAAGCCAATACATCCAATGTTGTTTTCAAACAATCGCTTAAAGAACTGCTAAAAGGAATAAACACCTCTGATGCTGTGCTTTCAACCAGGTTGTTCATTAATAATGAGGAGGTTTATTCAACCACCAGCTACTTTAAAGAAGCTAAAGATTTAAATTTACCCCAACCACAAGTTAATTACACAATTGAAAAAACTGGTAAAGGCTACGCAATAACCCTTTCGACTGATAAACTGGCTAAAAACGTTTACCTAAGCTACGATGAGGCTGAGGGTTGGTACTCCGACAACTATTTTGATTTACTTCCCGGCCAATCAAAAACAGTTGTATTTGAAACAGAAGCCCTTATTGAAGACTTCACCAATAAACTATTGGTGCGTACACTTAGTGATACTTATTAGATATTAATTACACACTATTTTAAAACGGTTCAGTGCTTTATGCCTGAACCGTTTTTTTTCTTTTAATTACCGGCCTGCTTTTTCAGAGGCACTATGCTACCTTCCGTTGATACTGCGAAGCCTTCCGTTGGTGTATTGCAGTCTTCCGTTGGGGCATTGGAGTCTTCCGTTGGGGCATTGGAGTCTTCCGTTGGGGCTTTGCAGTCTTCCGTTGAGACTTTGTAGTCTTCCGTTGAGGCTTTGCAGTCTTCCGTTGAGGCTTTGCAGTCTTCCGTTGGTGTATTGTAGTCTTCCGTTGCGATTTTGTAAGTGTAAAAGGGCAATATATTGTTTAACTGAGATAGTTTTAACCGCCCGTTAACCATTGATTATGTGCTGGTTTGAAATATTTACATCCAATTTAACATACTTATCTTTTATCCTATTAAAATAATGAGATCGAAATTTAATGTCAAATTCAGGTTAATACCATTGTTAGCATCGTCCCTTGAAATTAGGAATAATGTAAATCTCTTAAAATTCCCTGGGCGTTGCCTTCTAGAGTTCGAAGACCTGCATTTGCTGAAACCACCGTTACTAAAACTTAATAATTCCGAGGTTTCCACTTCGCGTGGTATCGGTAATGCCGGTGGCAATTAATACCATACACTATCATCCCTGTAAGGGGTGAATTATGTTACCTTAAAAAGTAAATTAGCATAACATTAAAAAGCGCTATATCAGTTAAGACATAGCGCTTTAATATATTGTACAAGTATTATTTAGCCTTCGATATAGACTTCTAATAGCTTCGCTGAATCAGCCTTTAAATTCACCTGGTTCAATGCTGCAGGTAAGAGGGCTGCTTCCATTTCATTCAGTTCAATGCATTCACCACCAGCTTCAATGCTACATTTACCACCCACATTCATTAGAATAACAAACGATTCTTGTTGTGAGTAGTCTTTGTCCAAAGTACCCTTTACCTCAAGCATATTGGTGGTAAAGTACTGGCACGATGCAATATTTACAGACTCGTTGCTTTTAGCCGTATAGTTAACTTTACCCGATTCATCATCACTAAAGTTCATGGCATCCATGGCCAGCTCATGATGCAGTTCACGCGGGTTACCAAACTTATCGCGACGATCAAAATCGTAGATACGATACGTAATATCTGATGTTTGCTGTATTTCAGCTATTAAATTACCACTACCGATAGAGTGCACTTTACCAGCCGGAATAAAAAACGAATCACCTTCGGCCGTTGGGTGCTTAGCCATCAAATCCATCAACTTGCCCGATGAATGAAAAGATTCAAACTCCTCAGCAGTTGTTTTCTTACTAAAGCCGGAGATTAAGCCAGCGTTTTTTTTCAACATCAACAACATACCACATTTCAGTTTTTCCGAATGAATCATGTTTCACTTTCGCCAATTCATCATCAGGGTGTACCTGAATCGATAAATCGTCATTGGCATCAATGTATTTGATTAACAAGGGAAAGTTCGTTCCAAACTGTTTATAAACCTTCTCGCCCAATAACTCACCTTTGTAAGTCTCAATCAACTCCAACATGTTTTTGCCCGCTAAAGCGCCATTGCTTACAACCGACAAATCATTTTTCAAGCCAGAAACGGCAAAGTTCTCACCTATCTTCACGTCATTATCCACCTTAACATTTAATGTTTGTGGAATCTTTTGCCCACCCCAAATCATTTCTTTGAGGATAGGGTTAAATTTTAATGGATATAGCATTTTATATAATGTTAAAATCGTTGTTTTCTTATACCAATATCACATTGCAATTGGTATTATTTGTTAATTCGCCTCAATAGCTAATCTCAATATTATAATTGACTTAAAGCATAAGCATAAGCACCTAAAGCAATGGCTTCGCTGGCATCGAGCTTACTGGTAGCAACAGCTATTTTTTGCTCCGGTGAGTAGTCAACCATCTTTTCAGTAAAAGGTACCTTAATCTTATGACTGTCTAATTTACAAAAGGCATCTTTCTCCTGCTCATTATCCAGACAATATATTTTTTGAACCAAACGTGCCTGCCCATCAGCAAAATTGCCCTTCAGCACTTCTAAAACAGCAGGCATATATAATTGACTGGCACCTGTTAGTCCGCCCCCAATGACCACAATACCGTCAAACAGGTTTATAAGGTTAGCAACCGCATCACCAAGGTGCGTACCAAATGTATGAAAAGCCTTCAATGCTGCTTCCTTATTACCTGGTTTATTAGCCAGTGCAATATCAAAAATATCTTTAGGCATCAAGGTTTCAGTGTTACCTGTGGCACTGTTGTATGCATTTACAATGGCGCGTGTACTCACTCCTTCTTCGGCATTTTGCCCGGGCGATATGGTATTACCAATGTTCCACACCTCGGCAGCAATACTATTATCGCCACCAATCAGCACATTATTATGCACTAACCCGGCTCCAAAACCTGTTCCAAGCGTTAAACCAATAACATTTTTGTAGCGTTTGGCGCTTCCTTGCTTCTCAAGCTCTTCATTAATCTCAGGAAGAATGCCACCTAAAGCTTCACCATAGGCATATAAGTCCCCGTCATTTTGAATAAATACAGGAACATTGAAATGACTCCCGAGCATAGGCCCCAAAGCCACACCACCCCTAAAAGCGGGCAAGTTACCCAAATCACCAATTATACCATTGGGATAATCGGCCGGACCGGGAAATGCAAAGCTAATGGCAACCGGTTCGCCGTTAAGCTTATCTTTTACTTCCTCAAACCCGTTAAGCATTGTTTGAAGACACAGCTCAAGGTTATCACCATTGGCTGGTTTCTTAATCGGATCAATCAGGGTTTTACCTCCCTGAATGGCATTAAAAACAAAATTTGTTCCCCCTGCATCCAGGGTCATTACTATTCTGTTGTCGAAATAAATATTGCTCATATCTTTTAGTAAACCGTTTTAGTGAATTAATAAAAAATTTTTAACGCTCAATTATGGTAGTTGAAAGCCGAACCCCATTCGACCTTTCTTTATTATCTATCTGGTGGCATAACATTTCAACACAGTGGCGCGCAATAGCATCACCAGGCTGCAAAGCTGAAGTAACCTTTGGTGAGGCATAATCAAAAACATCCAGGTTATCGAAACTTGCAAACCTGATTTTGTCTATAGCCTGCGGATAGTACTTATTAACCAGCCAAATACCTTCAGCCGCCAATACATTATTAAGGAATAAAAAGCCATCAACATCAGCAGCTAACATATTTGCCATAGCCTGTTCTACCCCTTTTTTGATCATATTTGTATCAACATCAACAACCAACTCCTCATCAACCAGCATCTTATTAGTATCCAAAGCCAGTTTATACCCCTTAATACGTTCTTTAATGTTGGGTAAAAACGATGACAAACCAATCAACCCAATCTTTTTACATCCTTTATCAATTAGCGATTGTGTAAGAAGCCTTGCTGTTTCAGAGTTATTTATGCTGACAAATGCCTTATCTCCTTCATGAAAATGGCGGTCGAAATTAACAATAGGCAATGCAGAATAGTTGTTTTGCACAAACTCTGTAGCAGGCGCTATAATAACACCATCAATCTGTCTGTTTGTAAAGGTATCCAGTATCACCTGTTCTTTATCCGGTTTCTCATCAGTACTTGCCACCATAACAGAGTAACCACGCTCCTCGGCATAATGCTCTACAAGACGTGCTATTTTACTAAAGAACGGATTGGAAATATCAGGCACTACAAATCCTATTGTATACGAGCGACCCATACTTAAACTACGTGCCAAATGATTAGGCCGATAATTTAACTGTCGCGCAATATCTTTCACGCGTTTCTGGGTTTCTGCACTAATATTCTTTTCTTCCCCCCGTCCGTTTAAAACAAACGATACAGTTGTTTTTGATACACCAGAACGCTCTGCAATGGTTTTTATAGATGGTTTCACTACGATATACTAAACCGGTTTAGATGCAAATATACTTAAGATATTCATTATAAAAAAAGCGCCCCTGTAATGAGACGCTTTATAATTTTATATATCAGGCCATTATGCCTTAATAAATGATACCGATTAGTAATCAAAATGGCTGTCTGCACATTCTGATATACAACAGGTATTAATGGCCTCCACCATCAGAATCAATTGATTTAAAACCTTCGCCCAGCACCTGGCTACTATCCATTACGTTTACAAAGGCTTTAGGATCAATCTTTGAAATATGACTTAAAAGAATTTGTGATTCACGACGTGTCACAGTTGTATATATCACCTTTCTTTCAACGCCTTCGTACATGCCCATAGCAGTTATCATTGTACCACCACGCTTGATGTTATTAAGTAATTTTTCCTGGATCTCATCTGATTTATCTGATATAATAAACAAGGTTTTATTCACCTTCATACCATCAATAACCATGTCAATAATCTTACCTTCAATAAAGATAACCACCCACGAATAAATAGGTAAGGTCCAGTCAATACCTCTGAAGCTGAATTCACCGCCTTCCTGTGGCATAAAAATAGTTAGCATTGTAATGGTACCATCAACAATCATTACCAGCTTACCAAGCGAAATTCTGGTGTATTTATTCAGAATCATTGATATGATATCCGATCCGCCGGATGTTGCGCGCGATTTGAAAATAAATCCGATAGCCACACCATAAATAATACCTGAGATAATGGTATTTAAGATTGGTTCATTGGGAATAAATGCCTCGTGACCCCATACAGAAGGCCTCTCTAATACATATACAAATCCCATAATTGCAAACGTACTCACCAGCGTTTTAATACCGAAACGAGGTCCGAGAATAATGGTACCAAGCACAAGCAATGGTATTTCCATAAACAATACCGAAGTACTGATATTCCATCCTACGGTGTGAAAAATAAAGTTTGCAATACCATATACACCACCCGGAGCCAGCATGTAAGGATTTACAAACAACACATCTCCAATTGCAAACAGGAGGCTACCCATAATGATGTACGAGTAGGCAACAAACCAGTCCTTTGATAAGAACTTTTCTTTTGTAACAAAAGCCATAATTTAATTTAAATTTTTGTGTTCATGCAAAAAATCGCGCAAAGGTCGGTTTTTTCTCCCACACTGAGAAATGATATATTTCAGTTTAAGGAAAATTGTGGATTTTATTTTCACGAATTGTCAATTTGATGATTTGGCAATTTGTGGATTTGGTAATTTGTGGATTCGTTGATTTGCAGAATTGACCGAAGCAAAAAACAAAGGCCCTGAATGGGCTGAACTATATATAGATAACCTAATTTAGCTTGTTAATTCGCTGATTTGTGGAGTTAAGAAGGCCGTAAAACAAAGCCCTGAAAGGGCTAAATATGAATAACCACCGGTGAAACCGGTGGCATACGCTACATAAAAAGAACAGCCCTGAATGGGCTGAACTAATTATTATTTCTCTTGATCACATACATCTATCGACCTAAAAATCTATTGACCTAAAGATCTATCGACCTATCGACCTATTGACCTAAAGATCTATCGACCTAATGACCTAAAGATCTATCGACCTAATGACCTAATGACCTACTCTTCCCACGTAAGATAAGCAGATACCAGCCAGTGGTTCATTTTATCACCGTCTATTTCCTGCGCCTCGGGAATACTAAAAACAAATTGGTTTTCTCCATCTTTAAGATCCACATCAACAATAAGCGGATTAACATCAGATCCGGGACACCAGTTTGAACGGGATAAATCAGAAGATGCCAGGCGCTCTTCAATCACTTTCTCTTCATATTTCCAGGTATTCCAGTCAATATAGGTCGCTGTATCTTCTATAAGCCACACTCCGGAACCCGGGTTAAAACGACGGAATGATGCACAATCATCACGCCACGGAATAAAGTTGATTACCTCATCATTATTCACCTTTACAATATTGCGTTTCTTAACAAACTCATCCCCACCTGAATGACCTCCATGACCTGTGGTAATATAGTTTAAACGGACATTTTTAGCCGTGGCGGGTATCGATGCTGTTAATTCCAAATCCTTACGAGCAAATAAATCAACATGCTTCTGCCCCCTGAAATAAGGTATGGTATTTAACAAGGACATCACTTTTGTTTCAGGCTTTGCGGCATACAGGTAATCTGTTTCATCAAAAGTTATATCAACCGAAACAGTATAACCTTCTTTTGTCCAGGTATCAATCCAGACACCGACCCACACTTCGTCCTCAAGCAAGGATAAACGATCGGTTACATCCTGTTCCCAAACAACCTTATCCTCCCAGTGAGGAATATAAACCGGTTGTCTTAAATCCATCTTATCATTATAAAAGCCAACACCAAATGGGGTCATAAATCGCATTAATTCAACTACCGGCTCATAATCATTGCCACCTGCAATTCCTTTCAAATCTTCATGCGCAGAATAGCCATCGGGCAACTCACCATCATTGTTTAAGGTAGTAAAATTGACCAATGAGCTTTGCGGAATAACAAATAACGAACCTGACTTATCCCAGCGATCACCTGCAGATGCCACAGTTACTTTAACCGATGCATTTACTTCCCTCAAGTATTTTGGCAAGTTTAATTTCTTCAGCAGAATACGCCCATCCATGATCCGGCAAGTGGTTTCGGCCTTTGACAAGTCATCATTAAAGGCTCCGGGATCAAAATAAAGATGTTCATTATCAAAAACAGAGATCTGCCTATCTCCAATAGATTCAATTTCACGGGGACCACAACCCGCTAACAATACAATTACAAGCAGCCATAAAATATTTTTCATCACAAAGAATTTTTAATTAATCTAAACCTTTATTCGTCGAAAAGCAATCGACATCACTAATAATAATACAGACAAACATGTAATACCCCACCCCAAACCTGCAACATCAACCATCACTCCTAAAACAAAGGCAAGGATTGATGCAAAAAGAGTTTCGCTCTGACTCTCCACAGACATCACACTGGCCATAATTTTATCATCAAATTGAGTGGTTATATATTTTACTGCCAGCGGTCGGCGTAAATTCTGAATAATCAGAATCATTGAAAAGAGTAATAATGCAGGAATAGTATAATTCTCCATAAACAGAAAGCCGGCAGCAATACCACAGGCATATCCTGAAATTTGCAGAATACCCAGTCCGTTTGTCGCCTGTTTAAAAAAAGCTTCAACCCGATAGGCATTGCGTGAGGCACTGGAAGTTATGAGGTAAATAGCAAAATAAACCGCCCCAATATAAATAGCCGTATTTTGCTCTATGGTAAATGTATCTGACAACACATACATGCCAGCCAATGCAGTAATTAATATCTGAATATAATCACGTATCGCTTTATAGTAGCCTGTAAAACCACTTGTTAAAACAATGGCCTTCAAAGCTCCTTTATTAACAATTGCCCTGAACAGATTGACTATATGATCTCTGAAATCTTTAAAAACAGTTCGTAATGAGCCGCTTGCATCACCATTTAAATACGACGGATACGAACTTAACAGTAGCAAATCAAACAGGTAAGGGATAGTGGTCATTAAAAACATAAGGGAGTAGTCGCCCGTATAAAAAACAAGGCCCCCACTTATCAGCGAAGAAACAGCAGAACCTTTTTGCGACCAGGAACGGGTCATTCCGTAATAGCGCGTTTTTTCACTTTGCCAGTTGTTACGCACCAGGTAAGCATGAATCATTGCTTTATGAGTTCCCGTTCGGAACGAATCTCCGATACCATAAAACAAGAAAGCCAGCATGAAACCCCAGAAGCCTGAGAAAAGATAAAACATTACAAAACTGAGCAGATAGGACGAAAAGGCACTCACCATCGCTTTCTTCCTGCCAAGAACATCAGCAATAACACCTGATATGATCTCCAGCAGGTTAATTACCAATTCGCGAAAAGCATATAGAACACCAATCTCAGAATAAGAAATTCCACTTTCAACGAAAAATAATAATAAAAAGGGATCGTAGAACTTGAGGTTTTTAAAAAAACCGTATAAGCTAAACTTATAATACTGTTTGTCTTTTTTAAAACTCAATTAAATACTTCTTGAATTATTAATAATAATAAAACAACAAGCTAATTTAAATATTGGTTCTTTACAAATGATATAAAATAAGAAAGCCGCCTTAAAGCATTCTTTAAGACGACTTTCAACTTTTAACCAAACCTAACCCTAAACTATGAGAAAACTTACTCAATATCTTAATTGGCAAATTAATGCCGAACTTTCAATTTATATTACGCAAGAAAAATAAAATGGTTACAAATGTTTTCCCTTAAATTTGTTTTCCCTTATTCTTACATTGCAAATGTAAATCGTTTTATCTCTAACACATAATAACTAAAGTTAAAAGAAGTTAAAACCAAGATTATCTAAACATTAACTCCTGACTTTCAATCTCTTTTAAAAGTTATAACTAAAAGTAATATTAAAACTTTCGCGCAACTGAACCCGTTCCGACTCGTTGGTAAAATACCGTAAATGGGCCAATATCCGAGTTGATAGAAAACGATTAATTCGCATATCGGTAATAACCTCCCAGTCTATTTGAACTTGTCGATCCTCTCCTTCTTTAATTCTATCCAGGTACTGATAAAAAGCATCCAGGCGAGACGAGATCTTTATTTCCTTTGAAATTTCGTAACTAAAGTTATTAACGATGGAAATACCATTGATCACATCATAAGTTCTATCTTCAGGAACTCCAAATTTAGTCTGGTCAATTTTAGCTGTATCAGCAACCAAAGTCACACGCGATGTTAACGGAGAAATTAACAAGGTAAATTTGCTGTTGGGTTTATAGTCCATACCAATCGCAAACGACATATAAGCCGGAGCCATAAAACCGGAAATAGGATTCTCTTTTTCTACATCGTCTTTGTCATAGCCATAAAAAAACTGTGTTTTAAAATTGTATAGAAAACTATAATACCACTTCTCCGAAGCTTTGTGACCGTATTTAGTATTAAGCTCAATTAAATCAGTATTAATTCTTCCAGGATCATTCTCTGTCGATAACACCCCAATTTTATGAATAATATAGTTATCCCACTCGTGTTTACCCTTCTTGTAATTGGCTGTCAAACGCAAATCACTGCCTAAGCTAATGCTGCTTTCACCACCTTTAACCCAGTTATCGACATACCCCTGGGATAACAATATATTCTCTGTTCCTTTTATAGTCCATGGGCCCGATGAGCGCTTTATCTTTTCTAAACTCGGATGCGTATCATACGTTTTATCACGCAGCAACAAGCTAATACCATCTATGGCTGAACGGCGCTGCAGAAAACCATTTCTTCCGGGCTGGGGCGCATCCGGAATTGAATCCCATGAAACATTAATATTACCAGGATGAGTAAAAAGATAATTATCGCGTGCTTCTGATATAAAATAACGCTTATCAAATTCCTGCCTGTACTTATTTGACAAGGCGGTTGATTGCATCAATTCCTCATATTTAGTCAGTTCATTTTGCTTAAAGTTAACCGGCTCAAAAGTGATATCAGGGTAATCAGGTAATCTGAATTTTGGCTCAAAGCGGATTGTCTTAAGCTTATTTTCTTTTAATGGAGGAAACAGGTAATTCGCAAATAACTTTTCATCCTTTATCGACTGATTAATATATTGTGCGATGTATTGCTTATTGAAAACCGGGTATCTGTCTGTATCCTGGTATTTATACAACAAACCATGCCAGGGCTGATGTATGACAGAATCGCCTGACCAATTGCGCCAATCAAAGCCATAGCTCTGCCACTGAGCATTTACTTGCATTGTTACACCTAATAGTATAATAAAGAAGCTAATGATTACTTTCTTATATATCAATGAAGAAACATTCATAAAAACTGACGCGTGTATTAATGTGGTGGCTTATTTTACAAGAACAAAAATAATACGATTATCCGTAAACCCGAAGTTCAGTGCCTGTCAATATTGTTTAAAATCACATCCTATTGTTCGGTAAACTTACTTAGCATCAATACCAATACCATATAAATCCATTTGAAAGATGCAGTACGCTTTCACTTTACAGTGCTGTAAATTAACACATAAAACACTATCAAGGTGACCATTAACAAATAATTACACTGTATACAAACATGATTTTAAACACAGACCTTACAATTTAATACCACTTTTTTTTGTCTGTTGTTTTTGTTTTTTACATTTGCACTATCAATAGTTATAAATGGTGAATTACTTTATACAATCTGCATTATCGAATCGCGTTTTTATAAACATTAAAAACCGCGACGAATTCACCTGTTAATTACCGTAGTACGGTAGTACCCCCTCTTTTTATTTGATTCAGTAAGCTATTAGCAAAATAATAAATGCAACACATGCATTTTAATTTGTCGCTTATCAGCATCTGCTATTTCTAAAAAACTAAAAATACATATACAATGGAATTACCTTTTTCAGAATCTTTTAAGATTAAGATGGTTGAACCCATCCGTAAAAGTACACGTGAAGAAAGAGAAGCGTGGATTAAAGACGCTAAATACAATTTATTTAACCTGCGCAGCGATCAGGTTTTCATCGATTTACTAACCGATAGTGGCACAGGAGCCATGAGCGATCGTCAGTGGGCTGCCATGATGCTTGGCGACGAAAGCTATGCCGGTGCGTCATCTTATTACAACCTAAAAAATGCCATTAAAAACATCATTGGCTTTGATTACTTTTTGCCAACTCACCAGGGACGTGCTGCTGAAAATGTATTATTCTCAGCATTAGTGAAAGAAGGTGATGTGGTTCCAGGAAACTCACACTTTGACACAACCAAAGGACACATTGAGTTTAGAAAGGCCTCTGCCATTGATTGTACAATTGATGAAGCTTTTAACACTACTGTTGACCATCCTTTCAAAGGCAACCTTGATTTAAATAAACTGGAGCATGTATTAATGTCACACCCAAAGGAAAATATTCCGATGATAATTGTGACAGTAACATGTAACTCATCGGGCGGACAGCCTGTATCAATGCAGAACATGCGCGATGTGTATGCTTTGGCAAAAGAATATGGTATTCGTGTATTATTTGATTCGGCCCGTTTTGCAGAGAATGCTTACTTCATTAAACTGCGTGAGGAAGGATATGCAGATAAGAGCATCAAAGAGATTGTTAAGGAAATGTATTCTTATGCTGATGGTATGACCATGAGTAGTAAGAAAGATGCTATCGTTAACATGGGTGGTTTTATTGCATTGCGCGAAGAAGAGCTGTTCAAAAAAGCCAGTCAGTTTAATATCATATACGAAGGTTTTGTTACTTACGGTGGTATGTCTGGTCGTGATATGAACGCTTTGGCGCAAGGACTGGATGAAGGAACTGAATTTGATTACCTGGAGACACGTATTAAGCAAGTAGCCTATCTGGGTAACAAACTGAAGGAGTTTGGAGTACCTGTTCAGGAGCCATTTGGCGGTCACGCTATCTTTGTTGATGCCAAACGCTTTTTGCCAAATATTCCAAAAGAAGAATACATAGCTCAAACATTGGCCATTGAATTGTACAAAGAAGCAGGAATCCGCGGTGTTGAAATAGGCACTTTACTGGCAGATCGCGATCCACAAACGCGCGAAAACAGATACCCTGCCCTTGAATTACTTCGATTGGCTATTCCACGTCGTGTTTACACTAACAACCATATGGATGTTATTGCTGTGGCACTTAAGAATGTATACGACCGTCGTAATGAAATTACAACTGGTTATACCATTCTGGAAGAAGCGCCAATCATGCGTCACTTCACTGTTGAGTTAACACCTGCTGTAAAAGAAACAGCACAATAATATATACTCAATCACACACTTAAAGGCTGGCTCAAATTTGAGCCGGCCTTTTTTTGTTGCTAGTTTTGCATGCCCTCTTTTTTTTATCTTGCTTTGTAAGCCAATTGAGTAAACCAAAACAACCTTCAATTGGTTGTACTTGTCAATAATCATAAGAAACACCTGCATGAAAGACCTGACCGTAGGCAATGAAGCTAAACTGATATTTAAATTTGCATTACCTATGGTGTTGGGCAACCTGCTTCAACAGCTTTATCATGTAGTTGACAGCATTATAGTAGGTAATTACCTCGGCAAGGAAGCACTGGCAGCCATTGGTGCCTCATCGCCCATTTTTTATGCCCTCATTGCTTTTGTCATAGGTATTGGAAGTGGTGCTACCATTATTATCAGTCAATATTTTGGTGCTAAAAACCTTGAAAAGGTAAAAAGAGCCATTGACACCACTTACATCTTTTTATTTATTGCATCCATCATTATCACCAGCATTGGTATTTTCTTTAGTGAAGAAATCTTCAGGTTACTCCATGTCGAAGAGGATGTCATTCCCCTGGCAACCGATTATTTCAATGTGTTTATGATGGGCATGATCGCTTTTTTTGGCTTTAGCGGTACATCTTCCATATTACGAGGATTGGGCGACTCAATGACTCCTCTTTACTTTATGGTAATTGCTACCATTGTAAACATTGTTCTGGATATCGTTTTTATTGTGGTATTCGAATGGGGAATCAGCGGAGTGGCCTATGCCACATTAATAGCTCAGGCAGGAGCATTTATTTCAGGAGCCATCTACCTGAATAAAAGGCATCAGATTATCTCCTTTAATGTATTTAAGTTTCGATTTGATAAGGAACTGTTTATGCAAAGCATACGCATTGGCTTACCTACCGGTTTTCAACAAACGTTTGTTGCATTGGGCATTATGGCCCTTATCCGCATTGTTAATAACTTCGACACCGATGTATTGGCAGCGTTCTCTGTTGCCAGCCGGATTGATGCTTTAGCTGCCATGCCGGCGCTTAACCTGGCCAGTGCACTATCGGCCTTTGTAGGTCAGAACCTGGGAGCTCAAAAGATTGATCGTATAAAAAAAGGACTCAGAGCCACCTTGTTTATGGCCTGGGGAATTTCTCTGTTTGTGATGCTAACAGTTATATTCTTCGGCGAACACATGATGCGTGCCTTCACTCAGGATGAAGCGGTGATTATGCATGGAGCCAACTACCTGGTGATAGTGAGTTCGTTCTATATGATTTTCTCTACCATGTTTGTCATGCATGGTGTGCTTCGCGGAGCAGGCGATACCCTTATCCCTATGTTTATAACGCTGTTTTCCCTTTGGGTTATCCGTATACCATTTGCCCTGGTGCTTTCAAAACATTTTGGGGTCAACGGTATCTGGTGGGCTATACCAATAGGCTGGAGCATGGGATTGGCAGGTTCACTTATATACTACTTCACAGGAAGATGGAAATACAAAGGGGTTGTAAAACACAGCTGACTCTGCAACCTCTCCATAAGTAATTCCTGAACCTTCTGTTCTCTTTCAATTCAATCAACAAAAGAGACAAGCTATTTATAATATCTATCAAACAAGATATAATAAACCTGCATAATACCTTGCTTGGCCGCCTCATCAAATATGACATTATCTGTTAGGCGAATAGTAGCGGATTTGGACAACACACAGCTTGAGTTGCATGATTCTTATTCTAATGTGGTGGTTGATATTAAATATGGGTTTTGAGAGACAAGAATAACCAACTCCTATAGTAAGCCAGCTATTCATTTTCGGGAATGTGAATTAAACTACTATCATTTACGCTAGTTCAAAATAAAGAAATCCCGGTAAGATTTAGTCTTACCAGGATTTTTGTGTTTTGCATTAGGCTTCATGTTATTTAAGCTAAAAACGTTGCACT
>JAKSBD010000207.1 GCA_022361295.1 Bacteroidales bacterium
GGCGCAGATAAGTCTCATTATGCCTTATTATATAAAATTATTACAACGAATAAGTAGGTTGTTTGAAAAATAGGGATCGCATATAATGTCCATCTTAATACGGTGCGGTCCCTGTTTTATAATAAGCTGATTTGATCGATGGACTGAGATAAGGCTAGCGATCATGCGGAGCCTTGTGTCTTAAAATAATATTAGCCCTTAAAAAACTTCCCCCCAATGATTCAATATTCAAAACTAATCGTACTACTGCTAATTGCTCTGATATCGGGCAATGCAGCCTCACAAGAGGTATATGCAAAGGATGTGGTTAATGCAGCCAACATTAACAACACCGACTTCTTTAGCTTGAATTACCGCTACATTGATAAGGATTACAATGTAAGCATGGACTCGGCCACATACCAAAAAGCCATCGTCAAGTACAATTTGCCCGGTTTATTAATGAAAAGCTACACCGACTCAGTGGCCGTGGCAATGATAATGGAATTTGACGACTGGACTATTGCCAACAAAGCCATATCTAAGGTGGGCTACTCATGGACTAAAATGAGCTATTATCTGTGGAAAACACCCGGAGAAGTCAGGCAGATGGCTGCGGAATCAGGTATTAAGCATGCATATCTGTTCAGGCAATATGTTTTAAAGGCTGATGATGCCAATGAGCAGGTTGCAGACATTATCAATGGTATTAAGACCGCTCTTGATGAGAATAACCTGACAGAGTATAATGCCACGTCAAGAGCAGAATTGTTGAGTTATGCCTATAAGCACAATCCCGATAAAATTGCTTTCTACACCAATAAACGTGCTGAGAAAAAACGATTGATGCAGCAATATAAAGAACGACATGGTGCTGTTGACCGAATGAAGATTGGTGTAGGTTGCGATGAGGCTAATTGCTGCCAGAAAAACAGATAGACAATTAGTTCTCTGCTCTCTCAACAAAACTTAAAAGGCAAGTGCCTGATAAGTTAATCATTATGTGACAACAATGTCTTTGATAAAACACTGGACATTAACAAAATGAAAACCCAATATGTAGGATTAATATTTAAA
>JAKSBD010000205.1 GCA_022361295.1 Bacteroidales bacterium
TCATGTTCAATAATAACTTGATGTTTGATTCATCAGCTTTGTGAACAGTGCCAGCATAGGTCAAATTTCTCTTCTGCTTTTTAGTCTTCTTAGTTAAGATGTGACTTTTAAAAGCATGCTTCCTCTTGATTTTTCCGCTTCCGGTAATCGTAAAACGCTTTTTAGCACCGGAATTTGTCTTCATTTTTGGCATTATTCCTATATATTTAGTTATAAAAAATAAGCTATTTTTTCTTAGCACTTACCTTAGGGGAAATGAACATTGTCATTCTCTTTCCTTCTAATTTAGGTAATTGCTCAACTTTGCCAATTTCCTCCAGATCCTGTGCGAAACGTAACAAAAGAATCTCACCTTTATCTTTAAACAGGATTGAACGTCCTTTAAAGAATACGTATGCTTTTACTTTTGCGCCTTCGCCAAGGAACTTCTCAGCGTGTTTTAACTTAAACTGATAATCATGATCATCAGTGTTTGGGCCGAAACGAATTTCCTTAACAACAACTTTAACAGCTTTGGCTTTCAGCTCTTTTTGTTTGCGTTTTTGTTGATAAAGGAACTTTTGGTAATCCGTTATCTTACATACAGGAGGATCTGCATTTGGTGAAATTTCTACCAAATCCAAGTCCATCTCGTCAGCAATCTTAATGGCTTCCATCGTAGGGTACACGCCTGGGTTTTCGATATTATCTCCAACCAACCGCACCTGAGGTACCCTGATATTTCTGTTAATTCTGTGAGCAGGCTCCTGTTTTACCGGACGCACCTGCCTTCTGTTTGGTCTAGCTATTGTTAAACCCTCCTTTGATTAATTAATACTTATTGTTCGATCTCAGAAAGCATATTTTCTACTTCCTGATTAATAAAATCAACAAAATTTTGCTGAGTCATCGCGCCTTTATCACCTTCTCCCTGCTTGCGAACGGCAATTTTGCCTTCGGCTGCTTCCTTTTCTCCTACAATCAGAAGGTATGGAATTCGCTTTAACTCATTGTCCCTGATCTTTTTACCGATTTTCTCATTACGGTCGTCTAGAACGGCACGAATATCGGAATTATTTAGGAAATTTAAAACTTTTTCTGCGTAATCATTATATTTTTCGCTGATAGGCAAAATAACCACTTGTTCAGGCGTTAACCATAATGGAAATTTACCGGCTGTATGTTCAATCAATACCGCTACGAAACGTTCCATACTTCCAAAAGGTGCGCGGTGAATCATTACAGGTCTGTGCTTTTGGTTGTCACTGCCGATATACTCCAATTCAAAACGCTCAGGCAAATTGTAATCCACCTGAATGGTTCCAAGCTGCCACTTGCGTCCAAGAGCATCTTTTACCATGAAGTCTAGCTTTGGTCCGTAGAATGCGGCTTCACCATATTCAACAATAGTGTTCATGCCTTTTTCTTCGCAGGCCTCAATGATTGCTTGTTCAGCTTTGTTCCAGTTGTCTTCAGTACCAATGTATTTGGAGTGGTCGTTTTGATCACGCAAAGACACCTGGGTTACATAGTCTTTAAAGTCAAGTGCTTTAAAGATGTATAAAATAATATCGATTACTTTCTTGAATTCATCCTTTAACTGATCCGGACGACAGAATAAGTGAGCATCATCCTGAGTAAAGCCACGAACCCTTGTCAGTCCATGTAGCTCACCACTTTGCTCGTAACGGTATACGGTGCCGAATTCAGCAAAACGAATTGGCAGATCCTTGTATGACCGAGGCTTTGTTTTGTAAATTTCACAGTGATGAGGACAGTTCATCGGTTTTAATAAGAACTCTTCTCCTTCAGCCGGTGTGTTAATAGGCTGGAAAGAGTCTTTACCATATTTAGCGTAGTGACCGGAAGTCACATATAATTCTTTGTTTCCGATGTGTGGTGTGATTACTGGTTCGTAACCGTATTTAACCTGCACACGCTTCAGGAAGTTCTCTAAACGCTCACGCAATTTAGCTCCCTTGGGTAACCATAATGGTAATCCCTGACCTACTTTTTGTGAGAAGGCAAATAATTCTAGTTCTTTACCAATTTTACGGTGATCACGCTTTTGAGCTTCTTCCAGCATTACCATGTATTCCTCAAGCATTTTCGCTTTAGGGAAAGAGATGGCATAGATACGTGTTAACTGCTTACGTGTTTCATCACCACGCCAGTAGGCACCAGCTACGCTTAGTAACTTAATAGCTTTGATTGGTGAAGTAGATGGTAAATGAGGTCCACGACATAAGTCAGTGAAGTTTCCTTGTTCATAGAATGAGATAGTACCGTCTTCTAATTCGTTAATTAATTCTAACTTGTACTCATCATTCTTTTTGGTAAAGTAATCCAGTGCTTCAGCTTTAGACACTTCACTGCGAACATATGCATTTTTCTGACTGGCCAGTTCCTTAAATTTCTTTTCAATTTTAGGTAAGTCAGAATCTTTAATAATGGTGTCACCTGTATCTATATCGTAGTAAAAGCCATTTTCGATTGTTGGGCCAATGCCAAACTTGGTTCCGGGGTAAAGTGCTTCAATGGCTTCGGCCATTAAGTGAGCTGATGAATGCCAGAATGCATGCTTCCCTTCCTCATCTTCCCACTTATGTAATTTGATGCTGGCATCAGTGGTGATAGGGCGCGTTAAATCCGTTAGGGTGTCATTCACCGTAATTGATAAAACTTCTTTAGCCAATCGGTGGCTAATACTTTGCGCAATTTCTAAACCAGTTACGCCTGCTTCAAACTCTCTGACACTTTGGTCTGGAAAGGTAATTTTTATCATGCTCCTAATGCTTAGATTTTAAAAAACACGCAAAGATATACAAAACCCATGAAAGCATTGATCAGATAAGCCTTTTTTTCATGATAATTAAGGCTAAATTAAAAATGCTGTCAAATACCCTTGTTTTATCGGTGCTGAATGTGTTAGTTTTGGATTTAAGATAATTCGAACAGTTTAAAAATAAATAATTTACAAATGAGGCACTTGAGTATTTTATTGGCATTGGTTTTGATGTCAGGAATGGTGTTTGCTCAAAAGCAAACAGTTTCACTTGAAGATATTACTTCAAAAGGTACATTTAACGCTCGTTCAGTAAGGGGTGTACGTTCTATGGCAGATGGTATTCATTATACTACTCTTGAAGAAGGGAAGCGAATTGTTAAATATCAGTATTCGACAGGGAAGAAGGTCGAAGTAGTCTTTGACCTTGATAATGAAATGAAGGGGGATTATGATGTTAAACGCATTGAAGGATATGAATTTAACGGAAGCGAAACTAAGATATTGATCTATACCAATGCAGAATATATTTACCGTCACTCATTTAAGGCAGATTATTACGTTTATGAGCTTCAGTATAATGAGCTGAATGCACTATCAAAAAATGGTAAGCAGCAAATTGCCTCATTCTCACCAAATGGTGAGATGGTAGCATTTGTACGCGATAATGATTTGCATTTGGCTAAGCTAAAATTTGGCACGGAAAGCGCAATTACTGATGATGGTGAGTTTAATAAAATCATCAATGGTATGCCAGACTGGGTTTACGAAGAAGAATTTGGCTACAATAAGGCTTATGACTGGTCGGCTGATAGTAAGGAAATTGCCTTTGTTCGTTTTGATGAGTCAAATGTAAAAGAGTTTGCTTTTCCAATTTACCAGGCCTCATATCCTAACAACGAAGAGTATAGTTTGTATCCGGGGCAATACAAATTTAAATACCCAAAGGCTGGTGAAGATAATTCTATTGTAAGTGTACATGTTTACAATATTAAAAACCGTACTACTAAAACAATGGATATTGGGCAGGAAACTGATATTTATATACCTCGTGTTCGTTTCACAAAAGAAGAAGGTAAGTTGGGTATTATCAAGTTAAACCGTCATCAGAACTTTCTGGAGTTGATGATTGCCAATACTAATTCAGGTGTTTGTAATACGGTTTTTACAGATAGAAACGAGCGCTATATAGAGCAGGATGTATTGGATAACCTGCAATTTTTAGAGGATGGTAAGCACTTTGTTTATGTGGGTGAGATGGACGGTTATAACCATATTTACCTTTATACTATGGCAGGCCGTCAGGTGCGTCAGATTACCAAAGGTGAGTGGGATGTGACCGATTACCTTGGGTACAATGCAAAAACGCGTATGTTCTATTACCAGGCAGCAGCTAAATCGCCTATGCAACGTGAAGTATATGCGGTTCGTAATGATGGAAAGAAGAGCATAACTTTTTCTACTGTTGAAGGAACCAACAGAGCTGTATTCAGCAATGGGTTTAAGTATTATATCAATTATTTATCCAATACAACTACTCCAACCCAGGTTACATTGCATGATGGTAAAGGGAAACAGATTCGTGTTTTGGAAGATAATAAAGCGTTAATGGAACGAGTGGCAAAATTTGAGATGAGTCCAAAGGAGTTTTTCTCATTTAAGACCAGTGAAGGTGTCGATTTAAATGGATGGATGGTAAAACCATTGAACTTTGATGCTTCTAAGCAATATCCTGTTTTGATGGTGCAGTATAGTGGGCCAAATTCACAACAGGTGCTTGATAACTGGCGTATTGGCTGGGAACAGTATTTAGCAGCTGAAGGTTATATGGTAGCCTGCGTCGATCCGCGGGGAACCGGTGCGAGAGGTGAGGAATTTCGAAAATGTACTTATCGTAAGCTTGGTAAGTTTGAGTCTGATGACCAGATTGAAGCTGCTAAATACCTGGGGTCGTTAGATTATGTTGATGCTGAGCGTATAGGTATCTGGGGGTGGAGTTATGGTGGTTTTATGTCATCCCTGTGTTTGAGTAAATCAGATGTGTTTAAGATTGGTATAGCAGTTGCTCCTGTTACCAACTGGCGCTATTATGATTCGGTTTATACAGAACGATACATGCGTAAGCCACAAGAAAATGGTAATGGTTACGATGATAATAGCCCGATTAATCATGTTGATAACTTAAGTGGTCGTTTATTCCTGATTCACGGAACGGCTGATGATAATGTTCACTTCCAGAATGTAATGGAGTATGTTGATCGTTTGGTACAGGCTGGCAAGCAGTTTGATATGTTTGCTTATCCAAATCGTAATCACAGTATTTATGGTGGTAATGTACGGAATCACCTGTATCGCATGAAGGCTGACTATATTTTTAGAAACTTATAATTAGATAGCTGAAAGGCTTTAAAATATCAGGATCGCATCTTTATTGGCTTAATGTCAATAATGGTGCGGTCTTTTTTTTGTCTGACAGCTTATAGCACGAAAACATGGTTTATCAGCAGGAAGCCCTGAAATAGCCCTGCAACCTGCAGGAAGGATTCAAAACATTTGGAAATGCTCCTGCAACCTGCAGGACGGTTTCAAAACGTTTGGAAATGGCCCTGCAGCTTGCAGGAAGACTTCAAAATATTTGGAAATGGCCCTGCAACTTGCAGGAAGACTTCAAAACATTTGGAAATGCTCCTGCAACCTGCAGGAACACATTTAATCATATTAATACATGTTGCCGCCA
>JAKSBD010000622.1 GCA_022361295.1 Bacteroidales bacterium
CATTGCATGGGTATTTCGGCGCTTGGATTAAATGAAGAACAGTATACCGAGATTACTTACACAATGACCAAAGAACTGGTTGATACTTTATACGACCTGAATCCTCAGATGGTTATGAGCTATGTTTCGGGCACAGGAACCGATAGTTCTGAAAAAGGACGGGTTATGTGGGCACGTGTCAAAGGTAAAACAGAAAACATGTTGCTGCATAAGGGCTTTAAAGATGCTTACGCATTCCGCCCGGGTGCCATCTTACCAGAAAAAGGTATCAAATCAAGAACAGGCTGGTATAACGCATTCTATGTTATTTTCCGACCGCTGTTCCCTTTAATGCGCAAAATGAAATCAGTTACCACCACTACAAAACTTGGCATGGCCCTGATTAATGTATCAATGAAGCCTTCGAACAAAAAGATATTAGAAAACGTCGATATTAATGGATTGAGTTGATTTGTTGAAAAGTTGAGGAGTTGAGGAACTGGTAAATTGTCGAACTGGTGAATCGTCGAACATACTGCTGCCGCGCGAATCCCTTCGCGTGGTATGGTTAGCCCACGCGAAAGGATTCGCGCGGTAGCGGGGAAACAAGGAATCTGAAACGAAGAACCCAAAACAAACAAAAAAGTGAAAGATATATTCCATATTAACAGCATTAACGAGATCCATAAACACATGGGTCTTGAAGCTCCCAGGCATCCTTTAGTAAGCATCTACAAGCATGATGAGATTGTTCCCAATATGGATTTGGCGGGTAAAACACTTTCTATTGATTTGTACCAGGTGATGTTTAAGATGTGTAAGTCGGGCTCCCTCTCATACGGGCGTAACAACTATGACTATCATGAAGGCACCTTAATATTTATGGCTCCCGGCCAGGTGATTAACTTCGGCGATGAGAAGGAATGGGATATAAGTGAAATGAAAGGTGGCTGGTCATTAAACTTTCACCCTGATTTAATTCGCCGTTCTCACCTGGGCCAACACATTGATGAGTACAGTTTCTTCTCTTATGAGGTCAATGAGGCTCTTCACCTATCTGACCAGGAAAAGAAAACCATTGGCGAGCTTCGGGATAAAATTATCCATGAATACAGTGCCAACATTGATAAGCATAGTCAAAAGCTAATTATTTCGAATATCGAACTAATGCTCGATTATTGCACGCGATTTTATGACCGGCAGTTTTTCACACGAGAGAACTTAAATAAGGATACCGTCAGTCGTTTTGAAAAAGTACTAAAAGAGTATTATAGCTCAGGTAAACCCTTGGAAACGGGTGTTCCATCAGTTAAATATTGTGGTAATGAGCTCAATTTATCAGCCAACTACCTTAGTGACTTATTAAAAAAAGAAACAGGGCGAAATGCACAAGAGCACATTCACCATTTTGTAGTTGACAGAGCCAAAACAATGCTCTTAAACAGTTCAGAATCTGTTAGCCAGGTAGCCTATTCGTTGGGCTTTGATTACCCACAGCATTTTAGTAAAGTTTTTAAAAAGAAAACAGGTGTAAGCCCGGCTGAATACAGAACTGCGAATTAAGATAAGCTATATTGTTTTGGTAAGCGAGGGACTTGACATCCATTCGAACACCCAAAGGTATTAACCAACATTCTTTTTTAAGTAGCAATAGACTTCAGTTCCTTCGCCACGAGTACTATTAACCAGCATTTGTCCGCCAATACTATGCAATAATTCCTGGCAAAGAAATAACCCAAGGCCTGTGCTGGTTTCACCATTTGTTCCGTTGGCAAACTGATTAATACCTTCCTGCTTGTTAAGGGCTTCCAGCTGTTCCTGAGACATGCCAATACCATAATCCTTCACCTTAAGCACAACATGCTCATCAGTGTTTGTCCAGCTAATGATAACTTTATCGCCTTCATTGCTAAACTTAATGGCATTACTGACAACATTACGCAATAGTACCATCAGTATATTTTTGTCCGATACAATTTGAACATCTTCTCCATCAAACAAGAGCGATATCTTTTTTTGCTTGCTAAAAGACTGAAACCAATAATCAATTTCGTCCATCAAAAACTCCATTGACAAAGGCTGATAATCAGGCTTAAGATTGCCATGCACTTTTTTAAACCAAAACAGTGTATTGTCAATAAATGACAACATCATATTCGATGATTCGCCTACAGCATGCACCATTTGTAAATCAGAACTATCCGTTATTGTTGGAGACAGTTCCATTAATGATGTCATACTAACAATACTGCTGAGGGGTGATTTTAAGTCGTGGCTCAATACAGAAAACAGCTTGTTCTTTACAGCATTAGCCTGAACTAGCTCTTCATTACTATTGATCAGGCGGGTATTGCTTTTAATAAGCTCCTTCTTTTTTTGCCTGATTTTTAACATCGCATTAAAAATAACCAGGGTTAATAGCCCCAGTAAAACAGAAACAACAACCATACTCACCAATGAATGCTTTTCTTTTTCGAGCTCCATTTCCAGTAATCGACTCCTGGTTTTTAAGAGCTCTGTTTGCTTTTCCTGCTTCATTAGCTCAAAGGCCTTTTGCAGGAAAGCCATTTCATCGGTCTTTTTAATATTATAGATACTATCCTGAATCTGCGATGCCTCATAAGAATAAGCATATGCCTTTTCAAAGTTATTCATCTTGGCCTCGGCATCCGATAAGAGCTCCAGAACTGCCAGTTTATTGTCATCCTGAAAGTATCTCCCGGTTAGTTCAAGGGCCTTATTTAAATAATCTATTGCCAGTGGATAATTATCCTGCACCTTACTGTATTTGGCCTTTACAAACAGATAATTGACATGTTCACGTGGATATTGATCAAGTTCTTTGTGCTGCTCTACCAAATTAAGATAATAATTTGCCGAATCAAGACTATTCTTATCAATCAGGTACCTGGCCTTATTACACTGTGTATGCATTATCTGCTTTGACATATCCATTTTAAGGTAAATGTCCAGTGCTTTATTGACAAAAAGCAGCGCGCTGTCACTCTTATTTAAACCGGCATAAGAAAGGCCCTTATTATTCATAATGCTCCCTTGCATTATGTTGTCCTGTAGTTCCGCGGCTAACTTATACGCTTCATCGTAGTATTTTATTCCTTGCCGAATTTCTTCTCTGCTTCGGTATATATTGGCAATATTAAACAACACATATAACCTGCCTCTGTCATCAGAAGCCTTCTCCAGGTATTCGATACTCTGCTGGTAATATCTTAACGCCAGTGTGTAGTGTCCGTTATACCAATATACATTTCCAATATTTAACAATGAACGCCCTGTAAACTTAACATCATTGAGTTCTTCGGCCATATTCAGGGAGCGATCAAGGTATAGAAGGGCCGAATCCAGCTCTGAAATGTATAATTTGTGTATCCCTTTATAATAATTGTAAGTTATTCTGCTCCTGAAGCTGGTTTCAGAGCCCACAAATTCATCCCCTTTCTGAATGAAGGAAACAGATTTTTCAGGGTCACCCTTTAAATAATACAACAAACCCAGACTCATCAATGCTTTTACCTGCATTGAATCTTGATGATATACTTCGGAGTTGGCTAACAACAGATATGAATAGTGGATTGCACTATCCGGATTATTATAAAAAAAATGTTCAAGCAGGCGCTCATACACTTCCGACTGATTCTCAGAGTCACTGTGATGTAACCGGCTTCTTAAACTATCAACATTTAATCCTTTTAATTGTATACCAACCAGAAGTAATAGCGAAACCGCTATATATCTGGTGATTGTTTCCCTCATAACTAGGAGTACGCAAGTTTAAGTAATTGGTTACCAATTCCCAACTAATAACGTTTTAATAACATGAACCTTTCCTCTATACGTTTAAAGGATACTAGCTGAATAACAAGTTGTTTGGAAGTTGAAAAGTCGTAACAAAAAAAAATAAGTTTCACACTATTTTAACACAAACACCTTAGTTATCATTTACATATGGAACTTTTAGGTATTTAAATGACTTTAATGACTTAATTGAAGAACTTATGCATTGTCGAATCGTTGAACCGATTAACTACCGAGTTGTCAAACCGGAGACATCGGAATAATTAAGATCGGAATAATAAAGAAATGAGTAGTATTAATTGTTTCATCCCTAAACTATGAACTTACAGTAAAACGTGTAATTGTTAGCTTGTTACTATAAACTTCCCCCTTCGCCTGCGGCACTTCCTTGGGGGGCAATGTTATTTACAGCTTGGCTAATTTGAGATTTGATAATTTGTCAAACATCTTATGACCTAACGACCTAACGATCTATTGACCTAACGACCTAACGACCTAACGACCTAACAACCTATTTTCAAAAAATACAGTATTTTTACGCATTATCGAAGTAAACAAAAGCGCATGCAATCAACATACCGCCTCTTCTATTCAACCTGGGAAATTCTTGTAACGCTATGCATCATATTCACAGCCGTTAGCATCCCCATTGAATTAAGTTTTCATCACCATATTTTTGGTTTCGAAAATTCTAAATGGCTTGTTGCATTCATCTTTTTACTCGATCTTTTTATCAACATCAATCGTATTAAGAAAGAAAAACGAAGAATAAAGTGTGATGATATAGAAAACAAAGAATGGTATCGGACTTCTGTCCTTTTTACCGATGTCATTGCTGCACTACCATTGGACTTACTCTTCCCCTTACCTGTTTTCAGATTATTGAGGCTTTTTAAGGTGCTTAGATTACATCATATAGTAGTAGCCTATCAGCACTCTATGATAAAGTATGCCGGTTCCTTTGTATTCATTGTGTTTATCTTTTGGCTTACTCTTGCACTTAACGCCCTGTCATGCGGTTGGCACGGTTTACAGCACGCACACTTTCACGGCGACTTTATTTCTGATTACATCAATTCTATTTACTGGACAATAACCACCGTTACAACCGTGGGTTATGGTGATATTACGCCTGAAACCAATGCTCAGAAGCTTTATGCCATATTCGTACAACTACTGGGATATGGTGTATTTACGTATATGATTGGTAGCGTTGCCAGCCGTTTATTGCGGAAAGATCCGGCCCGGGTTCGTTTTGAAGATAACGTTGACGGACTAATATCGTTACTACATTTTAAGTCCCTGCCTGCACCATTAAGGAATAAAGTAATGGACTACTACAAATACATGTGGCGAAACCGTCTTGGCTACGATGAAACAGCCTTTTTAGAGAGCCTCCCCAATAACCTGCAACAAGAAGTGGCACTTCATCTTAAACGAGAAATTATTGATAAAGTATCTCTGTTTAAAGATGCTAACGAAACATTTAAGCGCGAAATTGCCTTAATGTTGAAGTCTGTTTTTATAACGCCCAACAACTATGTATGTAAAGCCGGAGAGCAAGCCAACTCGATGTATTTTGTTGTTAAAGGTGAACTTATCACGCTTTCTGCTGATGAAAAAAGACAACTGACTCAGATAAAAACAGGGGATTATTTTGGAGAAATTGCTTTACTCAAAAACAAAACCCGGAGTGCTACCATTAAGGCCCTAAGTTATTGCGACCTTTATGCTTTAGATAAGGAGTCATTTGACCAGGTGATTATTAAATATCCACACATTGAAAAGTTAATTCGTGAAATAGTTGAGAAACGGGAACGCAACTACCATGGCTAAAGGCAGATAGAAGCTGTTCCCAACGAATATTCCGTCTTCTCAAAGTATTCACAATGATACTGTGGATACTTCCAATTGTTTATTAAGCTTTTTGTCATCTGGTTGACTATACCCAAACAATAACCCCAGGTATTTAATTCGCTTAATCAGTAGCTCATATATTAGTACACTTCCAAATAAACTAACTAATGTAACCAGCACAAATTTAAGCTCTGCTGAAAGGCTTGATGGTAATACGATGGTTGCTCCGGCATATAGAAATATCATATGCAAAATGTAAACAGGATAAGCGGCTTTACTTAAATAACTCAGCCAGCGTCCCGGACGATTTAAATATTTATAAGCCCAACCAAAAATAGCGTATATCCATGTCATCGTTTCAATAGGATATAAATATTTGGGCGGAAAGAGTTCAAAAACCATCAAACGGACCATAAACAAGCTAAATGCCACTCCTGCATATAGCCAGCGCCATTTTAATAAGCTTTTCCAGAATTCATTACCCACATAAGCCATTACGAAACCTATTGCAAAAGCCAATAAACCTAAATAAAAGCCATGCCACGATAAAGCATACAATTCATAGGTATCAGGATTAACTAAAAGCGTTTCAAGTACAAATAATCCACTAAACAGCACAACTGATAAAGGATGACTAATCAAGCTTGTCAATCGCTGATGAAAGGTCGTTTTCGCCTTAACTTTCAGGTAGTAAAACAGTGGCAGTAACAAAATGACATAGGCAAAGATATTCCCCAAAAACCATAAATGACCTCTGCTTAAAGAATAACTAACTTCCTGGCTATAATAATGCTGCCAAATCAATTCGTGTAAAGGTACTACCAATGAAATTCCAGCAAGGAACGGCAGAAGAATGCGTCGACTACGCTCACTGATCAGCTGAAGCCACGAGCGTTTACGAATCGCAAAGCATACTCCCATACCCGATACAAAAAACAAAAGTGGGATACGCCATACATTCATCATAGCCATCGGAACCCATAGCCACTCTAATGATTCATTACTCTGAATAAAACCGATTAATACTCCCCAGGGCTGAAAAACAATGGCCGCATGATAAATTAACAGTAAGCCAATGGCTATTACCCGCAACCAGTCAATATCATATCTTCTCTCTGTAGTTTCCATGAGCTTAAAATAAAAAACGTACTACTCTTAAATATCTATTTCAACAATGCAGCTACCTTAGGACGATTCTCTTCCAGAAACTGATAATCAAGACGAAGGCCAAAAACTCCCAAATCACGGTTTAATTGCTCATAAACAGGCTTTACCTCATCGAACGAACCAGATACTGCCTGCAAAGGGCTGGCTCCGCTTCCGTCAATAATAGTTTTATCAGCACCATGCTCCAACAGGCAAGTGACAATTTCGGTACGACATAAAAATGCTGCCACATGCAAGGCTGTAGCGCCATTGAAGTTTTTAACATTAAGATCTGCTTTTCCCTCAATTAATGCTTTTGCTACTTCTATTTTATTAAAAGTGGTTGCCGTAATTAAAGGTGTTGAACCGTATTGATCTTTCTTATTCAAGTCTGTTCCGTTTTTAATATGGTATTTAATAGCATTAACATCGCCCATAAAAGCGGCTGCATGTATATCCATTACATTAGAAGCCTTAGGCTCCTGCTCAGTCTGTTTCTCTGTTTGTGCCTTTGAACCACAAGCACAGAAAATAATTAAACCCAGTGCTAACATTGCTGACATCTTCATTACATTATTAGTTTTTAATGATTTCATAGCTTTAAAATTTGTCTCCACATCAGGAGTGGTTTGTAATTATAATTTGATGATGTAAAGTTGTCTTAATTGATGACGCAAGGCCTATCAACCATGAAGCCAAGAACATAAAGAATTGATTAGCAATGTAAATTATGACGCAATGTTATAATTTATGATGCAAAAGGTGCTTTTTTCAGGGACTGCAGGCTTAAAAACCAGTTCAGATCTGTGGTTATAATTTTGTATCTTCAGCAACTCAAAATACAAGCATTAACTCCGTCTATGAACAAGGCATTTAGCAACAAACTGAAGGAAATAATACTGAAAAACTTATCCAATGAACAGTTTGGAGTATCAGAACTGGCATCCGAAGTAGGGATGAGTCGATCTAACCTTCTGCGCCGAATTCAGAAAGAAGAAAGTTGCTCAGCCAGTCAGTTTATTAGAAAAATACGTCTTGAAGAAGCCACCAAAATACTTCAGGCGGAAGATAAAACAGTTTCTGAGGTTGCTTTCATGGTGGGTTTTAACAGCACCTCCTACTTTATTAAGTGTTTCAGAGAGCATTTTGGCTATCCTCCGGGTGAAATGGGGCGACAACCGGTTGAAAAGGAAAAACATCTTGAGGAAGAAAAGAAGCAACCGTCGAAGATATCAAAATATGCTATATGGGTATCAGCCATTTTTATTGTACTGACAGTCGTTTTGGCAATCCTTTTCACAAAAGATCAGACAAAGCAGGAACTGGAAAAGTCAATTGCCGTCCTGCCATTTAAAAACGACAGTGATGATGCCGGCAATGTGTATGTTATTAATGGTGTAATGGAGTCAATTCTAAACAACCTCCAGTCATTAAAAGGCTTAAAAGTCATTAGCCGGACATCGGTTGAAAAATATCGTAATACAAACCTAAGCATACCCGAAATAGCCAAAGAACTGAATGTAAGTTATATTGTTGAAGGGAGCGGGCAAAAAGTGGGTAACCAAATTCTGTTAAGTGTTCAGTTAATTGAAGGGGAACGCGATAATCATTTATGGTCGGAGCAATACAACCGCCAGATTGAAGATATCTTTCAAATTCAACAAGAAGTGGCTCAGGAGATAGCCGGATCTATTCAGATAGCCATTGGGCCTGATGAGCAAAAGCGTATACAAAAGAAACCTACCCAAAACCTGGTTGCTTACGATTATTTTTTAAGAGGTGTGGAAGAGCTCAATAAGGAAACTAAGGAGGGCTTACATAAAGGTATTCCACTGGTAAGAAAAGCTGTAGAAGAGGATGAACAATTTGCCCTGGCACATGGCGTTTTAGCCATTGCCTATTATTACCGTAACCTTATTGAGCCCGGGAAACAATATACAGATTCGCTAATATACTTTGCCGATAAGGCCTTATTGTATGATGCCACACTCCCTCAGGCATTAACAGGTAAAGCACTGTATTATATGCAGGTTAGAAACTATGAACAAGCCATTGAATACCTGGAAACAGCCTTGCAATACAATCCTAACTCGGCTATTGTCATTAATTCATTATCCGATATCTATACCAACTATGTACCCGACACTGAAAAGTACCTGGAATATGCGTTACGTGGCATCAGCCTGGATATCAAATCACACGATGCAAACACGGCCAGTTACATTTACCTGCATTTAAGTAATGCGCTTGTTCAAAACGGCTTTGTTGATGAAGCCCTTATCAGCATCAACCAATCCTTAGACTACTATCCGGGTAATTTGTTCTCAGAATATGTGAAGGCCTACATTTTACATGCCCAAAACGAAGACCTGAATAAAACCCGCGAACTTTTAATCAAAGCATTAGCCAAAGATTCAACACGCTTTGATATAATGCAGGAAATAGGCAATATTTGCTATTACCAGCGCGACTGGGAAACAGCCGGCAAGTACTTTGATCAGTTTTTGCAGATAAGAGGTTATTTGAAGTCTAATGCCTATTCTCACAAAGATCTTGAGATGGCCTATGTATATAAGCAATTAGGGCAACACGAAAAAGAGCAAAAACTATTTAATCAGTTTAAAAGCCTGATGGAACAGGACCAGTCGGTTTTTCAGTATTTATTCAAAGCCAGCTATTATGCTTATCTGGGTGAAGATGATAAGGCAATAAAAAACCTTGAGCTATTCACTCAAGGCGATAATATACAATTGTGGGTGCTTTTATTCACCCCAATTGATCCGATGATAGACAGCTTTAAAGACAAGCCTGAATTTATTAATGTGATGAATCAAATGGAGAGCCGGTTCAATCACAAGCGAGACCGTCTCAAGACTAAACTTGAAGAAGAAGACTTATTACAGATCATCCAGGCCTTATAAATGCTATTGCCTTTTTTTTAAGGTCAGTGTTATATCATTAGCCTGCAATTTTACCGAAGTTGAAGTAAAGTCTTTTACCTCCCATCGATGATTGAACATTATGAGCTCTGTTATACCAAAGGCAAATGAGAGGAAAAGATCCTCTTCGTTGGCCTTAGCCCAATCCAGCTCATCATAATCAGGATCATTAAAGTCTGGAGCATAGCCATTGGCAGTATCGTAAAACAAGTTATAAGCACCATTGGGTGCGCTCCATAAAGCATTTACATCATCAATGCTTTGAGCATTTACCTTTCCAAGATCTGTAAAAGTAAGCTGCACTTCAGCATGATCGAAGTCGTTTTTCGTCAATGAATGTTGTAAACTAACCTGCCAGGTACCATTGGTTAATGTCTCCAACAAGAGTTCCTTGTCATTTGGCATGTCTGAATCTGATGTACAACTGACAAAGCAGCTAATACATAATCCAATAATCAGAGTTATTATCCCTTTCGTTTTCATAGTATGAAGTTTTTAGGAAAAATAACACTCTAACGTTCAGTTATTATTAGGCAAATGTTAGCTATGTATTAAAAGTTATTGCTGTAAATTAAATAGACATTACGGTACACAAAATGATCGACCATCAGATACAAATTAGCCCCGGCACACATGGGATGGCCGGGGCTAATAAGGCTATTCGCCTTCTTTCATATTATACTTAGGTATTCATTCCTTATGGCATAACTCTTATTTTCACCACTTCTTTCTGATGATCATTTTCAAACTTAAGAATATAGATACCTGCCTTTGTTCCATTTAATAGAACAGTTGCATTCTCTGTCACGTCTTTACTTAATACTAAAGCACCTGTGATACTGTAAATACAAACTGTACCGGCTTCTGTGTTTGTTAATGTTACTTTATCCTGGGCAGGATTTGGATACACTGTAAACCCAGCGGCTTGTTCAGAATCTTTTATATCAGTAGCAACTGTTTTAATGCTAACGGTATAAGTATTACTTTCTGTTCCGTCTTCAGAAACAACTACATAGTCTATACCCGATGTAAAATCGTGGCCATCGTAAGCTGATACCTGACGAAGGCTATTGACTAATACATGTGCTCCCGCCGATAACTCAAACGTTGGTACCAGTGTTGTTATATTAGAAGGAACATCTTCAATCGAAATGGTTCTGTCAATTTGATTAATAACACCTTGTAAGTCCATGCTTAAGCCATCATTATTAACCGCTTCAATCAGGAATACCTCAACTTCTGCCTCATTGTTTAAAGAGCGCATCACCTTAACTAAATAGTAGTTCATGTTCTGCTTGTCTTCTGCTACTACCTTCAAGATAAATGGTTCACTATGATCAACCTTTGTTACATTACTGATTAGTTCTTCATTGCCAATATATGCCTTCGCACCGGCCGAAACGTCAAACTCAACAGTTAATCCACGATACTTTGCAGTTGGATTTAAACTGGCAGTAACATCATAACCATCAAATGCTCCAATAACAGGCCCTGACATGGTATTAATATCATAAGTAATCAGGTGGGCTTCTGTATTAATTGGTGCTTGTAGCACAATAGTCCAATCTGTTGACACAGATCCATCCATAGAAGTAACTGTCATTACCGAAGTACCTGATAAATCAAGGGCATCACCACTGTTAACAGCCTGACCGTTTAAGGTTGCGCTTGCACCTGGAGATAAAGTAAATACAGTTGGTAAAGCCGATTTATCATCACTTGCAGCAATTGGTAAAGAAATCAACTTGTTCTCAGCATCAATTATTGCCACCATACTTCCGTCAGGATTGCTCATTGAAACCACATTTGCCAGTTGCTTGGCTGCCGCTGCATTATATGGTATACCAAAAGCAGTAGAGAAACGCATATCATAATTGATACCAACCAGACTTGATGCGCCAGAACCGATATTAACTTCTCTAAGTTCAAAATCGCCATCTGGAGATGCGTAGTTTTCACAGCCAATGTATAGCTTTCCGTTTTCATAGTTAAAGAACATTGCTGGCTTACGACTGCCCGGCAAAATACCTGTTGAGCCGATTTCAGTTATCGACCAATCAGTTGTATTAACTTTATAAAGCATTCCGGTAGACTTATCAAAACCATATGCATTACCGGCAATATCAAATTCAACATTCCTAATATTGGCATTTGGAATAGTACCCACTTTGTTGGCACTTGGCGCACCCGTTACTACATCAATTGTGTAAATATCAGATTCAGTATCACTGATCAATCGACCATACATTACTTTGTTTACCGGATCATAGAATATGTCCCTGAACTCTTTACCTCCTGAAGATGATGGGCGAATCATTGTTATATCACCGTTGGTAATATCTATTGTATAAAACTCACCACCGCTTCGGGAAATATACCACATATCCTCAACCATTGTACCAGCATAAATAAGGTTAATATGGTTGTCTATTTGTGTAGGTGCACCAGGACTGGCCAGGTTAAATTTATATGGTCCTTTCTGTAATGCTCCGGTACCAAGGAATGAATAAGCATAGACATTAACTGCCTCCTGCACCTCAATGTCTTTACTTAAGGTATTATTAAGCTGTTGCTCATCGGTATCCAATGTTGCTTGTACTTCAATTGTATAAGATCCGTTGGCATTAAAGTTCGGCGTAAAAGTTAAGGTTGTACTTGCGCCGCTGGCTAAATCTGTTACCTGAATGGTTTCATTATAATCACCACCAATGGTCATTTCAACAGGGAAGCTCAATGTTGCTTCTGAACGGTTTTCAACCAGTACATCAATAGCCACATCACCTTTGTTAACAATATTGTCTACCATTATATCAGCTACAGCAATATCGTTTTGAGGCGGTGTTCCTGTAAGCATAATTGAATAATCTTCAACCTCTCCTCCAAAGCCTGCTGAACCGGTTGGATACGGTGTTCCAAAGAAAAAGCCTCGTATACGTAGTCTTTTTAAACCTGCAGGGGCATCAAACGGAGGTGTTATATAAGCAATCAGGTTTAAGCCCTCTGATTCTGTAAAGTCAAAATTCTCATTGTCATCAAATGTTCCATTGTAATTCCAGTCAATCCAGAATACACCACCTCCAATTTCATCACCTTTTGTTACGGTTAACTTATAAGTATTACCATACTCCATTGTTGCCACCTGATCCGAATGATCCTCATAGTTATTATCGCCTGTTGTGACATTAATCTCGCATAATGATACATTCTGAATCCAGGCCATTCCTCCGCCACCACTGGCAGATTCATAGTCCGACTTAATAACCATTCTGGCTTTATTATTGCTTGTCTCCGCGTCATCTGTCAGCTCGGTGTATGCTTCAATTACATACTCCACACCAAAAGCTGTGAAATCTTCGAAATCATCAAATGATTTAAATACATATTCTCCGGCAGCTAAAGATTCATTAATCACTTTCTCGCGCAACTCGCCACCATTAACACTATAGAAGATCTTATAATTATCAACAGCCTGCGTACCATAGTTAGCAACTTTCACTTTTACGTTTTCCTGGTTTGATAAGCCATCGGCAGACGTTGGATTTGTAACTTCAGCAACGCCAATATCAATGGCATTGGGATTATCAACCATTGTTACATCAGCAATCCAACCTTCTTCATTAACCATTGCATCAGAACGGAAGGCAACTGTCATTGAACCATCCAATGCTGTTGAAATATATGTTGTCTTATCCAGATCACTTAACGCACCGTTTAATACCGCAAGGGCAGAACTACTTGGCTCACGACCAGAAAATAAAATCAGGTAATCGTAATCTTTTTCCAAAGCAAATTGAGTGAAGTCAATCTGTACCTTCTTAGTCGGATCTGCTGGTTCAAAGGTTATTAAACTCTCTGTATTATCAGGATAGTTCATCACACGTGTACCTCCATCAGTAAATACCAAACCTAAAGCATCAACCGTTTTAGTTTGTGTGGCTCCATTGTATGACATTGGTACAATATCACCATAATTATAGGCTTTATGTGATTCAGCATTATCATTCGTTACATCAACATCTCCTGCTTGCTCAACCTTTACTGTAGCATAATACAATGCATCCTCAGTAGACATATCTGCTTTTGTACCGAAAGTATATGCATTAACAGTCATAGAAGCGATAGGATCAGAGATTGTTTCATTGTTAGTTGATTTACTACTTCCGTTTTCGAATAGCTCATAACTAACATTTACATCTGTCGCTTCTTCAGAGCCAAGGTTGGCCACGTATACAGTTATATCTTCAGTACTTTTGTTTAATCCGCTGCCTGGGAATGTCAAATCTACTATTGCCATATCTTTTAATGGCTTCTCATAGATTTTAATGTTGTCAATAAAAATAACATCACCCTGATCGGCACCAGGTATTAAGCCTGAAGCATAATGACAAACACCTTTAAATTCAATCTCCACATCAGATCCCACATAGCTTGTAAGGTCATAATATCGCTTATTAACTTTATCAGAAGAAGCTGTTTGTGCATGGTGGTATGTTGTACCTAATACATCAGCAACAGGCATACCGTTGACATACAAACATAAAACATTATCATTAGGACCACTTGTCATTGTTTGCTTCAAATCAAATGACATAATCAATGATGATACATCGGCAGTACTAAAAGATTTTATTTTTGCTGTTGAAACAAGGTTTGAATTATTGGCGATTACATTTTCGCCTGTTCCGTATGATGAATAATAGACATATTCAGCCGTACCTTCCATCTTAAGATAGTTGGATTTCTCATCAGGATCGTAGCTTAAATAAACGTTACCATATTGTGACTTCTGCAATGTTATGTAAGCATTGTTTTCAGCTTCAAAATCTTCAAAGAACGGGAACGCAGCAACACCACTAACAGGATATAAACGTAATGCTTTTGAACGGATACTTTCAATACTCTTTTCTGTATCAACTGCTGTAACAGCAAACCAGTTATCATCAGTTGCCACACGTGCATCCAATATATATTCAGTAGCAGTTACCTGCTCTACCAATACAGCCTCACCGTCTTGCAGTTTATATACGTTGTAAGCATCAGCACCTGCAACAGCATCCCACTCCATCTTAGATGTCGATAACTCAGGATCGATTGCACGGATAACCGGACGCGCCATTACAGAGAATACACCTTTTGACTCAGCAAAATATTTACCGGCAATAACACGTACTTTTCCGTTGCCAAAAGCTTCATCACCAACATTCAAACCAAAACGACGGCTTGCAGCACCTGCCTGACCAACGGTTTCGTAGTTTTTACCACCATCTTTAGATAATTGAATGATAAAATCGTTGGTATTGGTCATTGGTGCAGTCCAATAAACAGAAACATTGGTAGATGGACTAAATACTTCGCCACCAACAGGTGACATTAACTCAATGGCATTGGTATCAAACGTATAAACCACTGAGAAATCCTGTTCAGGCATGGCAATAGTCGTTCCTGCTACCTTAATTTCGTAATATCCCGATTGAGGCGTTTTAATGACCACCTGCTCAATGGTATTTAAATGATCCTCTCCTTCAACAGCCACCTCATATGGATTTCCACCATTAGGTACTAAAGGCAAATAGTTCTTTCCTCCATGAGAAACGGATAAATCCAAATCATTTACAAGAGCTGTAGGCCCCCAGGCAGCAGCATGAGGATCTGTCCAGGCCAACATAATCTTTACCTGAGCTACACCAGCAGGAACGAATATTTTCATAGTCCTGGTCTCCTCATTGGCAACCTTACCAATAAAGAACTTATCTTCATCGATCAGGTCAGCAGCTTTTCCGGCATTTATACCACCAAAACCGTAAGAAAAGTCAGGCCCTTCATTACCCAGGTCATAGGCTGTATTACATATAGCTGCCTTAATTAATGACGATAAAGGATTGTTGCCTCCATTCTTAGATTTATATAACTCATATAACTGTGCCGCAATACCAGACACAAGAGGTGTTGCCTGGGAAGTACCGCTAACAGTTGCATAATCGTCATAATATGAACATGAATAAATATCAACACCATTCGCACTGATAAGCGGTGCCAGGCGACCATCGTGAACAGGTCCCCAACTTGAGAATGATGACATATTATTAAATTCATCAATTGCGGCTACCGTCAAAATGTTTTTAGCTGTCTGAGACATCGTAGCATAGGTATTGGCACCACGTGAATTCCCTGCTGAAAACACATGTAACAAAGTCGGATAGTCATAAGCCACCTGATCCAGTTCCATGGCTGTTGAAGTATATGGATATAAAAAACCTCCTGCATGAGGCACTCCATATGAGTTTTGAGTGATTACTATTTCTTCATCACGGGCCGTCATCATCATTTCTTCCGGACTGTATAAACCATTGCTGCCCTGATTGAAATTCCATGTCTCCATAGTGGCTTTATTAGCAACACCGGCTCCTTCAGGGTCAATCAAGCCGGCTCCTGCCATAATACCGGTTACATGGATACCGTGTTCTGTTTCGTGCATCTCATATTCATGCACGTTTACACGCCCTTTTAGATCATAGTGATTCTCCACATCACCATCCCAAACGCCGATCTTAACACCTTCTCCGGTTAAATTACGTCCGGCACCAATATTCCCATCCACTAAACTTACACCAGCCTGACGATTACCTTTGATATAATGGCTTTCAAATTCCGGCTCAACTGGTGCTGCATACTTTAACCAACTTAAGTTGTTTAAAGCATTTAATTGTGCTACTGGAATAACACAAGTTAAGCGATCAAAGAAAGGAGAAACCAACACATCTTCAGCACTAAGCGTCTCAAGGTCTGTTACTAGCTTTGCATTTTCAACACCACTAAAAAAGTTGATGACTAAAGCTACCTTCTCGCCAGGGCGAACAGCGCATTTAGGTATTTCACCTCGTTGCAGCTCTTCTGCAAGTTTATTCACTTCACTCATTGAAACAATCGCTCGTACTGATGAGCCTGAACCTTTCAATGAATTACCGTTCAACCTTGCCAGATAAGCATTATTACCCAAATACTCGTAAAGTTCAACTCCCTTATTCGTTAAAGCTTTACGTTCTGCCGCATTGGGCAATTCATAAAATTGCATAATAACATAAGCCGAACCGCCGCTTTTTAGCGTTGAAAACTGTTTCGCGCCTTCAGTAAGTTCAACTCGTTTCCCATTGTAGGAAATGGCATCCCTTGTTTTCTTATCCTGTGCATGCACAAGGTTTAAAAACATAAATGCCATAAGAAAAAGTAAATTTTTTCTCATAACGTGTAGATTAATTGTGAAACCCCATAAGGTCATTCGTGTATAATTGAATTGATTTAAGCATCTAATCTGTAAAACCGAATCAGATTATACATTCATCGATTTTTGTGTTTTTATAATCACAATATTAGATCGATGCAAATGGAAAAAGAATAGGGGTTTTCCCTCATTTTTACTTTACTCCACATTCTACGGGGGATACAGAGGGGCATTATGAGAATAAAAATACTAATCTCATTAAAAATTGATAGACAAGGAGAAAACGGTAGTGTTTAATAGTCCAGAATATGTAACCTGTTTTCAATGGCAAAATAGGTAAGCTTATTATTGCCTTCAACATTCATTTTCTTACAAATATTGTAGCGGTGGTTCTCTATGGTTTTCATACTATTAAACAACGCATCGGCAATTTGAGCAGTGGTTTTACCTTCCGCTATTTGTTTTAGAACCCTCATTTCTGACTTGGTAAGTTGAGCAAGTACTAAATCGATTTCTTCCAGCTTAGAGAAATGCTCTTTATTTTGTTCAATAAAATTCTCAAAAGCATTACTCAGAAATTTCTCATCCAGAACAACCTTATTAAGGCAATCTTCTAATTCGTTAACTGCATCTTCTTTAAATAAGAATCCATCATGATCTACTAACGTAGCCTGTCTAAAAGTATCAAGGTTAACATGACTTGTCAGAAATATGATCTTTGTGTTCTTATTGTGCTTTTGTAATTCTTTAACCATGTCAACGCCATTCATAACTGGCATATCAATATCGGCAATCACAATATCTGGTGAAAGCTCAATGCATGCATTTAATCCACATTCACCATCAGAGGCTGATGCCACAATGTTAAAGTTGGCCAGTTTATTAATAAAATTAATAACACCTTCTAATAAAATTGGGTGATCATCAACGACAACAATGGTGAATGACTTCATGTGCAGACAGATTTTATTGTAATGTGCGAGTTATCGCAAAGATATTAAGCTAAACGAAATATAAAAGTTACAGACCTGTTTATTTACACGCTTACCGTTAGTTTATATTTATTACATTTGTGAGGACCCAATAGAAATCTACATCCCTAATGCACAAAGTATTCTACGCTATCCTTTTGCTTGTTATACTTACAATTCAGGCAAAAGCACAAATCAATAATAGTATTGACTCGCTTCTACAGCAGGCACAGAATTTTGCTGAAGGTAATCCCAATAAAAGTATTGACAATGCAATCTCAGCTCTGGAACTAGCCAGGCAAAATGATTATCATGAGAAAAAAGTTGAAGCTTATATTCTGATTGCAAAATACCACCTTCATAAACACAATCCTTCAGAAGCATTGGATAGCTTATATAGTGCTGTACCTTCTATTAATGAAATTCCCACAAGTATGGCTAACCAATTACTGGCAACAATTGGTCAGGCGCATATGGCAGCACATAATGATACCGTCTCATTCATAACTGCAATTGGCGAAGAAGAAACCATTGCACAAAACAAAAAGTATGGCGAGTTGCTGCTAATACTCATCGACTATTATATCAACAATAATAATCTAAAAAAGGCAGCAGAGTTTATTAAACGCGCATCTCTTATTGCAGATCAGGTTAATGACAAGCAGCTTATCTATTCAGTTTTACAAAAACGAGGTATAGCTCAATATGAATTAAATTATTTGTCCAGAGCGTTGAAGTCATTCGAGCAAACAGCCGACTTCTTTACGACTCAAAATGATAAATTAAAGCTGGCAGAAGCCCAGCGGTATATTGCCGAAATTCACTATAAGAAATCAGATTACAAACAGGCTATCAACTATTTTTATGCATCGCTTAATAATGACAGCAGCAGCGTGCACCAACCGGTTATTTTAAAAAGCATGGCAAAAATCAAACTCATAAACGAGCAATACGATGAGTCTATTGAGTTACTTAAAACTGCTTTAAACCGGGAAGCTAAAACAGAAAGATCAGAGTTATTCTATCTACTTGCCGGCAATTATTATATGAAACTTGACATTGAATCTTCTAAGCAATACTATGATTCTGCTATCTATCATGCCAAATCTATTCATAACTCAGAAATGTTAGGTAAAGCTTTAGCTGCAAAAGCCAAATGCTACTCCTATGAATCAGATTATAAAACTGCCTCCTTTTATTTAAAGAATGCTTATGAAGCGTCGGAGAATAGCTATGAAGAAAAGATAGTTGAGTCAATTGAAAAACAAAATGCCTATTACAGCAACTTGTACCAAAGCTCACAAATTAACAACCTAAGGCAAGAGCACGAATGGCATGAGCTCCAGTTAAAACACAGCAAGACACAAAATATTCTATTGCTTACCATACTCATAGCGTCACTTGGAGGATTGTTATTACTTGTGTTCTTCTTTCTTCAGAACAAACAGTTTAATCGTAAGCTCAAGGAAAAAAATAACCTTATTGACCAGAGCAACAATGAACTTCAAACCATTAATAACGCTCTAACAGATTCGCAACTAAGCCTTCTGAAGTCCAACCAGGTTAAAGACCGTATGTTTTCCATTATAACGCATGATGTGAAAGGCGCATTAATATCTTTGCGGGCACAAATGGAAACTAAGTCAAATGAATGTTCGGCTGGTGGCATACAGTCCATTAATTCAACCATTGGATTGCTTAACCAGCATATTAAATGGGCAGTGGCGCAAACAGAAAAACCAACTGTCAGAAAAGAAACATTTGCGCTTAACGAAGTAATTAACAGCAGCATAAAATTGTTTGCCGGCGCTATTAATAAAAAAAATATTCAGCTTGAAAAGAACGACAATAACACGTATCAAATTGTATCTGACAGGAAAGTAATCGAACTTATTTTTCGCAACCTTTTATCTAATGCCATTAAATATTCTCCCAGCAATGGTACGGTTAAACTCAATATACATCAAACCGATCAGTCAATAACCATAACAGTTGATGACAACGGGCCGGGAATTAATAAATCGGCTCTGCAAACAATATTTACCAGTCCGCAAAATGAGAAAGAAAGTGGCAGTGGTTTATACTTAAGTTATAAATTTGCCATGGTAATAAATGCTAAACTATCTGTTAAAAACAAGGACAATATGGGTTGTATTTTCACCTTTGAAATACCACTGTAACTGTTTTCTCAGCCAAAGCTGAGATTTTAATTAAACCCTTGAAATTGTGAAATAAAAAGTACTCCCTTTATCCTTTTCTGTGGTAAACCATATCCTTCCGCCCAACATTTCAACATATGCTTTTGATATGGATAGTCCAAGCCCGGTTCCTTCTGCAATTCTATGCTGTTCGGCCTGAACAAAACGATCAAAGATCATATCTTTTTTATCTTCAGGAATACCGCCTCCAGTATCTTTCACATAAAACTTCACTTCATTTATATCGATAGAGTACCCCACTTCAACATAGCCCGATGAAGTAAATTTGATGCCATTTTTAATGAGGTTTAGCAAAATAGCCTGCAGCTTTTCCTGATCGGTTTTTAAAACCAGTGTTTCAGCTTTTTCTTCAAAGCGAAATTCCAATCCACGTGAGATAACCTCGTTATTTAAAAGGTACTTAATAGAGTTTACCTGCTCATTAACATCAACATCAGTAAGATTGATGTCAATAACGCCTGATTCTATTTTTGAAATATCAACCAAATCGTTGATAATGG
>JAKSBD010000357.1 GCA_022361295.1 Bacteroidales bacterium
CCGAACACATTGAGCCAATTGCACTCTTGCCACTGGGTTATCCGCTGGAAAACAAAGCACCGGAAAAGAAACGAAAATCTTTCTCAGAAGTAGCTTTTGAAGAAGTATATGGGACGCCACTAAAAAAATAATTATTGATAAATCCATTAAACCCGGAATAGTTATCTGTTTCGGGTTTTTTATGATCGATAGTTAAGGTGCTATCGGTAACGATGCCCTGAATGAGAAATTCCCTGAGCACAAGCAATTCAATTCTGAAAAATCAGACCGAAGCTTCTGAAAAATTAGAATAGTGCATTCTGAAAAATCAGAACGAGGCTTCTGAAAAATTAGAATAGTGTATTCTGAAAAATTAGAATAGTACATTCTGAAAAATCAGAAGGGGGCTTCTGAAAAGTTAGACAACACTGTCTGAAAATTCAGAATACGACATTTTCCCAAGAACTCAGATAGCTATTGGGATACATGCATCGGCGTGGACTAAGCTGTATAAAAAAGCCCGAAGCATTAATGCCCCGGGCCTAGATATAATGTTGTTACGCTTATTATCTGAAATTAATTCCTACGCCGGCAGTTATAACAGAATATTCGCCAACGGTATAATCGCCATGTATTGCGAAGATGCCAAAACGTAAGCGCATACCTGCGTTGAAGTCAAATCCGCTGGTTTGGTACTCAAGGGCTACTGGTTTGTCAGTATCTTCGTAACCGGCAAAATTACCAATTAAGTCAAAATTACTGGTGGTTGTTCCGTAGCCTAAACCTGTATAAAATGAAACGACCGGGATGTTTGCGCCCAATAATAATCTCGACGTGAATGCTCCGGCAGATGTTTCAAGGTTTCCTGCACCAATTCCAGCTTCGCTTACACTTAATTTTGCATCAAAATCAGTATATGCTGCCAAAACAGACGCCTCTAAAAATGGTATACGCTTTATAAATGGTATATAGTCCTTGATGGAGTGCTTTAATCCAAGTCCCCATAGACCAGCATCTCCAAAGTCTCCATAACTTGTTTTAGGCATAAAACGCCCCATAATTTCAGTGTGGAAAGGTAATCCGATTGCCGCTTGTATCATTGGGCTGGCAAAAACATCAGCTCCGGCACCTTCAACATTTAGCAAGTTTGTTTTGGTTGGATCATCTTGCAAATAAAAACCTGCACTTTGTTTACTGCTTCCCGCCATTGTTGGAACCCTATCAGCATCCGTTTGAACGGTTTCGTAATTTCCGGGCTTAAAGCTCTTTTTACTGTTTGGAGCAGTCGTGTAACTGGCCAGTATGGTAATGTCAAATCCTCCTACTTTATGAACCTTGGCTGTGTTGTACCAGCCACTATTAAGGTTAACACCAAGCATTTCGCCATAAGGTTGCAGGTACGACTGCGATATAGCATTGGCATCAGCCTTGCCGGCCTTTAAAAAATCAATAATCTGCCCCTGTCCAAATACATGGGCTGAAGTTGCGATTGCGGCAACCATTAAAAATAATCGAATTTTCTTCATTATGTGTATGTATAGGTATTTATAATCTTATGATTCGCCTTGTAGCAAAGTTACTGCTTCTTTAACCGAAATACGCTCGTTTTTGTTGTATGCAACAATAAAACCTTTAATATTTTCCGATTTCATATCGGCTTTCGCTTTCTCAAGAGACTGATATTTACCAATGGAATACTTGTACCAATCGTTGATAGTCATTTCAATAACCTTTTGATTGCCACTGTAAACGCTGTTTATCTGTTCGTCAGTCGCTTTTTTCTTATCTGCCATTATTTGTATGGTCAGGAAAATATCAGGATTTACCGGTGCTTCTTCCTTAACAACCGGTACTACTGTTTCTTCAACAAGCGGGGTCTCTGTAACCACCAATGTTGCTTCTTCAGCCGATACTCCCAGTGGTTCATCAGCAACCTCAACTAATGTCGAATCAAGGGGTATGGTTGTTGCACCCATAGCAAGAGCAGGAGCTGCCACAGGAACAATGCCTGTTTCAGCAGCAGGAACCGCAACAGGAAGCTCTGCAGTAACTGTTGCCGTGTCTTGTTCAAGTGGAGTTGTTTCTGCTATAACAGGCTCAACCATAGCCGAATCAACTGCACTTACTTCTTCAGCAATAAGCACAGGTTTTTCCTCAAGGTATTCGCTTAGGCTTAGTATGCTTTTGGTTTGTAATTCAATGGCTTGTTGCTGATTTTGTTGTGCCAGCTCAAGCAATTCTATAACTTTTTCGGGCGATGATAAGTTTTCGGCTTTATTATATTGCTTGCGTGCCTTCTTTTCCAGTGCCTTTGTGTCCTTGCGTGTTTGCCTGGCCTCTGAATTTCCCGACTTCTCTATCTCTTTTAAGCGATCATCCAATACATCGATGTATTTCTTGTACCCGTCTTCATAATATAAAGCTGCTTTTGTCTTTATCTGCGCAATTTTTTTATTGCGTTTATTGATTTTGCCCGTTTTAATGCGACCATCGGCATTTTTTAATTGCTCAACTTCTTTTTCAAGGGCTTTTGTATCATCAATAAAAGCGTCACCCTTTGCAATTAGCTTTTCTGCAGATTCCAATCGTTTTAATTCTTTTGAACTTAAGAGCTCCTTAAACTCTTTGTTAAATGCCTGGAGTGGTGCAGTGCATAATGCAACCAATACTATTATGAAGGTAATTTTAATTGTATTGCTCATTGTAAGTGGTTGAATAAATGGTGTTTTATTGTTTAGTTTTGGCCAGGGTTTATTTTAACCTCAGCCTGTTAACGATTTTTAACGAACGTTATTCAAAAAGGTTTGTTGTAAGAAGAGATAATTTCTTGTTAATCCTGATTACTTTTGTGTTTGACCATAAAAAAATATAATTGTGCGCATTTATGCATAAAGAATAAACACAGCTTGTTCCGCAGAGGCGGAAGAGACACAAAGGCACACCCCGATAGCTATCGGGGTTGTTTAGAAATGTTTTATAAATACCAGTAAATCACCGCCTTTGTGTTAGTTTTATTGTTAAGATGTTTTGCTTTTATGCATGATCGCGGATATTCAATTAAAAAATAAATAATGATGATAAATAATATTCTTCAGGAACGGTTTAACACACCGTTTAATACGCCTCCTTTTGAGTTAATTACCGAAGATAATTACTTGCCTGCTTTTAAAGAGTTAATAAAAAAGGCAAAAGGAGAGATTGATGCCATTGCGAATAATACTGCTACGCCTGATTTTAACAATACCATTGTTGTTCTTGAGAAATCGGGCGAACAGCTTGGAGTTATCAGTCATGTGTTTTTTAATTTAAATCATGCTGAAACAAATGAACGAATTCAGGAGATTGCCCGCGAGGTGTCACCATTGCTGACAGAGTATTCAAATGATATTTGGCTGAACGATCAACTGTTTGCAAAAGTAAAGCAGGTGTATGAAAATCAGGAACCAAATGTCTTGAATGCAGAACAACAACGCCTGCTGAATGAAACCTATAAAGGATTTGTGAGAAAAGGTGCCTTATTGGAAGGACCGGCCCGTGAGCGATACAGAAAGATTACCACAGAACTGGCGAAATTAACGCTTCAGTTTGGTGAAAACCTGTTGAACGAAACAAATGCCTTTCAATTACACATAACCAAAGAGGAAGAGCTGAATGGTTTGCCAGATGGAGTGAAGGATGCAGCAGCAGCTTTGGCTAAAAGTAAAGAAAAAGAGGGCTGGATATTTACTCTTCAGTTTCCAAGCTATATGCCTTTTATGAAGTATGCCGAAAACAGAGAGTTGCGCAAGCAAATGTATATGGCTTACTCAAAACGAGGTAACAATAACAATAAGCACGATAATAAATTGCTTATTCAACAAATTGTTTCATTACGGGTTGAAAAAGCCAGGTTACTGGGTTACGAGAGTCATGCTCATTTTGTATTGGAAGAGCATATGGCTTTGCATCCCGATAAGGTTAACAGTTTTTTGGCCGAGTTGCTGGATGCCTCCATTGAGGTGGCAAAAGATGATGTGAAAGATGTTGAGGCTTTTGCCAATAATAAAGGTTTGGAAGGAGCGTTGCAACGCTGGGACTATCCTTATTATGCAGAGCAATTAAAAGCAGAGAAGTATGGACTGGATGATGAAGCAACTCGCCCATATTTTGAACTTGAGAAAGTTGAAAGCGGTGTTTTAGGTTTGGCAACAAAGCTATATGGTTTGACCTTTAAAGAAAATACGTCAATATCGGTCTATCATGATGAGGTGAAAACCTATGAGGTATACGATGAGGATGGTACTTTCTTAAGCATATTCTATGTTGATTATCACCCCAGAACGAGCAAGCAGGGTGGGGCATGGATGACAAGCTTTCGTGATCAGCACCACAATGGAGAAGAGGATATTCGCCCGCATATCTCGATAGTCTGTAATTTTACAAGGCCTACAGATAATAAGCCGTCTTTACTGACATTTAACGAGGTTCAAACCTTTTTGCACGAGTTTGGGCATGCTTTACACGGAATGCTTAGCAAGGTTAGTTATGAGAGCCTGGCAGGGACCAATGTATATCGCGATTTCGTAGAGTTACCATCTCAAATTATGGAAAACTGGGCAACACAAAAAGAATGGTTAAAGGATGTAGGTGTACATTACCAAACAGGAGAGGTGATTCCGGACGAATTAATTCAGAAGATAATTGATAGTGAGAACTACCAAAGTGGCTATGCTACTGTTCGTCAGTTAAGCTTTGGGATGAATGATATGGCCTGGCACTCATTAACCGATGCTTTTGCTGGTGATGTGGTTGAATTTGAAAAGCAATCGATGGCAGCAACTGAGCTATTCCCATTGGTAGATGGTACTGCTTTTTCAACGGGTTTTGCCCATATTTTTGATGGTGGATATGCTGCTGGTTATTACGGTTATAAATGGGCCGAGGTATTGGATGCCGATGCCTTTGAAGCATTCAAGCAAAATGGCATTTTTGATAAAACAACTGCCAATACATTCCGGACTGAAATACTGGAAAAGGGAGGAACAGCTCATCCTATGACATTGTACAAGAACTTC
>JAKSBD010000203.1 GCA_022361295.1 Bacteroidales bacterium
AAAAAAAACTTTGTTTGTTGCTTGTGTCGTGACCGACCAGGTTTGCGCAGAGTTTGATAAAAAATTCATATTCTGATGGAAAGTTGCAGTGCCGTTTCCATTATTGACAACGGTAAGCTGTCTGTCAGGGTCTTGAATTACAGCAGCACCGGAAACTCCCCAGGTCACAGTAAATACACTATAAATATTATTTCCTGCCGATAAACCGGATGGACTAAAAGTAAACGCAACCTGTTCCCCTGTCGTTACATTCAATTCAAAACTATAGGTCTCCAGTACACCTGAATTGCTATCAACCGAATACCATCTCCAGTTTGCAGGGCTTTTGAAAAAATTAAGATCATCAAATTTAGCGGGGTCATCTCCGGTTTTTGGCATCTGCACATTGTTAATCGAAAATCCAATGGTATCGCTACCATTACTCATGGTTCCACTGACCAAATCGCCAGTGGTCAGATTCAGATTGCTGCTGGTCGTTAGTGTTACAGTTGCCTGAGAAATTCCACCCACGGCCAATAAAACGATTGTAATTATTCTAAAAACTCTCTCAGCTTTCATTTAAGCATTCCTTTAGGATGAAAAATTATTAGTAGATAAAATCCCGCCTATACACTATTTCTACTCTTTTACCAAATATATCTATTAAAGCTAAAGCCCGATCCGCAGACTGTGGATCGGACTTTATTTAGGAAGATGGTCTTAAATTAAAGTTATTCTCCCTGATCTCTCTCGAGATAGTTAGACATCAGCCAGTTGGCTGCCATTGCAGCAAAGTCATCTATTGTGACCTTACAGTCCTGGTTAGCATCACCTGGAAGCCATTCGAAATCTTCCAGTTCATTGCTGGCTGCCACGCAACCATCCGGATGGATAGTTACAATAACTCTATCAGTTACAATGTAGGCTCCATTATCCGAAACTTCCAGTTCAAATTCATAATCACCTTCCAATGTCATGGTTACATCGGTATCAGCCTCAGTTGGGCTGGCAATTTGAACAGGATTAGTTACATCATTAGGTTCACTGACTACAGACCATTGATATGCCAAAGTTCCACGGCCGTCATCATCAATAACAGGTTCAAGCAAATATGGTGCGCTGCCGTCTTCAAGCCAGGAATATCCATCTTCACCTGCATTTACTACAGGTGGCTTATTTTCCAGACCTGTCTCAAAGTACATAACACCAGTATCTATTATGATACCGTTTTCATCGGTAAATTCCCAGCCTGTATCATAAGCAATGATTCGCCAGTAGTATTTAGACTCTGGCTCTACTATAACTGAAAATTGTTCAACGGCCTGTTTTTCGATTACAAGGTCCAATTCATTAGGATCTGAACTGTAATATACATCAACAACCACAGAATCTGCCAGGTCGTTAGGGTCAGGAAGATTCCATGTCAGCATATCCAGAATAGGATCAACCCCTGTTTCCTTGTCATAAGGTGAAGCCTGCAGGATATCAATAAATACATTATCAAGACCGGCCAGCATTGTAACCGGTGCATTATCTCCGCCATTGCTCATATTGTAGAATGGAAAGACGATCAGAACCCAGTCATAGCCCGTTTCACCCAGGTCTATATCAAGGCTGCGTTTGATACGCCAGTTGCCGATTTCTTCTTCTACGGTAACATTTGGGAAAATTCCAACGTCTTCTGGTTCGAAATTCCATTCTGCAATCACTGCAATTTCACTTGAATCACTGGAATAAGTTAATCCATTAAAACCTGCGGTTTCTGCATTATTGAACAAAGTAAATGTGCCATTCCAGTCGCCATCATTAATACCAATTACCTGAACGCCCATTCCAGTTTCATTTGCAGGTTGACGGAATAAAAGATCGAATTTCAAATTATAAAGACCTTTGCTCGCTTTTCCGTCATGAACCACATAGGCCAGAGAGCGGGATCGACTTTGGGTATTGGAAATGGGACATGCGTACTGGGTATTACCATGCGGCTGAGAAACATAAGAGTCTCCATCTGCTATGGTCAAACCGTCTTCAGTAACACCCCACCTGTGTCCATTTGCCGGGGTTATCCAGGTTCCTTCACCAACTGCAAGAGAACTCACATCAGTATAATCGAGAAGATTATTATTTACTGCTCCCAGAGTCGGAAAAGCGGCATTGCCCGGAGTAAAAGACTCAAAATCACCATTTTCAATTTGAAACGCCTTTGATACTGCGTTTATAACTAATAACCCAATCACTACAAATAAAATTGAATTTCTCTTCATTTCTAAACTCTCCTTAATTTAAGTTTACTACTTTTTCAAAATTAACAACCATCATTAATACCTTTTTCATTAATTCACACCTCATCAAAAATAAACCTTTAACCATCCATGGTATTATTGCTTAAATTAATACAATCCTTGTATTAAAACGTCTTTATTACACGCGTTAAAGTAAAATAGACTTGATTTTTTCTCCAACTTACCGAAGCCGTAATGAAGGCTCTCCAAAAATACACCACGCGTTTTGAATTTCTCCGTTGTGGTCCGTGACGACTAGAGTTAAGAATCGATCACTATCCGAAACAGGTAAGTCGAGTTTGATAGACGACATCGTTGTATCAATTCGAGCCTGTTCGAAAGCTAAATGCCCATCGAGGAACACATACAAACTGATAGACAACTCATCTTTTACCCGCGAATGCTCAAGAACCTGATCGGG
>JAKSBD010000564.1 GCA_022361295.1 Bacteroidales bacterium
AAATTTAGTATTGTTGGTCAGGATGGTGCTGATTTTCCAGAATTGCCTCAGCTTGATTCTGATAAGAGTTCAAGTCTTCAGGTGGGTGTTGATTTATTGGAAGTTGGTATCAATAAAACGCTTTTTGCAACGGCCGATGATGAATTGCGCCCTGTAATGAATGGTATCTTAGTGGAATTATCACCAGAGAATATGACATTTGTGGCATCTGATTCGCACAAGTTGGTACGTTATCGCCGTTTAGATGCCAAAACCGACTTTACAGCATCATTTATTCTGCCAAAGAAGCCTGCCGGACTTCTTAAGAATGTATTACCAAAAGAGAGTGGCGAGGTTTCTATTGAATTTGATGATAAAAATGCCTTTTTCACTTTGCCTAACTATAAATTAGTTTGTCGCCTTGTTGAGGGTAATTACCCAAGCTATAATGCTGTAATTCCTCAGGATAATCCTTATAAGGTGATTATTGACAGAAGTGAATTCCATAATACTTTGGGCCGGGTTTCAATTTTCTCTAATCAGGCCAGTAATTTGGTGAAATTAAAAATGACACCTGGTGAGATGATTGTTTCTGCTCAGGATATTGACTTTAGTATTTCAGCTCATGAGCGCTTAAATTGTCAGTACGAAGGAGATGAGATGGAGATTGGTTTCAAATCAGGATTTTTAGCCGATATATTGGATAATCTTAATTCAACTGATGTTATTCTTGAATTATCTGATCCGTCGCGAGCTGGTATTTTATTACCATTCGAAAATGGTGAGAACGAAGAAGAACTGATGTTGTTGATGCCAATGATGATTAACGTGTAAATTTTGTTTGTACTTTATATATTCGAGCCGCTGCTTCATTGAAGTAGCGGTTTTTTATTTTTCTACTTTAATTCAGAGTCTGGTAACCTGGATTTGATATTGAATTTCGACCCGGGATTATTAAGGGATATACCAGTGTGAATGTACCCATATTTTTGTTTGGTACCTTCGTGCCGGCTGGTTTGTTTATAAAAAACAATTTCTATTTTATCTGCCAATTGGTATGTATCTATCTTGCTATTCGATACCTCCATACAGACAAGTATGGAAATTATAATTGTTTAAGTATTGTTGTTTATTGGCCTTGGTTGTTAGCAAATTGTTAAACTGGATTAAACTCAGGAAAAAATAGTACTTTTGTGCGCTAATTGGCAATGAAGGAGAATATAGAAATGCAAAAAAAGAAAGTTGTAATTGGTCTGTCGGGTGGTGTGGATTCAAGTGTAGCTGCCTATGTGTTAAAAGAGCAGGGCTATGATGTAATTGGTCTGTTTATGAAAAACTGGCACGATACAACCGGTGTTTTAAAAGCAGATTGCCCCTGGTTGGATGATCAGTTTGACGCTAAGGCTGTGGCTATGAAGTTGGATATCCCATTTCATACGGTTGATTTAAGCGACTTTTATCGACAGCGTGTAGTTGATTACATGTTTGCTGAATATGAACGTGGTCGAACACCAAATCCTGACGTGTTATGTAATCGTGAAATTAAGTTTGATGTGTTTATGGATAAAGCACTGGAACTTGGAGCAGATTATGTGGCAACCGGGCATTACTGCCGTAAAGAGACGGTTATGGTTGAAGGAAAAGAAGTACATCGATTATTAGCCGGAAGTGATGATAATAAAGATCAAAGCTATTTTTTATGTCAGCTTAGTCAACAACAATTGGCTAAAGCACTTTTTCCGATAGGGGATATAGTGAAGCCTGAAGTAAGACGAATTGCCAATGAACTAAACCTTGTAACAGCGCATAAGAAAGATTCGCAGGGGATCTGCTTTGTTGGAAAAGTAGATTTGCCGGTATTCTTACAGCAAAAACTAGAGCCTAAAAAGGGACGCGTTTTTATTGTTGATAAAAACAGTGAATTGTTTGTGCGTGATTGGAGTAAAGCGGAGGTTGAGAATCCTGACGATGCCGATCTTGAAGAATTATCAGAACCGTATATGTTTCATCCAAAGTATGGTAAGAAGATAGGCGATCATAACGGAGCACATTTTTATACTATTGGGCAACGTAAGGGCTTAAATATAGGCGGTTTTCCAGAACCGCTCTTTATCATTGGAACCAATGTGGAATACAACCAGGTTTATGCCGGAATGGGTAAGCAACACCCTGGATTATTTCGTAAGGTACTTCGTATAATGCCTGATGAAATTCATTGGGTGCGAGATGATCAGGCTATGAAAGTAGGGGAGTCACGTCGATTAAATCTACGTATACGTTACCGTCAGCCATTACAAAAGGGAGTGTTGCATTGTCGTAAACATGGAATGTTCCTTGTCTTTGATGAGCCACAGCGGGGTATCACAGCAGGTCAGTTTGCATCATGGTACGATAATGATGAGTTAATAGGCTCAGGGGTAATTAGTTAATAAGTTCGAAAATACTTTAAACAGACCATTCACCAAAAAGTAAGTTAACATGAAGGCTTATAATCCGGAAATGCATACTGCTGAGCATGTTTTAAACCAGACAATGGTTCAGCTGTTTGGGTGTAACCGTTCTTTCTCTAATCATCTGGAGCGCAAAAAATCAAAGTGTGACTATCATTTTGATCGCGCTTTAACATCAGAAGAAGAGCTAACGATCAATACAAGGGTTAATGAAGTGTTACAGCAACATATTGATGTAACGGAGGAAGTTGTGTCAAGAGCCGATGCGTCTGAAGAATTTGATTTAAATAAGCTTCCGGATGCATCAGGTGAAGAAATAAGGATTGTTAGAGTAGGTGATTATGATGCTTGTCCATGTATTGGTGAACATGTTAACAATACACGAGAGGTAGGGGAGTTTATACTTGGCTCAACAAGTTACGATGACGGTGTGCTGAGGATTCGTTTTAAATTAAAACGTCCTCAGTAGTATTTGGCAAATACTTCAGAAAAGAAAGCACAGCTGCAGCTTTAAAAGAGGCTTGTTTGACGATTTACCGGGGGGCTATAGAATCCAGGCTTGGTTGCCAGGTTTAAATTCCTGCATTCCTGTTTAAAATAGTTATACAAGCTGTTTGTTTGGCTTGTGTAGCAATTGTATTTGTCGCCAAAAGCTTTAATGTACTTTTCTTTTAAACCTGGGAAACGTTTGTCTAATTGCTTATAGAAGTATTCTCTGTTGCCTTCACGAAGCGTTAGTCCCATTCCTGCGATAATATAGCTGGCACCTGCTTCTTTAGCTTTATGGATCAATTGCTCAATATTTTCCCTGGTATCGTTTATGAAGGGAAGTACAGGCATTAAGGTCACGCCGGAGTTGATGCCATTATCAGATAATGTTTTAATCACATCAAAGCGTTCGGATGAGAGGGGAGCATTGGGTTCAATTACCTTACTCAACTTGTCATCTGCAGTAGTAATGGTCACTGAAACAGCGGCATAAACCTCTGATATCTTTTTAAGCAGATCGATATCACGTATCACTAATGTGCCTTTTGTGATGATGTGAATGGGAAAGCGATGGATATTGACTATTTCGAGTGCCTGACGTGTTAGCTGCAGTTGTTCTTCTATTGGCATGTAACAGTCGTTCATAGAACCGAAGCCAATGGTTGCCCTTACTTTTTTAGAGCGTAATTCCTTATGTAGTAATTCAATTGAGTTTTGTTTGACTTGTATATCTTCAAAATTGTCAATTTGATAACACTTGCTTCTTGAATCACAATAGATGCATCCATGCGAACAGCCTCGATATAAGTTGATGGTATAGGATGTTCCGAACCACGGATCAACTTTTGATGCAGAGCTTCCCAGTATGGTTTTAGCTGATATGAGGCGTGTCACTTAAACATTTTAGGAGTTACAAACCATTCTATTTTTCCTTCACGGGCATTGATGTTCTCCCAGTTATCTGCATTAAACGATATGGCAATTGTTCCAGTTGTAGGGAAGTGCAAGTAATCGCTGTCTGTCAGGCTTATTGCAGTCATTGCAATTTCCGGGTTGTGCCCTACGACCATGATGTTGTCGTGCTCATTGCCAAATTGTTCTAAATAACTCAATAGCTCAGAGGTGGTGTAGCCATCATATAAAAATTGTTCGAGCACAATTTCTTGTTTATCAATAGCAAGCTGTTCAGCAAATATACGTGCGGTTTGTTTAGCTCGCATTGCTTTGCTGCTAATGAGTAAATCGGGTTTTATATTTCGGCTTATCATATCTTTGGCTACCAGCTTGGTGTCATTATAACCACGAGGTTTAAGAGAGCGGTCAAAATCAGATTTCATGCTCATGTAACCTAATTGCTCTGTTTTAGCATGGCGAACCAGAATAAGTGTTTTCATCTCTTTAGATTTTATTACTCAACGATTATTATGTATCCCAACTAAAGTGGGAAGGAGCGCTAATGTATTTCTGATTACTTGTAGAATTAAAACAGATAATCAAATTTAATATCAGACCTACGGTGATTGTTGTTTGCCTATTGATGCTTCTCTGACAATGTTATCCAGCTGATACAGATATTCATAAGATGCGCGCTGGGCTCTTAATGGTTTTTCTGCATTTTTAACAGGAACGTTATTCAGATGCATATCAATATGTCTGACTTTCACGTTGTCCTCAAGTTGCATTTCAAGCATTGTCAGAATCTCGGCTTTTAACTCTGGTTGCTCAATAGGAAAGGCTGTTTCGATGCGTCGGTTAATATTGCGATTCAACCAGTCGGCTGAAGATAAAAACATTTCAGTATCATTATCATTACCAAATACCCATATTCTGGCATGTTCCAGATAGCTGTCCACTAATCTTAATACCCTGATATTTCTACTGTATTCCTGATCTGGCACCAGGCAACAGATACCCCTTACAATGAGATCAACTTTAACACCTGCCTGACTGGCCTCATATAGTTTGCTTATCAGGTTTTTGTTCTGGATGCCATTCATCTTAAGTAGAATATATCCCTGTTTGCCACTTTTAGCTAAGTCAATTTCATGATTAATCCGCTTCATAATTTCCTTGCGTAGATTAATCTGAGTTATAAGTAGTTTATTGAGTTTTGGCTTAACACTTTGGTCTTCAAGGTACTTGAATAGGCTTTCCATGTCATCCAAATACGCATCATTACAGGTAAAGAAGCCATGGTCGGCATACAAACGGGCTGTTTTTTCATTGAAATTGCCTGTGCTGAGGTAAGCAAAAGAGCGTTTTCTTACACCATCAGCACGCCTGATAGCCAAAGCCATTTTAGCATGCACCTTAAGTCCTGGAATACTGTAGATGATTTTAATGCCTGCTTTTTCCATTTGGCGGGCAAAGTATAGGTTGTTGGCTTCATCAAAACGAGCTTTTACTTCAACAAAAACGGTAACTTTCTTTTTGTTATGTGCAGCAAATATTAATGCACCAACTACTTCTGAGTTACTGGCTACGCGATATTGAGTTACTTTAATTTCATCTACCTTCTCATCTGTAGCCGCTTCGCGCAAAAATTGTATCACATAGTCAAATGAGTGATATGGATAGTGTAAAACCCGCTCTTTTCGCTTGATGGCTTCAAACATTGAACCTGCTTCCTCTAACTCAAAGGGTTTAATTGGTTCGGGTGCTTGCCACTCTAAATCAGGTGAATACGGGTTAGGAAATGAAAAGAAGTCATGTAAATTCTGATAACTGCCTGTTTCAACCAATTCAATGGGTTTAATGTCAAACGACTTCATCAAAAACTTCAGTACATCAGATGGTATGGCTCTGTCGTGATACAAACCTGCCGGCGTACCTGTTTTTCTCAATGCCAGGTTCTTTCGAATTTTTTCAACCAGGTCTCCCCAAAATTCATCTTCAATTCCCAGGTCGGCGTTACGGGCAATTTTTACCCCCCAGCTGCCTACAACATCATATCCGGGAAATAGCTCAGGTAATCCATAGCGAATAGCATCATCTAAAAACATATAATGATACTGGTTATCTACCTGAGGGAGCTTAATAAAACGTTTATGGTCATTGGTTGGTACTTTTATCAAAGCATACCGGGCGCGTCTTTTCTTATCTTTCTTATCGCTTTTTTTTCTTTTTCGATACAGCTTAACAGCAAGGTAAAGGCGATTATCGCGCATAAAACTGCGGGTTCCTTTATTAAGCAGAACGGGCTGACAATATGGTATTAGCTCTGTATGGAAAAAGTTATGTATAAACTTCTTGTGCTCTTTCTTGTTAGAATAGCCATCGAGGTGCAGGATAATGCCACTTTTTTCCATTAAAGGAAGTATCTCACCTTTAAATATTTTACTATACTCAATCCAGTGTTGACCAACAATTGTATTGATTTTTTCCAATATCTGACCTGCGCGTGGTATATCCGGATAACTGTCCGGATGAAGTGTCGCATTTCGGTATTCGGCTACTCTTACCTTGTAAAACTCATCCAGGTTGTTGGAGTATATAGCTAAGAATTTCAAGCGCTCAAATAGAGGAAGACTTGTATCATTAGCTTCTTCAAGTACCCGATGGTTGAATGAAAGCCAACTGATATCCCGATTGAAAAATTGTTGTTCGATAGGCATAGTTTAGTCTCTTGCTTGCTTAAAAATATTAAAAATAGGGTAGATTTGACAATGATTTACGACATTTCGAACACACATGACTAAAATAGGTTTACTATCTGATACGCATTCTTATCTGGATGAGCGCTTTGTAGAGTTATTCAAAGATGTAGATGAAATTTGGCACGCAGGGGATATTGGAGATATTCGTGTACTTGATAAACTCCGGGCTTTTAAAACAGTTCGTGCTGTTTACGGTAATATTGACGGACTTGATATTCGACAAGAGTTAAAAGCGCATGAGCGATTTATGTGCGAAGATGTTGACGTTTGGATGACGCATATCGGTGGTTATCCTGGCAAATATGATAACCTGGTTAAAGGAAAGATCTATACTAACCCACCAAAGCTTTTTATTAGCGGTCACTCTCATATTTTAAAGGTAATGTATGATAAAAAGCTTGATTTACTACACTTAAATCCTGGTGCTTGTGGAATATCCGGTTTTCATGCCGTAAGAACGGCCTTGCGTTTTGCAATAGATAATGAATCGATTAAAGATATGGAAGTAATAGAGTTGGGACCTAAGAGTGTAAAATAAAAACTGATTTTTATTGGGAGAGTTAACTAATAGGTGTTAACTCTGTTTTCTGTTGCAGTGCTTTACTGGTTTTATTGATGATTGGCTTTGGATTTAATATCATTAATAATTTTGCAGTTCACATCCCGAACCGGATGGATGGTCAGAGGTGTTTGGAAGTTCCATCCCGAACCGGATGGATACTTCAGAGGCGTTTGGAAGTTCCATCCCAAACCGGATGGATGTTCAGAGGCGTTTGGAAGTACCATCCCAAACCGGATGGATACTTCGGAGGTGTTTGGAAGCCCCTTCCTGAAGGAGATGGATTGTTAAAATAGAATATTCCAAAGATAAATTCGACAAGTAATGAACGTATGTTCAAAAATACTCTTACTTTTGTGTGCTGAACGACTCACACAATATGAATTTTATCTTTAAGCCGAAGTTTTTTACCTTACTTAAAGCAGGTATTACAAAGCAGCAGCTGGCAAGGGATGCCATGGCTGGTATTGTTGTTGGTATTGTAGCTTTGCCACTTGCTATTGCTTTTGCGGTTGCATCGGGTGTATCTCCCGAAAAAGGATTAATAACAGCTGTAGTGGCTGGTTTTATTATATCGTTTCTGGGGGGAAGCCGTGTACAGATAGGAGGGCCAACAGGGGCTTTTATAGTGATTGTATACGGCATAGTTCAGGAATATGGATTTGAAGGTTTGGTTATTTCCACCATACTAGCAGGTTTTATTCTGATAGGCTTTGGTTTGTTGCGTTTAGGCAGTTTACTAAAGTACTTTCCGCAACCATTGGTTGTTGGTTTCACCAGTGGTATTGCATTGGTTATTTTCTCCACTCAGATCAAAGATGCTTTAGGACTTTCTGTTGGTGCTGTACCCACCGATTTCATAGATAAATGGTTATTGTACTTTTCATCATTAGAAGCTGTTAATTTCAATGCCATAATAATAACTGCACTAACAATATTGATTAACGTCAATTTTAAACGGATAAGCACAAAAGTACCGGGTTCCTTTGTCGCTATTATCTGTATCACCTTTCTTGTAGCTTTATTGGATTTACCTGTTGCGACCATTGAAACATATTTTGGTGATATTCCCAATACCTTTAGCTGGTCAGTTCCCGATATTGATATTGCTAACATTGAAATCTACTTTGCTCCTGCATTAACCATCGCACTTCTTGGAGGGATTGAGTCATTGCTTTCGGCAGTCGTAGCTGATGGAATGACTGGAGGTAAACATCGTTCCAACACCGAATTGATTGCTCAGGGTATTGCTAATGTGGTAACGCCATTTTTTGGAGGTATTCCGGCTACCGGGGCCATTGCACGTACAGCTACGAATATTAAAAATGGCGGACGAACGCCTTTGGCTGGTATGGTTCATGCTGTTAGTTTGTTATTCATCATGTTGTTCTTAGGTGCTTGGGCAAAATTAATACCCATGGCTTGTCTGGCAGGTATTTTAATTGTGGTAGCCTACAATATGAGTGAATGGCGTTCTTTCGTAGCCGTTTTAAAAGGCTCTTTGTTTGATAGTGTCATCTTGCTGATAACTTTTGTATTGACTGTTTTTGTTGACCTTACCGTAGCCATTGAAATTGGCGTTGTATTATCAGCTGTTTTATTTATGAAACGGATGGTTGATATCAACGATAAAAGAATTGATAATGTAATAGACACTGATTTAATTGAGGATTATTCAGACTTGCCTGATGGTTTAGGGGTTTATGAGATAAGCGGACCTTTATTTTTTGCATCAGCTCGCACGTACTCAGAGCGAATCAATGAATTGGGCGGAACATGTAAGGTGCTGATTATACGGATGAGACATGTGTCTTTTATTGATCAAACAGGAGCATATAATTTAAAAGGATCATTATTGATTCTGAAACAATACGGAGTGCATATTATACTGTCGGGCGTGAATAGCTCCGTTCAAAAAGATCTTCAAATCAATGGAGTGATGGATAATATTGAATCGGAATGTATCACCGATTCGTTTGATCGGGCTCTCGAACTGGCAAATAACATTATGGAAACTGCAGTCTTACAGGAAGCATTACCTGAAACTGTTGCATTTAGTACGAATAAAAATTAGTTAGAACTTTAATAATAAATAAAATGGCTATATCTACATTAAAAGTGGGAGCTGAAATGAAAGAAGGCTTTCGAACAGAAGTTTCATGTTCGCATAATTTTGTTATTGACCAACCTAAACCGGCAGGCACTGATGAAGGACCTAACCCGATGGAAATTTTCTTATCATCCTTGCCGGCGTGTATTTGTGCTATTGGCCGTATTATTGCCAATCAGCGCCGTTTGCCCGTTCGGGGTATTTCAGTTAAGCTGGAAGGTGATATTGATAAGGATTTTATTTTAGGAAAAACGGAAGAGGGGAGAGCCGGATTTGTTGAAATCAGAACTTATGTGGAGATCGATGCAGATATGACAAAAGAAGAAAAAGAATTGTTTTTACACGATGTCGAAAGGCGTTGTCCTATTGCAGATAACATGACTAATACAAGCAGTATTAAAGCCATTTTAGTTGAGTAAACGGCTTTCGTGTGTTTTGAAATTTTAGACCGCTAAGCGCTTGATGTGCTTCGCGGTTTTTTCATTTGTCAACTTTAGTCCAGATGTTTACTGTCTTAATAGCTTCTCTGATAAAACAACAGGGTTGACGAGTTCATTAGGAAGTAGATATTCGTGACTTACCCTCAAAGGGCATATGTCAATTCCCCCACGGCGTGTATAGATGCAGCTAACAGCCAGTTCATTCGGTGAAAAGATATCCCATAAACGCTTGTAAATCATTTCGCATATTTCTTCATGAAAATGATTTTCATTACGAATGGAAACGAGGTATTGCAAGAGATCTTTTTCATCAGGAAGAGTCTCTCCTTTTATGTGAATAAAACAGCTTCCCCAATCTGGTTGATTGGTTATCTTGCAATTACTGCGTAGCAGGTGGGAGGCAGCTTTCAGTTCGCCACCTTTTCCTGTAGCTTTTAATAGTTCAGGCGCTTCGTTGTAATGGGAGAATTCGATATGATCCGCATTTGTGGAATCTTCCAGAACAATATAATCTGAAAAGTCATAGGCAGATTTGTATTTACCATGATTAAAAAATCCCAGTCTGACATCTGTTTCCAGTAGCTGATTCAGGTCTTTTTTTATAGTTGTCAGCACTTCATTCAGGCCTTCATTAGCAGTATCTCCAAAGTGATGCATATTGAATGAATTCAAATACAACTTTAATGATTTACTCTCTACAATTGCCTTATTGGTGGCTTGATAAACAATCTTTAGTAATCCGGTTACAGGTAGTCCTTTTTTAGTCAGAAAGCTTAATTCATAAGCATGCCATACGTCAAGGCCAATGAAAGGCAGTTTTGTCTCGTCCAGCTGGTATTGTTCACGGTTGAAGTGTCGTGGAACAGCCACCAGCATTTCCGGTGCATAGTGTTGCGGATATTCTACTTGTTTTCCCAGGAATTTTCCTTCGCTTGATATCATTGCCTGCTGTTTTTATTACACTCCTGATTTTGAGCCGAAAAGTTCTATATGTACCCGTGGACTATAACGCCAGCCGTTGGCTATTGCCATTTCCAATACCAGTGGAGATGATTTTGCCACTTCTTCCTGTGTTGCTCCTAATGGCATAAGCAGAATATCATTATCATTCCAGTTATTTAGTGCCCCAAGGAAGTCTGCTTTTATTTCTTTGTAATCAGATGATTTACCAACAACAAATTTTAATTGAAGCTCTTTGTCAGTGCTGTTGCTCAAGTCGATATATGATTGAAGGGCACTTAAGTTAAGGCGCTTTTGGGCATGGAACTTATAAGGACCCGCTTCCTTGAGATTGTAGGCTGCTAATTTTTCAGCGTTAGGCTCAGAATTTCTTAGTTTTGGTGAAATGCTGAATAGGTCAATCCAATCTGCCACATCAGCGTCATATAAAGACCCGTTTGATTCTAATGTAATATATACATTCAATTCTTCCTTGAGTTTCCGGCAAAGAGGAGCCAGTGCTCTTTTCTGTATCAATGGTTCACCTCCCGTAATTACCACATGCCTTACGTTGCCCAGGTTGTGTTTAACCCAATTGAAAACATCATTCACTTCCATTTCAACAATTTCATCTGGATGAAATGAGGCATAGGTTGTATCACAACGACAAAAACTTCCATCTTCCATCTGCCATATGCATCGCAGGTTACAGCTCGATAAACGAATAAAAAGTGAAGGCACCCCTGCTAATTTACCTTCTCCCTGTATTGTGCCGGGCATTTGCAAACCTGTTTTAGGTTCGCTTTGAATAGCATTACCATTATGGTCTCTTACAACAGGAAAAACCCCTTCTTTGGCTAATACCAACTTCTCCATTTTCAACTTCTCTCTTAAAATTATAACGATGTATCCACAACGCCGGCTTCTGCAAACGCTTTAGCTCTTAGTAAACAACTGTCACAGGTGCCGCAAGGTTTCTCTCCTCCGCGATAACAACTCCATGTTAATCCAAAATCAACACCTAACTCAGCTCCCAGCTGAATCTCTTCGGCTTTAGTTTTATTCACAAAAGGAGCATGAATTTTAATGGGTTGATTTTTCTCGGCACCCATTACAGTACCCAGGTTAATGGTTTTTTCCATGCTATCAATAAACTCCTGTCGACAGTCTACATAGCCAGAGTAGTCCACTTGACTGACTCCAATAAAAATATCTTGTGCACCAATAGCTTCTGCCAATGATGCTGCTACAGATAGAAATACCATGTTTCGCGCCGGTACATAAGTAACAGGAATATCATCACGGTTAACATCTCCGTCTTCTACCTCTATGGTGGAGTCGGTTAATGATGATCCACCCCATTTGTCCAACTTAAGAGTTACCACCTGGTGGTTGGTTACCTGAATTTGTTTGGCTATAGCTTTAGCTGCTTCCAGTTCACGATTATGACGTTGACCATAGTCAAAAGAAATGGCATGAAGTTCAAATCCCTCACTTTTAGCAAGGTGTAAGGCAACGGCAGAGTCCAGGCCTCCGGATAATAATACGACAGCTTTTTTCATTATTTAAATGATTAAACAGCTGCAAGCAAACGATAAACAAAATGGAGCAACCAGATATACGAATGTATATCGGCAGATAATATATATAAGTCTCCTAGTTTTGTTTAATGACAGGATGGTTGCGAACTGTCAGTGTTAAACACGGCGCAAAGATAAGTAAAAAAGAAATGAATTCTAAACGTGGTAACTAAGATTCAATACTACAGTCTTATTCCCATTACCAAAACATCGTCAATCTGATCGTTAATACCTTTCCACACATCAAAAAACTTAGTGTAAATATCAGCTTGCTCTGTCATACTATAGTGATGGTTTTCCAATAGCAAATTCCTGAAACCTTTTTGCATTAACTTTTTATCATTAGGTCCGCCAAACTGAGAAGGGAAACCGTCTGAATACAGATATATACAGTCGTTACTTTCAAAAGGGATAACATGATTGGTATACGGATTATCGCTTTCACCTATTGATACAGGCATGTGGTCTGCCTGATAAATTTTCATTTCATTATTGCGTACTAATAACATGTCGTTAAAAGCGCCGGCAAATTCAATTTCCCTTTTAGCTTTATCAATGGAAATAATGCTGATGTCCATTCCATCTTTAACTTCACTGTCTTCATCTTGCCTGAGTGAATCAATAACAATGCGTCGCAATTCGTTAATGATTTCTGCCGGCTGCGTTATTTTATTTTTACCAACTATTTCATGCAGATAAGCAACGCCAAACATGCTCATGAAAGCTCCTGGAACGCCATGTCCGGTGCAGTCAGCTGCCACTATTATTAATTTATCATCGCTCTGTTCAATCCAATAGAAATCACCACTCACAATATCGCGTGGCTTAAGCATTACAAAATACTCAGGTAGCACGTCGTCCATATACTCTTTAGAAGGAAGGCTGGCCGTCTGAATCTTTTGTGCATATTCGATGCTGTCTGTCAGTTTTTTATTAACCGTTCTTATTTTATGAATTAATCGTTGGTTCTGATCACGAGCCATTTTGATAGAAAGCTGAGTTTTTACACGTGCTTTCAACTCCATAATGTTGAATGGTTTTGTGATGTAGTCTATGGCACCTGCTTCAAACCCCTTCAGTACGCTTTCAGAGTCATGTTGTCCTGTAATAAAGATGATTGGTATGTCTTTGGACAGATCATTGCTCTTAAGTATTTTGCAGACCTCATAACCATCCATTCCGGGCATCACGATATCTAATAAGATGAGATCAGGCTTATTTCTGGAGAATGCAATTTCCATTGCCTCATCACCATTACCTGCAGTAACAGTATTGTAGCGCGATAGAGCGTCCTGAAGAATTTCCAGATTAACTGCTGAATCATCTACCAATAATATGGTTGGGTCGAGCTGAGTCATTAAAATACCTAATAAATGTAACTATTAGTTTAATTACGTAAAAAACGATTTAAAGTTGTGTTTTGTTACAATAACTACTCATGTGCCTAAGCATGAGTAAATAAGAAATTAAAGTTACTCTGTTCTTTAAAAAAATGCTGTCAGCTTAAGGTTTAGTCTTCGTGATGTAAGGTAATTTGGAACCGCATACTGACGGTTGTGTATGTCTCTTACCCAAAAATACGAGATGGTATTGTTGATGTCAAACAAATTGAACACCTCAAGGCCAATCCAGCAATCTTTTACAAGAGTATTGTTTCTATTCAGCCATTTTGTCAAATCTTTGGAGAAGCCAATATCAACACGTCGGTATGCCGGCATGCGATGTGTAGCCATATAGCGAGGAGATTGAGGTGGTCCAAAAGGTAAGCCTGAGGCATATAAGAAGTTGAGGTTCACTCTAAAGCTTGGGTTGTTAGGCAGATAGTCCTGAAAAAATAATGAAAATGAAAAACGCTGGTCTGAAGGGCGGGGAATAAAACCAGGGTAAATGATTGTTTCATTACCGTCTTCATCTGTTTCAATATAATAATCGTCCAGTATATCTTCTTCTGTCTTCATTAGCGACAGGTTAGCCCATGATTCTACACCAGGAACAAACTCACCATGTAGCTTAAAGTCAATTCCGGTGGCATAACCTTCCGCATTGTTTTCGCCCGAATAACGCACTCTTACATTGTCAACCTGGTAGGGGTTCAGATTAGTCATGTGTTTGTAGTAAGCTTCACTTGTGAATTTAAACTGACGATTCATGGCCTCGAAAATTCGGTCGATGCCGGCAACAAACTGTACGGATTTCTGTGCCTTGATGTTTTCATTAATTGTTCCGTCGGGGCGTCTCATCTCACGATAAAACGGACTTTGATAATAGATGCCGCCAGCCAAACGGTAACGGGTTGTTTTGTTGATATTGGGGTAAAACAAAAGGTTAATACGAGGGCTGATCAGGAATTCATCATTGAAGTCCCAATAGTTGGTTCTTACTCCTGCATTTACCAATATAAAGCCATTGCTGGTGTTAATGCGAAATTCATCCTGTAAGTATGCGGTAACACGATTACTGGAAGTCTCGCTATCGGCATTATACGAATACACAAACTTCACTTCCTTATCGGAGTAGGGGAGTGAGTAACCTGCCGAATCCCGCATTTCCCATTCGTTTATGTAGTCTTTAAAATATTCATGTTGGTACTTAACCTGCCATGATAAAAGGTGTTTGTTTAATTGGTGCTTGCCCTGAAATGCCATGTTTTGAATAATGCCTAATAAATCATTACGGGCATGCTCTAAATTGGTGCCTACGCCAATGTTCTGAATACCGTCTTCTTGAGGATTTGGTGTTGAACCGTCTAAATTTTCAATGTTTTGCAACCAGTATTGACCTTGTATGTCGTAGGTTTCTTCTTCGTAAGTTCTGTAACCCATTGCAGTAAGTTTGTATTGATTATTGCCATTGGGTAGGAATTTTAAGGATAGAGCAGCTAATCCGGTCTGAAATAAATCCTCTTCTTGTCCTTCAAAGTAGAT
>JAKSBD010000587.1 GCA_022361295.1 Bacteroidales bacterium
AAAAATTGTACACTAGGCAATAGTTAAATAAGTATCCTAAAGAGAGGGAATTATGGGATTTAGGATTTTACTCATGGATTGAAAATAGTGGTTTTATGGTATACTGATGACCAACTGTATTCAAGGGCAATTGAGTGAAAAAACCGTTTTCACTGATGTATTCCCAAAAATAGTGAGCTTCAGAGGCGAATACACACGACCATACAATAATTCCTATGACGAATGGTCAGATGGTAACCTTCCATCTGACGGGGTAATCAAAAAATATGGTAACTGGGATGAGATGGATAAGGTAAATCTTTCTACTCAGCAGTGGTCTGAATCATTCCTGAATACTCACCCCGAAGCATTAATGCAACTGCACTGGAACATGCGCTCACACCGTAATGATCAACCGGGCAGCAGTGACCGCTATTTCCCGGGACACTGGTTATCTTTTCCGGGCTCTAACTTAACAAACCCAATTACCGGCAGTTCAACAAGTATTGTGGTAGACGATCTGACACCCTTCAGCCGGATATCCAAAAATACAGGCACCTTTAAGTATCCGGTATTACTGCTGGTAGAGACAGATGAGCAAGGGAATCGGCTATGGGATCACTATGAATTTGTAGAGATGACTTCGATTGATGAAAGTAACAATACCATACAGGTTAAACGTGCCCAGGCCTTATCTACTGCCCGTTCTTTTGCAAAGGGTGTTTATGTGGCTCCCATGTGCACGCGTTTATCTAACCCCGGACTGTTTGATTACAACTGGTCTAATCTGTGTCCGAGAGATGCCAATGGCAAACAGGCCAGTGATATTGTTTTAGAAGAACTAAAGGATTTAATGCTGCCTGGTGGTGAGCTGGAACACCTGAATGGCATCAGCTTTGATGTTCTGCAATGGCATCCAAGAGAATCATCTGTTGATACGAATAATGATGGTTTAGCGGATGGTGGTATTCTGAATGGTACGAATCATTTTCGTGAGAGAGCATTTGAAATGCAAAAGCAAATCAGAGCAGTATTTGGTTCGGATATGATCTTAACAAGTGATAGTTATGAAATCATCAATCAACGGGCTATCCACCTGTTTAACGGAATGGAATCAGAAGGATTAGTTGCTCATAATGATGCTTTCAGGGCTTTTTCCAAAACCATTAATATTTACTGCTTTTGGGAAACATTTTGCTCTGCCGGTAATCGCTTCAACTATATTGTCAACAAGATTAATAATGAGATTGATATTCCCAACACGGATAACTATCGACGTTTATGCCTGGGAACAGCAACATGCCTGGGCGTATCCATGACACGTCCAGTTAACCTGGAACCTTTTGATGAGCAAATGGCCGGCAATGACCAAACGAGTAACTGGCTGGGTGCCCCATCTGGAGAAATGCTTCGTCTGGCCCAACAACAGCCTGATATATTAAGCAATAAAGGCATTGAACTACCAGCTGATTTCATTAATTACATCAGTGCTCATCATTGTACTGTCAGTAAACAAGGCAGTACTATACGGGTAAGGGGTAATTCCAGTGATGCCAATGAAAACATGAGCATTACATTCGACAAGCTTAACATGGGACAAAGTGGAGAAGATGCCGTTATATATTTTGAAATTAAAAGCAACAATACATTAGCCAATCCTCGCATTGTCTATGCTGAAGCCAGCAATTTGCCCCAATTGGAAACTACATCCAGGGAGAATGATATGTACAACCATTTATGGGGTTACTATACCGATTCTGACTATACGCTGATATCCCTTTATTATCGTCAGTCAGGCGGACTACAAGACATTACTCTAAGCTTTGAGGGGCAAGATGACCTAAGTATTCGCCAGATTACCGCACACCAATACCCGCAATTACTGGCACGCGAATTTAAACACGGCATTGTCCTTGTTAATCCTTCATTAAGCCCACAATCCTTTAACTTAAAAGCCTTATTCCCGGGACATATCTTTACTAAAATAGATGGTTTTAGCCACCCTGATTATAACGATGGTTTAATTATAGAAAATACAGTTGAGGTGGCACCTGTCAATGCACTTTTTCTTCATAAAGAAGCCTCACCAACCAGTATTAATGATAATCAAAAAGAAAGTATCCGATTGACCTACTCTAAGCATAACAGAACCTGCTCTATCTTCAACGTTGCACAACCTGTGACTCTTCAGATTTATGATATAAGCGGGCGCTTGCTGGAGACCCATACACAAGTTTTACCAGGAACCGGTGTAAGGATTAAAAACCACCTCAAGGGCCTGTATATTATCAACATACAGAACCCGAACCAGAACCACTCACAAAAAATTTACTTATAACAATTAAAATCAATTCATAATGAAACAGCTAACAGTATTGGTTTGTCTGTTTACTTATTTGTTAAGTGCAGCACAAACTCCTGAAAGCCCCAATTTCATCATTATCTTAACTGATGATCAAGGCTGGGCTTCAACATCAACCTTAATGGATCCAAACAATCCGGATAGTAAAAGTGACTACTATGTTACTCCTAACATGGATGCTCTGTTCGACAATAGCATTGTTTTTAGTCAGGGCTATGCACCCGGAGCCTATTGCATTCCATCACGCCGCTCCATTCAAACCGGACAATCGGCTGCCCGCATCACCTTTAATACACGAGATAAACAAGTGAGAGGTGAAGAATATGCTTCAACACTGTCATTGCCGCGTGTACTGAAAGCAGCCAATCCGGACTATGTGACTGCTCACTTTGGAAAATGGCATCTCGAAAATGACTATGCAGACCCTGGTGTCATGGGTTATGATCGTCATGATGGCGATACAACCAATGCAGAAGGTGATCCTGATGAACCCGGTACGCCTGAAGATCAACCTGACTTATATCCTTTTATTCAGAAGGACCCTAAAAAAGTTTTTAGCCTTACAGACCGTACCAACCATTTTATGGAAGAACAAGTTAAGGCAGGTAAACCATTTTTTGTGCAACTATCGCATTATGCGGTGCATTTAGATATGGCCAGTACTCAGGAATCTCTTGACAGAGCCTTGGAAGCGCCTATTGGACAAAAACACGTCATACCTCCATTTAAAGCCATGATGGAAGACATGGACAACAGTATTGGTCAACTATTAGCCAAAGTTGAAGAGTTGGGCATTATGGACAATACTTACATCATTTTTACCAGCGACAATGGTTTTAGGAAAGATATTGTTGCAACAGGTTATGAAGATTATGTAGCAAGTCAAACAACCAACTACCCTCTTACCGGCGCAAAACATACACATACAGAAGGAGGTATCCGGGTACCTTTTTCAATTAGCGGACCTGGTATTGCGAAAGGTATTTACAGCAATGTTCCTGTTTCATCGTTAGATCTATTACCAACATTTGCCGAAATAGCAGGCTATACAGGACAATTGGCTGATATTGATGGTGGTTCACTTAAAGATGTATTGGAAAACAATGGTAGCGGAACCATTACCCGCCCCAATGATTTCTTTGTTATTCATGGCGAAAAACGTTCAGCAATGATAAGGGGTGAATACAAGTTGTATGTTGACTTTCAGACAAGTGCTGTGCAGCTCTTTAAACCTGCTGAAGATGCCTCCGAATTAAATGACCTGGCCACCACAGAGCCTGCCATCTTAAATGAGATGAAAGCTCTGTTTGATAATTACCTGACTGATGTGGATGGAGTTAATGACGGCTCAACCATTGGTGATAAGGTACATATCACTAAAACAGCTGATCCTGAACAGTCTATGCCGGTTG
>JAKSBD010000202.1 GCA_022361295.1 Bacteroidales bacterium
AAGTTACAGATAAACTGACTGTTCGCTATAGTGTCAATATTAAACAGTTAACAATTTCTAAGCAAGAGTATGAGTTTTGGAATAAGTTAAAAATATCAACAGAAGATATAGGAGATGTATTTGGAGTTCAACCTTTTTCAATTACGGGAAATATTAAAAATATAAATGATGGTAAAGAGCCTGTTTTAGGTTATTTTCAAACAGGTAGTGTTACATCAGAAAGGTTGTTCATAGATAGGAGGGAAGTTTCAGAGTTGGATTTACCGATAAGAAAATATAATGAAGGATGTCATGTTGATACTTTTATGGCAGATGGCTTTGCATATAATACACCATTAGAGATTTATGAGGCCCTTGTAGTTCCGGGTAGCTATAATTTATATGACGGTGTTTATAGTGAAATGAGTATGGCCGTTATAGGATTGCTTTTAGCTCCGCCACCTTGCTCTGACTGCAGAATAACTGGAACTTTAAGTAAACCAGATTTTTGGGAGGACTAAAAATACCAACATGAAAAACATATACGTAACACTTTGTTGTACATTTATTATACATTCTCTTGTCTATTCTCAAGAAAATCTTGTTCTGACTACCGATCGTGATATTTATATAGGAGGCGAATCCATATGGTTTACGATCAATAATCTTTCAGAACAAACACAAGAGAATTCAGATCTTAGTAAAGTAGCTTACATAGAGGTTCTTAATAGTGCAAATACCCCGATTATTCAGCAAAAATTATTTTTAGCTAATGGTACAGTCTCATCCGTCGTCAGTATTCCTGATTCCGTTTCTACAGGCAATTACCTGGTGAGAACCTATACTCGTTGGATGAGTAATTATTCTCCTGATAATTATGAAGTAAAAGTCATTTCAATCATTAATCCTTTTGCAAATAATTCATTACCTAAACAACGAGATATCTCAGAGAGTCATAATGTGGACCAGCATAAAAGTAAGAAGTTTAAAATTCCTGCTATAGAAGGTTGGAAATCGACTTATAATAACCGACAAAAGGTTAAGCTTGATTTTGATGTCAAGGATATGAATTGGAAATGTTTAACGGTTTCTGTAGTGAAAAAATGTTTGTATCAGCCTGTTAGTATTTCTATGCCAAGTCATAATGAAACGCCTGTTATAGATGAAAATATAAAGGTCCCTGAATATAGGGGTGAGATTATTAAAGGAAGAGTTCTGAATACTGGTACAAACGAGTTGGTTGTTAATGAGAAAATAATGCTGTCCTTCCTTAGTCATAATCCAATTCTTGAGTTCTCGGAAACAGACCAAAATGGTGAGTTTGTATTCGAAGCGAAGCGATTTGGTAAGCAGGAAATGGTTATTCAGCCCTATTCGACTGATACAACATTGTTAAACTATAAAATCGAATTGGAAGATAATTATTCAGGAAAGTATTCAGGTGTGGAATTACCTTCTTTAAGCCTTGATACAATGCAGGTGCAGCGTATTAATAAAGCAATTATTAATATGCAGATAAATACAATATACGCCAGTCATTTACCTGAAGTTGAACTAGCAGATTCGATTGAGAAGAGTAATGCTTTTTATGAAGAGGCTGAAAATACGATACTGATTGATAAGTACATTGATTTGCCAACAACAGAGGAAGTTGTGAGAGAAATCGTGCCATATGTAAGTTTAAGAAAAGTAAAAGGACAATATGAATTCAGGGTGTATGAAGAGAAATCAATATATCCAAAAGAGGGTGGAACTATGACTTTTGTGGACGGAGTTCCTGTTCGTGATGCTAATCGTATTTTAGCTATTGAACCTAAGTATCTTGAAAAAATTGATGTTATAAATCTGAATTACTTCGTTAGAGATGAAAACCTGGGACGTTTGGTGTTGTTTTATACGAGGGAGAATGATATGGGGAATATGGAGTTCGATCATCGTATATTCAGACAGATACATGAAGGCTTTTTAAACTCATATAAATACAATAGTCCCGATTATTCAAGTGAAAAACAATTGAATTCAAGATTAGCTGATTATAGAAATGTGCTGTATTATTCAAGTTTCAATAATGTGGACGATAAAAGCAGGGTTAATTTAGAGTTTTATACAGGAGATGACTCATCTGAGTATACAATGATAATAACCGGTGTTAATAGTCAGGGAGTGAAAGAAGTGGTTACCAGATCTTTTGTGGTTGAGTAGGAATTAAAAATACGATCTTACGTAAAATTTTGAATTCTTGCTACCTTTGTAGTCTTGTACAAAGATTTTTCCAATGAGAAGAGAATTTGATTTTTTAGTGATAGGCTCTGGTATTGCCGGATTGAGTTATGCACTAAAAGTAGCTAAACATGGCTCTGTTGCCGTGGTTAGCAAAACAGAGCTTAAAGAGACTAATACTGCTTATGCACAGGGAGGTATTTCATCTGTAACTTATGATCCTGATTCGTTTGAAAAGCATATAAATGATACTTTAATTGCTGGTGATGGATTGTGTGATATTGAGTCGGTAAAGAAAGTGGTTGAAGAGGCTCCGGAGCAGATTAAGCAATTACTTGACTGGGGAACGAGCTTTGACAAGAATGAAGATGGTAAATTTGATTTACATCGTGAAGGTGGTCATTCAGAGCATCGTATATTACATCATAAAGACAATACGGGTGCCGAAATTCAGCGTGCCTTGATTGACGAAGTAAGAAATCATCCTTCTATCTCAGTTTTTGAAAATCACTTTGCAGTAGATATAATTACTCAGCACCATCTGGGTAAAGTTACAGAGCCCTGGATGCGTGATATAGAGTGTTATGGTGCATACATTCTTAACAAAGACAACGGAAAAATAGAAACTTTTTTGGCCAAAACAACCATGATGGCTACCGGGGGTATTGGGAGTGTTTATCAAACTACAACGAATCCGTTAATTGCTACAGGTGATGGTGTTGCCATGGTCTTCAGGGCAAAAGGTATTATTGAAAATATGGAGTTTGTACAATTCCATCCTACCGCTTTGTATAATTTATCTGAGCGACCATCATTCTTAATTACTGAAGCAATGCGTGGTTATGGTGGCATTCTCCGTCGTCAGAATGGTGAGGAGTTTATGCTGAAATATGACAAACGTGACTGTTTGGCACCGCGCGATATTGTGGCCCGTGCTATTGATAATGAATTGAAGAACAGGGGCGAGGAATTTGTTTATCTTGATGTGACCCATAAGGACCCCGAAGAAACAAAGCAGCACTTTCCGAATATTTATAAAAAGTGTCTGTCTTTGGGAATTGATATCACCAAAGATATGATTCCGGTTGTACCAGCTGCTCATTATTTATGTGGAGGTATAAAAGTGGACCTGAAAGCCAGAAGCTCAATTGCTAATTTATATGCCTCTGGCGAGTGTGCATCTACAGGTTTGCACGGAGCCAACCGTTTAGCCAGTAATTCATTAATTGAAGCATTGGTGTTTTCTGATGCTGCTGCCATTGATGCTCTTGAAAAAGTAAGTCATATTGAATTCAACCACAGAATTCCAGATTGGAATGATGAAGGAACATCGCACCCTGAAGAAATGATTTTAATTACTCAGTCAAATAAAGAGGTGCAACAGATTATGAGTAAGTATGTTGGTATCGTTCGTTCAAAAATCAGGCTAAACCGTGCTTATGATCGTTTGGAAGTGCTTTACAGGGAGACGGAAGCCCTGTATCAGGATTCAAAAGTATCAGAGAAAATATGTCACCTGCGAAATAAAATCAATGTTGGATACCTTATTATAAAAATGGCCCGAAAGCGCAAAGAAAGCAGGGGGTTGCACTTCAATATTGATTTTCCAAATAAGTTGGAAGGCTAAACATATTATTTAGGCTTTGCTTATTTAAGAGATTTATTACTTTTATGGCGGAAATCATAATACCTAAGATTGAAAATCCTACAAATCAATAAGACAGATGCAGGCGGTGGTGCTGCTGTTGCGGCCAGTCGTCTGAACCGGGCCTTGCGTCGTAATGGAATCGACTCGAAGCTTTTGGTACAGGATTTATATCGTCATGAAGAAGGGGTCTATGCCGTGGATAAGGGTTTTGTCTATCGTCAAAAGGCTTTTGCACGTTTTGCATGGGAGCGTTTAACTTTCTTACCATATGAGCGTAATGCATCGGTTCGTTTCGCTTTTTCACCGGCAAACACAGGTATTGATATTACAGAGCACCCACTCATTAAGGAGGCGGATATTATTCACCTGCACTGGATTAACCAGGGTTTTTTGTCAATAGAAACATTAGGTAAGTTACTCAAGTGCGGTAAGCCAATTGTTTGGACACAACATGATATGTGGAGTTTTACGGGTGGCTGCCATTATGCCGGTACTTGCCTCGAATTTCTGGAGTTCTGTTCTTATTGTCCATTTTTACGCAAATCCGGTAAAAAAGATTTATCCGCCAGGATTTTTGCTCAAAAACGAAAGATTTACAACGAATCACCTTTGAGTATTGTAACATGTAGTAAGTGGTTGCGAACTCTTTCTCAGGAGAGTAAGCTTTTAAGGCGAAAAAAGTTTCATAATATTCCTAATCCAATTGATACAGATTTTTATCAACCACGTAACAAGCAGGAAGCACGAGAGCGCCTGGGGCTGCCTAAAGATAAACGATTGGTATTATTTGGGGCGGCCAATGTAAACGATCCGCGCAAGGGTATGCGCTATTTTATTGAAGCATTGAGTATTTTGGCCGAAAACTTTCCTGTTGTAAAAGATAAAACAGAGTTAGTGGTGTTTGGTAAAATGAATGCTGAAACAGCTAAGTTGTTTCCATTCAAAACCAATTCGTTCAAATTTGTTTCTGATCCTGATGTTTTAGTTGATCTGTATAGTGCAGCTGATAATTATGTTTTGCCTTCGTTACAAGATAATTTACCCAACACCGTTATGGAGTCGCTTGCTTGCGGTACGCCGGTTGTAGGCTTTAGTATTGGAGGAGTGCCTGAGATGATAACTCACAAAGAATCTGGTTATCTGGCGGAAGTTAAAAACTCACTTAGTTTAGCAACAGGTATTTACGAAACATTGTTTGTTAGCGATTTAGAGCAGCTGAGCAATAATGCCCGCCAAAAGGCAGTTGAACATTATGCTGAAGAAGTAGTGGCTAATCAGTATAAAGCCGTATACGAATCATTATTAAAGTAAATAGTGATGAAGAGTCCTGTTATATCCATCATAACAATAGTTTATAATGGAGTTAAAACACTTCAGAAGACCATTGACAGTATTGCCTGTCAATCTTATTCAAACATTGAATACGTTATCGTAGATGGCGGATCTGATGATGGAACTGTTGATTTAATTAAATCCAATGAATATTCTGTCTCAAAGTGGATTAGTGAGTCAGATGATGGGCTGTATGATGCCATGAATAAGGGGCTGAAGATGGCAACAGGAGACTTTGTTTGGTTTATTAATTCCGGTGACGAAGTATATGAATCATTAAGTATCGAAAAAATGGTTGAGAACTTCGGGCTAACATGGCCTGATGTGATCTACGGAGATACTGTGATGATAGATGTTGATGGCAATGAAATAGGAGAGAGGAGACTTCAGCCGCCGTCGGATTTGAAGTGGAAGGACTTTAGGAATGGTATGTTGGTGAGCCATCAGTCGATTTTGGTTTCAAAAAAGATTGCGAAGCTTTATAATACAAATTATCGCTTTTCAGCAGATTTTGAATGGTGCTTACAGGCGTTAAAAGATGCAAGGCTTGTTCATAATTCAAAACAAACCCTTTCGCGCTTTTTAGATGGTGGTTTAACAAAGCAAAACATAGTGCCCGGACTAAGGGAGCGTTTTGATATAATGAGGCGTTATTTTGGCTTATTTCCAACCATGTATAGACATATACCAATTGGCATACGCTTTTTGTTCTATGTTATAAAAAATAAACGCTTTTAATGCATAAGAAATCAACCGGCTTATTGTATTTATGCCTTAAGCCTGTCTCTTAGTTCGGTAAGCAGTTGCTCTGTTTCGTCCCAACCAATGCATTCATCTGTTATGGATACTCCATAATCAAGACTTGAAATGTCTTTGGTAAGTTTTTGATTTCCATGTTTTAAATTGCTTTCAATCATCACGCCCATAATAGAGTTGTTTCCATTGGTGATCTGATCGGCAATGTTATCCAGTACTGCAGATTGATTATTGGCATTTTTGCCACTGTTGGCATGGCTGCAGTCAATCATGATACGAGGTTCAAGACCTGCCTTTCTTAGTTCGGCTTCGTAATGTGCAATGTGTTCGGCCGAATAGTTTGGCTCTTTTCCTCCGCGGAGGATTATGTGTGAATTGGGGTTGCCTTTTGTTTTAATAACAGCAACTTTTCCTTCAGGATTAATGCTCACAAAGTTATGGGGTGCTGCTACTGATTCTCTTGCATTAATGGCGATGTCAATGCTGCCGTTTGTACCGTTTTTAAACCCAACAACAGAAGACAATCCACTGGCCATGTTTCGATGGCGTTGCGATTCTGTTGTTCGGGCACCTATGGCAGTCCATGAGAATAAATCCTGAATGTATTGTGGTGTTACAATGTCCAG
>JAKSBD010000344.1 GCA_022361295.1 Bacteroidales bacterium
AATTCATATACACCATCAAATCCACCAACAATTAATCGCTTTAGATAGAGCTCGTTGGCAATACGCAGGTACAAAGGAATATCCAATGCATTGTGGTGTGTGATAAACGGACGTGCTGCTGCTCCACCAGGTATTGACTGTAAGATTGGCGTTTCAACTTCAAGGTATCCGCGATCGTTAAAGAACTGTCGCATACTGTTCATTAACTTGGTACGCTTTACAAATACATCTTTAACACCTTCGTTTACAATTAAATCAACATAACGCTGACGGTATCGTAATTCAGGATCAGAAAAAGCATCATATACTTTTCCGTCTTTTTCCTTCACAATCGGAAGTGGCTTAAGTGATTTACTCAATACCGTTAACTCCTTAACGTGAACAGTTGTTTCGCCCATCTGAGTCTGGAAAACAAACCCCTTAATTCCAATGATGTCACCAATGTCCAATAGTTTTTTGAACACAGTGTTATATAATGTTTTATCCTCACCCGGACACATATCATCACGATTCAAATAAATCTGAATGCGTCCGTCAGAATCCTTTAACTCTGCAAAAGAAGCTTTACCCATGATTCGACGGCTCATGATACGACCGGCAATCACAACTTCTTTTAAGTTATCCTTCTCTGGATCGAATTCCTGTTTTATCTCAGTTGACAGATGAGTGGTTTTAAATTCTGCTGCCGGATATGCGTTAATACCCAACTTGTTTAGTTCCTCTAAACTTTTTCGTCTGATAATTTCCTGTTCGCTCAGTTCCAACGTACTCATTCTATTAATCTATTTTTAGAATATTACTAAAATGACAGATTTTACTGTCAACCGTTAACTTTTCAGCACAAAAAATGCGAAAAGTGCTGCAAAGATAATGCTTTTCATCAAAAATGAAGTTTTTGCATTTGCTTTGTATGTTAAATTTCTTGGTTATTGTGTTGATTTAACTTGGGTTAACATCTGGTTGGTGTCGTTAATTTGCTGAAGTGTAAACTTAAAGGTGGTTCCATGGCCCGGTTCGCTTACTACACTTAATTTTCCATTATGGAGTTTTATAAACTCATCACAAAGCAGTAGACCTAAGCCGGTTCCGGTCTCATTATTAGTTCCTGGAGTTGAAACTTTCTCCGAAATATCGAATAGACGATTGATTTTATCTTGTTCAATACCAATACCGGTATCCGCAACGCATAATTCAATGGTTCCATTTGCATGATGGCTAAGAAGGGTTACTGTACCCTTTGTGTATGTGAATTTAATTGCATTGGAGATAAGGTTCCGCATGACACTTTTAATTTTATTAATGTCAACATTAACTTCAATACCCGCATCTATTTTGTTGATTAAGGTAATGCCCTTATCATCGGCCGTTTGCTTTAAGAGATTGATGATCTCATTTCCAAGCAAAAAGAGATTTGTACTTTCCAGCTTCAGTTCATCCTTATTGTATTGTAATTGTGACCATTCAAGCAGGTTATCCAAAAGCTTATAGGTGTTGTTTGCACTTTTATCAATAACGTTTATGTACTTTTTACGATCTTCATCTGAAAACTCCTCATAGTGCTCCGATAATAAGTTGGAGAATCCAATGATTGAATTAAAAGGAGTTTTTAAATCATGTGATATAATTGACAAAAACTTGTCTTTGGTTTGACTGAGTTTTCGTAATTCTTTATTTGCTGTTATAATAGATTTCTTTTGTTGCTCTATTTTATCGTTTTTTTCCTGAAGGTATTCATTCGTACTTAATGATTCTTCATATAATTCCTTCGTGTTTTGCTTTTCAAGGTTAAGCAGGTAGTTTGATTCAAATAACTTGAATCGAAGCTTGTAATAAGCCCTGTTAGCGATAAAGGCTATAATTGTCATCGGAAACAGATTGGTGTAGTTAACCCATTTTGAATCAGGAAGCTCAGCAAAGAATAAAAAGATAACGACAGTGGCTGCAAGAGGCCCGAAAAAGGACAGAATCGCCGTGCGAAGGCTGACTTTATAATCTAAGGCAACAGCAAATATAAGCACAATAATACCGGTAACAGAAAACGATTCACCCTCAAAAGGCAGGTATACAAGGTACTTGGCATACATCATCAGTAAGGCGCTAAGAGTATATACGTTATACCAGTTAAATTCTATGTTTCTGTTTTTTCCCTTGTTGATGTAATGAAAAATCAATAGAGAGATGCCAATAGCCAGAGGAATTAATCTGGTGTAAAAGGCATTAACACTATGGCGAATAAACAGATCAGAATAGGCAAAGTATGAGATGATTGCGATTGTTGATATTGCAAATGCAGGTATGTACTTTATCGTAATGTCTTCCAGGTAATGCCTGAAGTTCGTTCTGATATTCTGATCTTCTATATTCAAACTATTCCAAATTGATTTAGGACATGGGATAACGATTAGTGATAAGATATTGGATCTACCTCATTTTATTGACCTGCGTATTCCTTACTCACTTTAACAAAACTAAGAATTTTACAGAATTATTGATAACCTGTTGTTTAAAATTTGCACGAAACGTCAATCTATGGTTTCGGTTAGTTTATAATCATCAATAATCTTTTCGGGCATAAAAACTTAGAAGGGATTAAATTTTTCTCAAGGTCTCTTATTATTGTTATTCTGTTTCTAAATTTGTACTCATTGTTTATAAATTCATTGTAATGAAAAATATGGAACAGAAGTGGGGGGATATTGATGCCTATTTGTTTGATTTGGGAGGAGTGATTGTTGATATTAGTCCCGCAGCCGCAATTGATGCTTTCAATAAGTTGGGATTAACAAACCTTGAGGAACAAATAAGTCATGGTCATCATAATGGATTGTTTAAGCAATATGAGCTTGGGGCTATAAGTACACAAGAATTCATTGAAAAAATTCAGTCATTATTGCCTGGCCCGGTTAGCGATAATCAGATAATAGCTGCATGGAATAAAATGTTAGTCGAGTTGCCCATTGAACGCTTGCAACTAATAGAACGTATTAAGAAAAAAGCACCGGTTTATTTGTTAAGTAATACCAATGAGTTGCATCGAAATACTTTCGTTGGCATGGCCAATGGTATTGAAAACATTGAGCCATATTTTACAAAGGCCTTTTACTCATACGAAATTAAACAAAGCAAACCCGATAGGCAGGCATTTGATCATGTTGTGACCTGCACAGGTATAAAACCTGAAAAGACTTTGTTTCTGGATGATTCGCAGCTTAACCTTGGAGTGGCCGAAGAGCTTGGATTTCAAACTGTTTTGGTTTCTGAAAATCACACAATGATTGAAATACTTAGCTAAATGTAAGTAATACATTGACATTTAGGAGTAAGGTTAATATTTTTATTGATAATTAATATTATCATGAAGAAAACAACCTTACCTCTTGTTATGCTGCTTGTAAGAGTGACTTCATTTTTGCACGCACAATCTTTCGATTATTCAGGGCCTGTTAGTTCATCCCTTGCATTTACAAAAGTATTCGATTCGTCACCATGGGCTGTTCTCAGCAATGTTTCCAATCTTGCTGAAAGCCAGCAATTGACTATAGGTGCCGCCTACCAGTTACGCTTTAATATGGATGAGCTAAGTTCGAGGGCGATAACGTTTGTTTTTCCATCTCGTTACGGATCTTTTTCAGGACTTGTTTTCCAAAGTGGTTATTCCAAAAGTAACTACAGCCGTTATGGCTTGGCATATAGTCGTTTATTTGGAGAACATCTTAAAGCCGGGTTTCAATTTAATTATCTGGCTCACCAGATTGAAGCAGCCGATAGGGCAGAGGCCTTTTACTCGTCATTAGGATTGAATTTTAATGTATCAGAACGTTTTGAACTGGGGGTATTTATACAAAATCCTGAACAGGGAGAAATAAAGTATCACGATGATAAATATGCGATACCTACTTATTTTAACACTGGAATCAAATACTCTGTTGCATCACTTTTAATGACTGTTGTTGAAGTGGAAAAGCAGTTAGAGTCTGATTTGGTTTATAAAGCGGCCTTGCAAGTAAGCTTTAAAAACAAACTTTTTGTAAGGGGCGGAGTTAAGGGAGGACCTGCCGAATTAACTTTTGGGGGAGGCTTTTACAGCTCCGGGCTGACAATTGATGTTGGCTTTGCACACCATCAGCAACTTGGCGTGACTTCAGGAGCAGGGTTGACATATTCATTTAAGCAGAAACAGAGATAATGGTAAAACGATGGATAATTGCATTCTGTTTGTCGGGGCCATTATTTGTTAATGCTCAGCAAACTGATGATTTGCAAAAAATGATTAGTGACATGTTGGAGATGATGGCCGATCAACAGCATGAGAATTATGACTACGAAGAGGTCGTAAATGACTTGATTAGTCTTAGTCAACGTCCTGTTAATTTAAACTCTGCCGAAAAGGAAGATTTGGAACAATTATTCTTCTTAACGGATTACCAAATTGAAAACTTTCTGTATTACAGGTATATCAACGGCCCTTTGTATTCTGTTTATGAACTGCAGGCAGTTGAACAAATGGATAGTTTGACTATTACTTACCTGCTGCCATTTGTGGTAATTAAGCCTGTGGAAAAGAAACAGAAAAGCAGGTTTTATGGCAATGTTCTTTCTCGTGTTCAAAGTTCAATACAAACTCCGCTTGGTTATAAAGATAAAAATGATAGTACCTCTGCGGCTTATCTGGGTTCGAAGGAAAAATGGCTCATGCGGGCACGCTTCTACTGCGGTAGCAAAATTGAAGCTGGTTTAACCATAGAAAAGGATCAGGGAGAAAAGGCTTTCCCAAATTATTTTCCAGTAGCAGATTTCACATCGGGATTTATTCGTATTAATCAACCGTTAGAATTTATTGACACCTGGATAATTGGTGATTATCGGTTATCGTTTGGTCAAGGCCTGGGAATATGGACAGATATGGCTTTTTCCAAATCAACAGGGAATGCCCAGTTACGGCGCAGACCTAAGGGAATTAATTCGTATACATCTGTCAACGAGAGTTCATTTTTTAGAGGAACAGCTGCAAGGTTTTCTTTTGGAAATTGTTCTGTTTCGCCATTCGTTTCTTATAAAAAACGTGATGCTTCATTTGTTAATGACACCATTGACGGACTATCTATATCATCATTGCAGGAAACAGGTTATCATCGTACCCAATCAGAGGTGGATAACAGACTGGCAATTAATGAAACGATCTATGGCCTGCAAGCAGCTTATCGTCATCATTTGTTCCACCTTGATGCCGGCTATGTTAACTGGCACATTGATCGGCCAATTGCGAAAAAAAATCACTTAAGGGATATGTATCGTTTTTCGGGCGATAAGCAAGAAACAGTGTGGTTATCTAATGCTGTTTTCCTAAATCGTTTAACCCTGTTTGGAGAGCTTGCTGTTCAAAACCATGAGCATGGAGGAATTTATCAGGGACTTACATACAATCCCGGATTTGATATTGCATTTTCATTGGCTTACCGCAAATACAGTAAGGGCTATACAGCAGTTTTGTCCAATCCATTTTCCGAATCTTCCAGCCGGGGAGGTGAGTCGGGGGTGTATACTTCCTTAAGTATTAGTCCATTAAAAAGATTGTCCTTAAGAGCATTTGCCGATTTATTTTCCTATGAATGGTTACGCTATAACGTGTATCGTCCATCAACAGGTTTTGAGTGGTTTACGCAGGCTGATTATCAAATTAACTATTTCCACTCTGCCTATTTACGTTATAAATCAACACAAAAAGAAATCAATACTGGTGAACAGGTAGCCATGTATGAAGTGATTAGCTATCAAAAGGATAATCTGCGACTTTTTTATACTTTTAAACCGAATGATAAATGGCGTTTTCAAACCCAGGTTGAGCAATCATTTTATAAAGAAGGAAGGGCATCAAGTAAGGGCTGGATGGCATTTCAGGATTTGAGTTTTAAGTCAGGCAAATTCACAGTGGGCGGACGTTATATAGTTTTTAATATTGAGGACTATAACAGTCGGATATATTCATATGAACCTGATGTGTTGTATGCATTTTCCATTCCGGCATATATGAACAAGGGAACAAAGGTCATATTCAATAAGAGTATTAAGCCAACTAAGAACCTGCGTATTTGGGGACGATTAACGCATACTCAATATGCCAACATTGATGAAATTGGTTCCGGACACCAACAGATAAAAGGTAACAGGTTAACGGAATGGAAGCTTCAAATGCAGTATCGTTTTTAAAATGAGCTCAGACTAAATTAGCACTGCTATTACACATCACAAATCAAATCATTTGCTAATTTTACAAGGACAACAAATCACCTGCACATGGAAAAGAAAATAACTACAGCTATTGATGCTTTTTACAATAGCAACAACTGCGCGCAGTCAGTTATTAAGGCTTATGTTGAGGATTTAGGAATTGATGAGCAACAAGCGCTAAACATGGCCTTAGGTTTTGGGGGAGGAATGGGAAAGATGCAAAAGGCTTGCGGGGCAGTAACAGGGGCCTATATGGTCATTGGTCTTCGGAATTCAAAATTTATTAACGACTTTGAAAGGCGTGATGAGATAACGGCCGAGATGATTCAGGGGTTTCGTAAAAAATTTTGCGAGCGCCATCAAACCGATCAGTGTGTGCATTTAATAGGTTGTGATATTCGCACGGAAGCCGGACGTCAGACATTTAAAGAAAATAAGCTAAAAGATAAGGTCTGCTCTAAATGTATCGAATCATCTGTAGTCATTTTGGAGAATCTTTTTAAAAAGTCATAAATGAAGATACTTCATACTTCCGATTGGCACATAGGGCAAAAACTGCATGGAAATGAGCGTGAAGAGGAGTTTCAGCTGTTTTTTAAATGGTTGTATAATCTTATACAAGATGAAAACATTGAATTACTCTTAATTTCTGGTGATGTATTTGATGTGGGTTTTCCATCAAACAACGCCTTAAAACTGTATTATCAGTTTTTAACTTCTCTTATCGGAAGCTCTTGCAGACAGGTGATAATTACTGGTGGTAATCATGATTATATAAGCACATTGGAAGCTCCGGCCGATGTATTATCTGCCTTAAATATTCAGGTTATAGGTGGTGCTAAAGAATCTATAACTGATGAGTTAATTGAGGTACAAAAAAACGACACCTTACAGTGTTTGGTCGCTGCAGTACCATTTCTGCGTGATAAGGATATTCGCCAGGTTAATGCGGGTGAGTCTTACCAGGAAACACAGGATGCCATCAATGCAGGTATTGAACAACACTATCAACAACTTGCAAGTGAAGCCCAAAAGTATGATTGTCCGATTATTGCTATGGGGCACTTATTTGTGCATGGAGCCAGCCAATCTGAAAGCGAGCGGGACATTCATATTGGAAACCTTTCTGGATTTAATGCTGCATTATTTCCTGACTGTTTTGACTATGTTGCCCTTGGTCATATTCACCGTCCGCAAAAAATAAGCGAGAAAATTCGTTACTCAGGTTCCCCACTTCCTTTAAGTTTTTCAGAAAGAAAAGACCATAAGCAAGTTATTGTACTGACGCTTGATGGAGTTAATCTGAAGGAGATTGAGCCCATTAAAGTACCATCCTTTCGCAAGTTGAAGGCTTTCAAAGGAACCTTTGATGAGGTAGAGAAACGCCTGAATGAATATGAAGGCACATCCGAACTGATGGATTGGGCTGAAATAGCTATTGAAGAGGATGAAATGGATACTTCTCTTAGAACAAGGTTTGAAACATTGGTTGATGTGGTTAATCGAAAAGATAACCACTTGCTTATTGTTAAACCAAGTTTGAGATTCACAGGTGATAACCAGGCGGTAGACTATGAGCAGGTAAGCTCTTTAGCTGATTTAAGCATTACCGATGTTTTTGAGAATTTGGTGAAATCAAAGCAGGTGATTAACCAGGATAGTGTATCAAAGACTTTTACCGAATTAATGGATGATTATTTTCATCAATCAGAAAACGACTAGTGCATGCAATTACTCCAACTTCGAATAAAAAACCTTAACTCTTTAAAGGGAGAACATCTGGTTGATTTTGAAAACGGACCAATAGGTAATACTGGTTTATTTGCCATAACCGGCCCTACCGGAGCTGGAAAGTCAACTATACTTGATGCGATAACCCTGGCCTTATACAACCAGACACCGCGCAGTGGATCTGTATCTAAAAATGACATTGCGCGACTGGGAAGTATAATAACACGAAATACCGATGAGGCATGGGCACAACTGGATTATCGTGTAAAAAATGCCGTTTATCGCTCTCAATGGGGAATTTCACGTAACAGAAATGGTAATCTGCGCGATTACTCCCTGGTGCTTTCGAAGCAAGAAGATGATGGAGAATTTATAAGCATAGTCGAGAAGCGAAACGAGGTGCCTAAAGAGAATGCCCGCCTGATTGGACTTAACTTTGATCAGTTCCTGCGATCAATACTTTTGTCTCAAGGTGACTTTGCCCGCTTCTTAAAGTCAAACGCCAACGAACGTGGCGAGTTGCTTGAGAAAATAACAGGGACCGAAATATACAGACAGCTGGGCCGCGCATGCTATGAGCGCCGTGGTAAGGAACTAAAAGAGCTGGAGCGTTTGAAGATTCAACTTGAAGGCATTGAAATTTTAGCTGAAGAGGAAAGAAAGCAGGCCGAAGAAGAATTGGAGGGGATAGCAAAGGATTGTAAAAACCATGAGGAAAATATAGTTGGTTTACGGAAACAACTGCATGCAACTCAGGAATACAATAAGTTAAAAGTAGCAATTGATGCCGGCAAAGAACAACTTATCCAGTTGAATAATAAAATGGAGCTGTTCAAGGCAGATAAGCTACGTCTTGAAAAACACCAGGAGGTATTGCCTTTAAAGGCAGATATACTTGCTGTAGAACAAAGTGAAAAAGGCATTAAGGATAAGCAGAGCGAAAAAACAGAAAAAACTACAAAGCTGCAGCTGGAAAATGATCTAAGACAATCAACACAAGAGCAACTGGATAAACTGGAACTGCAAATAGAAGCGTTTAATAATAAGCAGATTAAGACGCAGTTGTTGATCAAGAAGGTTCGGGTTTTAGATTCGGAAATTAAGGTTGTACAAAATGGCTATCAGTCGCTGGAAAATCAGAATGAATCACTTGGCAAACAGATAAATACTCTTCATATAGAGATTAAAAAACATGAAGAAAATCTTAGTGAGAAGGAAAAGGAAATAATAGCTGTCAAAAACTTCCTTGAAAAAAACAGACAGATTGCTGCTGCCGGTGAGCAGATATCCTTACTTGAGCAACAGGTTAAAACCATTAATGTCAATAAAGAATCAATTACAATACGTATTGAGCAACTTGAAGCTTCACCAACAAAAACTGCCATATTAGAGTCCCAAAA
>JAKSBD010000631.1 GCA_022361295.1 Bacteroidales bacterium
CTTTATTTTCACTTTCAATTCATCTATGGTGGAGGCTTATACTAACCTGGATGTAGAAGCAGAGGGTAAGCTGGAGGATGTATTGAAAGAAATACTGAAAGATACCGATCTGGATTTTAAAGTGAAGAATGGTATTTATGTGATTAATAAGAAGGCTCCTGTTATTGAGACTCAACAAATAGAAAAAATTAATATTACCGGAACGGTTAAAGACGAAAATGGAGAGCCTCTTCCGGGAGTAGCTGTAATGATTAAAGGTACTAATATTGGAACGGCCACAGGTATGAATGGTGAGTTTTCATTGCAGTTTCTGGAATCATTCCCCAATCCACTATTGTATATTACCATGTTGGGGTTTGAGTCCGTTAGTAAACCAATTGGTAATCAACGTGTGTTTGATATTACTTTAATTGAAGCTATTGCAGGACTGGATGAGGTTGTTGTTACCGGTTACACCAAAACCAGTAAAGTTAGGGCAACCTCGGCATCGGCAAAAATTAAGTCCGAGAATGTAGAACGTCAGGTAACAACAAACCTGGATAGTCGAATGGAAGGTTTGGCAACCGGTTTAAATATAAATGCTGTAACCAATGATGGGGGACAGGAAAGTTTAGAGTTTATATTACGCGGTACCAGTACCTTCGATTATAATCCAGATGAGTCTTCAGTTAATGATCCAATCTTCCAGCAAATCAATTCTCAAAACAGGCAACCACTCATTGTTGTCGATGGCTTCCCCTATGATGGACCATTTAATGATATTGACCAGGCAACCATTGAGTCCATTGATGTACTGAAAGATGCAGCTGCTACGGCTTTGTGGGGATTAAGGGCTTCTAACGGGGTAATAGTAATAACTACTAAAAGGGGACAGGAAGGCGCTCCGCGGGTTACGTTTTCAACCAACTGGACGTTTGGTACACGCATGGATTTAAACGATCTTGGTTTAGCCTCTGCAATAGATCAAATCAGGGTTTTGAATAATAATCAGATAGTTAATCCTGAGTCAACATATGCATGGGGTGCAATTAATTATACTGATAATGGGGTGCCTAATTATGGCGAAAAGTATCGTCATTTGAATGCATTTGATGAAATATGGGCCGATTATTATGCCAATAGTATTACAGAAAGCGAAAGGGATAACCAATTGAATCTCTTAGGGCAAAACAATGTGTTGCCTGAATTTGAAGAGCAGTTTACCCGTCCTTCGTTTGCATCTCAAAATTCGTTGAGTATAAATGGAGGTTCAAAATTTATAAATTACAACTTTACATCTAGTTATGTGAGTGAAAAGAAAGCCTTGAAAGGTGATGATTATGAGCGTCTAAATCTTGCTTTAATGACAGATATTAAAGTAACTGATAAACTAAAAACAACCTTTGATATCAGTGTTGCGAACAGTAAACAAAAGGATAATGGTTTAGGCATTAGCTCACTTTATAATGGATTTTATAACATTAGTCAGTTTGATCAACTGGTGGATGCCCAGGGAAATCCAATGGCAATCAAAGACACTTATTCAGGCAATAAAGAAGAGTTTTTGGGACTAGGTTTTGATGATGTAGCCTATAATCCTGTGCTTGATCAGAAGTATAACGATAATCGCTTAAGTATATCGAATATAAGACTGGCAGCCGGGATAACTTATGATATTACCAGCTGGTTTAGTGCCGATGTAAAGTATCAATATAATGTGATTGACAATGAGTATCGTAAGCACTTACCCCTTGGTTTGACAACAATGAAAGCCACAATGAATAGCTTTGTGATGGTGCCAGATTCCGGAGACGGTTCCGGAGCCAATCGTGCCGTGCCTTATGGCAACTGGTTAGAAATGCAAACCACCAAAAATGAATATACAGTCGCCAGGGGTAACCTAAATTTTAACAAAGTAATCGCAAACAATCATGTAGTTAATGCTTTACTGGGTATGGAAGCTACAGAAAGTGAAGCGACAAGCAGGCAGGATCGTTATGTAGGCTACAGTGATGTAACTGGTTTGTATGACCGGAACTTCAATCATTCGCGATGGGCGGATAATAATAACATGGTGCAAGAGGATATTGACAATAGTGGTATTTTGGTTGATCCCTACCTTGGTATGATTAGTTATAAAAATATTAATAATTATCGCGTGCCGGTAATTAGCCGAACCACTGCATCATTTGCTAATATGGGCTATAGTTACAAAGCCAAATACAATATTGAGGGTTCGTTAAAGCTTGCACGAGGAACTGCTTTTGGTATTAATAAACGATTGGCAACCAATGTATATTGGGCTGTGAGTGGATCGTGGAATGCTGCCAAAGAGCAATTTCTCGATTATGACTGGTTAAACGTATTAAAAGTGAGAGCATCTTTTGGTGTAAACGGAAATATGAGACAGGGGTTGACCACGCAAACAGTTATTCAATACAGTGATTTTAGCGACTGGATCTCTGGCGCTCAATACGCCTATATTCTTAGTTCGGCTAATCCTAATCTCAAACCAGAGCAAACCAACACCTTCAATATAGGTATCGATTTTGGTTTTTTTAAACGATTGAATGGTACTATTGATTTGTATAACAAGCAAAGTGTTGATTTATTGGTGCCACAATTGGTTAACCCTACCTACGCCCTGACACCTGTATTTGTAAATGAAGGAGAGATCAATAACAAGGGAATCGAGATTAACATTGGAGGAGATGTTATTCGAAAGTCAGATTTTACCTGGAATGCTAATTTAAATCTCACCTATAATAAAAATGAGGTGATAAAATATAGTGATCGTCCCGAATTAAATGCTCAGGACTTTTACATTAAAACCAAAGAAGGAACTGTTAAAATTATTGGGGAGGACATTAGCTCACAGGCACGTTATAAATATGCCGGCCTTGATACCAACGGTAATCCGCAGGTTTATAATCGGGATGGAGATGTTATAAGTTATAATGATCCGTCTTTCGGATTATTGAATGAGCATGATCTGGTAACAACCAAACCGTTTATCTCGCCTTATTTTGGAGGTTTAACCAATACATTCAGCTACAAACAGTTTACGCTTTCGACATTAATGACTTTTAAATTCGGACATGTTTTTCAGGAGAACCTGCAGGCGAAATATGGACGCTATTCAGGAAGTGATGATACTAAGGCAAAGCATAAAGACATAGCCCGGGTGTGGCAAAACCCGGGTGATGAAAATACAACTGATTTGCCAGCTTTACCACGCAATACGGAAGAATTATCAGATTATAGATATTCTGCATTTGTATTTTCTGATTATGGTATCCACGATGCTTCTCATATTCGCTTTAAAGATATCACATTACAGTATGATCTTAATCCTGATTTGTTATCTAAGTTAGGTATTGCTCGTGCCAACCTCTTATTTCAAGTGCGTGATTTAGGCCTTGTATGGAAGGCTAATGATGTGGATGTTGACCCTGAATCAGTGCCTTTTAGCGGCCGCGATATATCGTTTGGAAGTACGATAAGTCGTGCTTATCGTCCGGGTATTAAAATGCCTGTATCGTTTGTTTTAGGTGCAAAATTTGAATTTTAATAGACAGAGAAATGAAGAAGTTATATATAATTTTACCCATATTTTTACTGGCCATATTAAGTGCTTGTGAAGACTATGTTGATATTAAACCTAAAGGGCAAACCATTGTAGAATCATTGGCAGATATTGATGCCCTGTTACAAGCCGGAAACGCACTTTCTGGTAGTGGGGGCAGTAGTGATGTAATATCTATATTGTCTGATAATGTAATTGTTACAGATGAGGACCTGGATTTCCTGACAGCCAATAGCATAACACGTCCGCTTAAATCAATGTACCTGCTGGATGATTTATTTTATCAATCAAATGAATTGGATGAAAGTTGGGAAAGTCATTACCGTGTTGTTGGAAGCTGTAACCATATTTTAAATGCTTTGGAGGAACTGACTGGTGATGAAGATGTAAAAGAACAATATAAAGCTGAAGCTCTTGTTCACCGTGTGCATGCTTATTGGCGCCTGGTGAATATTTTTGGCGTTCATTATGGAGAAGCCCTGGCTACAGAAGAAGGTTCGGGAATACCACTACTAACACAGTATGGAAATTCTGAAGAGTCGTTAAAAAGAGCATCAGTTAATGACGTATACCAACAAATGGTTGATGATTTGGAAGAAGCCATACCGGTTTTATTACCGGGACGTCCTAATGTCAGTAGGATTAATACATCAGCAGCCCAGGCATTAATGGCTCGTGTGCAATTGCATATGGGTAATTATGCTTCAGCTCTTGAATATGCAGAAAAAGCACTGGAGGCCAATAGCAATTTGTATAACTACAATTTTATACCGCCCATTCCTTTTCCTCCGGGCTATGCATTGTTGCCGCGCACATCGTATAATCCTGAGTTCGTATTGTTTAAACATACCAATATGCCCTTGGTTTACAATGGCAAAGGTATAGTACCTCCATATGCGTGTGGTTTAGGCATGTTCTCAGAGGAATTGACAGCATTATACTCAGACAAAATCAATGATTTGCGTATTTCTAAAGTAGCTGAAAGGGTAGGCGATAAATATGCAATTGGATACAATATGCCAGTATTCTTCCCTCCAATTGGTGTTACTGTTCCTGAGTTATTGCTGATTAAAGCTGAGGCTCTGGCACGTGATGCATCGCGTTGGAGTGAAGCAATGGCAGTAGTAAACACCTTAAGAGCTAGTCGTTTTGCAATGGGAAGTAATTATGAGTTAACTGCATCATCACAGGAAGAGGCGATTCAGAATGTAATCGATGAACGCCGCCGTGAATTTCACATTACTGGTATGCGATTCTTTGACATTAAGCGTCTGAACGCATTGCATAATGCAGGTATTTCATTAACCCGTAAAGACAAGACATGGAATGCCAATAGTATAAACTGGGCCATTCCAATTGGTGAAAAAATGATTGATACAGGTCGTGGTGAGTTAACGCAGAATCCACGCGAATAATGATTCTTTGAGCCTGCCTGTGTTTTTTAAAGGCAGGCTCTTGTAATGGTTTTCAAACCTATAAATGCTAAAGAAATGAAACGATTGATATTAATATTGTCAGTAGCTATAAGTGTTGTTGCCTGTGCGCAGCAAAAGGAACAAGGGATTGAATTTTTTCACGGTTCTTTTAAAGAGGTATTGGCAGAAGCAGAGAAACAGAACAAAGCCGTATTTATTGACTTTTATACCAAGTGGTGTGGTCCATGCAAGGTAATGGCAAAAGGAACTTTTACTAAACAAGAAGTAGGGGACTTTTACAACAAGAATTTTATTAATTACAAAGTTGATGCAGAAGTTGGGGAAGGACCCGAGCTGGCAAAAAAATATGAAGTTAAAGGATTTCCCACTCTTGTGTTTATTGACAAGGATGGTAATGCGCTTATTAATCATGCTATTGGAGCCAAAAATGTAGAGCAATTAATAGAATTAGGGCGCAAGGCTTTAGGGGAAGAGGTAAAAGACTTTGCCTGGTACCAGGCAGAATACGATAAGGGCAATCGTGACGCCGGGTTTCTGAAAAAATATTATGAAGCAAGGGCTGAAGAACAGCGTATTGCCATGAGTCAGGAGGAATCATGGGATTTATACCAGGCTTATTCGGAAGAGGAAAAATGGCAGCCGGAGAATGTGGAAGATGCCTTTTGGAAAGCCAATGTCGGTAATAATTTTTACGAGCTTGTTAAAAACAATAAAGACAAATTTCCTCAGTTGAAGAATGCACCACTTCATATACGTTGGTTCCATCATGTTGCTGCCCACCCCGAAAGCGCAGTTAAAAAAAGAAATTTGGAGCAAGTGGCAAAAGACTTTCCTGAATATGCCGACCAGGCATTGGAACTATATAAGATTGAACAGTACAGAATGGAGGAAAAGTACGCTGAATATATTCCCCTCATTATTGCCTATGCAGATAAGTATGGCGAACCAATGGATTATAACCTTATGTTGATGACATCTGTTAACAGAACTATAGATGTCAAACCAGAACATGCCTTACATGCTGCGAAATACTTCAAACAAATAATTGATGAAGACGATACGCATTTTTATACCATGTCTGGTTATGCTTATTGTCTGCACATAGGAGGAGAAAAAGAAGAAGCCATCCAATTTGTTAAGAAGTACCGTAGTCTGACAGATCAATATGCCAGCAATAAAAAAATGCAATGGTGTTATGAAACGATGATTAATATTGAAAATGGGGAAGATGTGGTTCCTTTTTATATTCCCGATATGAATTAATTACACATTCTTTTTTAGATGTTATGCTTTACAGTTTGGGTTCTCGATTGTGCCAAATGTAAAGTAAAGTCCGGTAAGTGCCAATTGCCGGACTCTTATAATTAATCAGGTATTCAAAGAGAGATGAATACCTGATAACCTGAATTCGACATTAAATTTTGTCGCAATAGTACACAATTACTTCAAAATTATAATTTGTTAATCAACTTTTTAGCTCAATCTGAGGTGTGAAATTTAAATCGAACTCAGGTTGTTAGATCTTTATGCGAGACTAGTCGAAACATCTTTGGTTTATCCTTGCTTTTAAATTTATTACATTTGCTTTTGGTAATACGATTATCAAGCGGTTGCAGATCATGCAGGTGCTTAGGTTTTTGCAAAGACCTGCCTATCTGGTATTACCGCCTGATCTTTTGTAAGTAAAAAAGACAGATACAGTTTTAATAAGGCGTGAATTCAATCGACCTCTAATAATTTCAGCATAAAAATCTAAACATACTATAATGAAAAAGTTTTTAATTCTATCCACACTCTTTTTATTCGTTTTTGCATCATATGCGCAAGAGAAGAAACCATTATCTTATGATGATATTCTAAAGTGGAATAGAATAACTCAGAGATCTGTTTCTAATGATGGAAATTTTATAGTTTATAAAGCTGAACCATGGAAAGGTGATGCGGTATTAAAAATTATTGATAAGCATGGCGCGGAACTAATGTCAATGACTGGAGGAAATGATGCCGTCATAAGTAGTAATTCAAAATATGTTGCTTTCAAAATTCAACCTGAAGAAGGTTTGCTTAGGAACCTAAAGTTGAAAGAAACGAAAGAGGAACAGATACCGCTGAATAAATTAGGTATCTATAATTTGAAGACCAGAGAATTAGATACAATTAGCCACTTAAAATCCTTTAAGCTACCAAGGCAATGGGATGGTTTTATTGCCTATCAAACCAAATCTGAAATAGTTAAGGATACTATTATTGCAGAAGAGAAGGCGCTAAAAAAGGAATCAAAGGAAAATGGCTTTAAGCTTAATATAAGAAATTTAGTAAGCGGAGAAGTTGTTGAAATTCCCTATGTAACGGATTATCTTTTTGCCAAAAACAAAGAAGTAATAGCTTTTATAACCACAGGTGATGACAATGATCTGAAACCAGGCGTATATTATTATAATTTATTGGATACCGATAAAACTGTTGTATTAGCTGGAAAAGGAACATATAAACAACTCACCTTAAATAAAACCGGTAGCAGATTGGCATTTTTAGCAGATACAACAGACAATAAAAAGCCGGGCTATAATCTGTATTTATGGAATCTTAATGAAGGTTTAAATAAATTAGCTTCGGCAAATACAAAAGGTATAAAAGATGGTTGGGAGATTAGTGAGAATGGGACAATAAAAATTGCAGATAAAACAAACCGTATCTATTTTGGATTGGCTCCTGCTAAACCTGAAAGAGATACTACAAAACTTGAAGAAGAGATTCCAGAGCTTGATGTCTGGCACTGGAATGAACCCATATTACATACTGAACAGTTAAATACTAAAAAGAATGATTTAATAAAGTCATATTTAGCCGTTTACCACATAGATGATAATCAAATAGTTCAGTTGGAACAAAAATCCTTTTCAGCTATAGAGCTGATTGACGAAGGTAACTCCGATTACGTGTTAGCTTACTCTAATTTACCATATGCAGTGCAGAGAATGTGGGAAGGTTTTCCTGAGCATAACGACTTTTACCTGGTAAATATTAATACCGGCGACCGGAAAATGTTTAAGCAGGATGTTAGAGCCTATCCAAGTGCATCTCCAAATGGAAAGTATATATACTGGTATAATGCCATGGATACAACATGGAATACCTATAACATCAGCAAGAATACTGAGTATAAAATAAGTACACCTGATGTGATACAATGCGCTGATGAAATTAATGATATACCTAATCCTGCAAGCAGTTACAGCACTGGTGGTTGGTTAAAAAATGACGAAGCACTATTAATTTACGATAGGTTTGATGTTTGGAAAGTTGATCCCGAAAATAAAACAGAGCCTGTAAATATTACTGTTGATGGGAGGGAGTCTGAAACAAGTTATCGACTTATTGATTACGATAAAGCGTATTACAAATTCATCGGAGAAGATTATAAAGGTGTTGATAGGTCTAAACCTCTTTATTTAATAGGACACAATGAAGTTACAAGAGAGGATGGATTCTATAAAACATCTATAAAAAACAGACAAGCTCCTAAAGTTCTTTTATCAGGTAAATTTAGATTAATCGTACCGATGAGGGCTAAGGATGCCAATGTTTTAGTCTATACGAAAGAGACTTTCAAGGAGTTCCCAAATCTTTCAGTTACTGAAAATGACTTTAAAAAATCCAAAATCATCAGTGATGTTAATCCGCAGCAACAAGAATTTTTGTGGGGTACAAAGGAATTATACACCTGGACATCGCTTGATGGACAAAAGCTTGAAGGTTTATTGATAAAACCTGCCAACTTTGATCCGAATAAAAAGTATCCTCTAATTGTGAATTTCTATGAGAAATCATCGCAACGTTTATATTACCATCAAATTCCTGAAGCGCACCGTTCAACAATTGATTATCATTACTATTCAAGTCATGATTATGTCATTTTTAACCCTGATGTTTATTATAAAGAAGGATATCCCGGAGAATCAGCTTTTAATTGTGTAATGCCAGGAATTTCTCAATTAATAGGCGAAGGATTTATTGATGAAAAAGCCATAGCAGCTCAAGGTCATAGCTGGGGAGGTTATCAGGTAGCTTATCTGGCCACAAGAACCGATATTTTTGCAGCAATTGAATCTGGTGCCCCGGTTGTCAATATGTTCAGTGCATATGGTGGAATAAGATTATGGTCAGGTAGGAATCGTTCTTTCCAATACGAGCACACACAAAGCAGAATAGGAAAATCAATTTGGGAATCTCCGTTAAGATACCTTGAAAATTCACCATTATTTACTGCTGATAAAATTACAACGCCAATGTTAATAATGCATAATGAAGACGATGGTGCTGTGCCGTTTAGCCAGGGTGTTGAGTTTTTTATTGCTTTAAGAAGGTTAAAGAAAGAAGCATGGTTATTAAATTATAATAATGCCGATCACTGGCCTACTTTAGTTCGTGACAAGTACGATTTCCAAATAAGATTAGCTCAGTTTTTCGATCATTACCTAAAAGGCGAACCGATGCCAAAATGGATGAAAGAAGGCATTCCGGCCATAGATAAAGGATTTGATTTAGGCTATTAGAGAGCTACGTAGCTCTAATAAAAGTGCAGGTTTGATTGATCTGCACTTTTTTTGTGATTCTTTAGTATGGAAGAGCTTTAAGAAGATCACATTTCATCCATCTGACAAATTCCGGATGATGCATTTGTTTGTAACACATAATGAGGTGCCATTTCAAATTGACCGCTGAAAACACAGGTAACTTGAGAGAGCTCTTGGCAAAGGGTCTATGACTCAAGCCAGCTCTTAAAGCTTTTTACCCGCTCCCGGCTCACAATCATTTCGTCGGAATTATCCATGCCACTAAGTTTTAACTTCAATCGTGAATTGCTGTAGCTGATAATATCGCTTATGGCTGAAAGCTTAATAATATATTTTCGACTGATACGATAGAAATCCGTTGGGTTGAGCTGAATTTCATATTGATCAAGGCTTAGGTCCAATGCATAGCTGTTGCCATTTTCTGTTCTGATAAACGTCGATTTATCTTCACTATAAAAAAAGCTGATATCATTGGTGTCAATCATTCGTAAATGCTCACCAACCTTTATAAGAAAGCGCGATTTGTAGTTTTGCTTCTGCAAGAGTTCACGGGCTTGTTCAATAGCCTGGTTAATACCTGATAAATCTGTACGGTTTTGGTTTAAGAACTTATCAATGGCTTGCCTTAGCTCTTTTTCATCAATGGGCTTAAGCAGGTAATCAAGGCTGTTGACCTTAAACGCCTGCACAGCATACTGGTCGTAAGCGGTGGTGAAAATGATAGGAAAATTAACCTGGCATTGCTTAAAAATATCAAAACTGATTCCATCACCTAACTGTATATCAAAGAAGGCCAAATCGGGTTGAGGATTGTTCTTTATCCATTCAACGGCTTGCTCCACACTATCACAAATAGCACATATTTCAGCATTAGGTTGCAGTTGCAACACCATCTGAACTAACCTTTTGGCTGCCAGGTGTTCGTCTTCAATTATTAACAGGCGCATGTTCAAGTGTAATTAGAGGTAAGCGAATGGAAAATTGTTTTTCAGACTGTTCAATAATCAGTTCTTTGTTAGTCAGGTATTGAATCCGTTCATTGAGATTTTTCAGGCCCATGCCCGAGTCTGAACTGTCTTTTTTAGGATAAAAGGAGTTGGAGATAAGTACTTCATCTTCCAGTAATTCAATAGACAAGTTAAGTCTTTTGCTGCTTGAAATGATATTGTGCTTAAACACATTCTCGCAAAGCATTTGCAGTGAAAGAGGGATAACCATTTGTTCCCCATCAATAGATTGAGGCAGCTGGTAGGTGAAATTATCACCAAAGCGAATTTTTTGAAGATAGATGTATTTATTGACAATGCTTAATTCTTCTTTTAATGGGATGATCTCTTTGTTTTTTAATTGAAGTATATCACGATAAAATCCTGAGAGCTCATTGGTGAATGTTTTGGCAGCGTCAACATCCATTTCAATTAAAGTGGTTAAAGCGTTGAGACTGTTAAACAAAAAATGTGGATTAACCTGGGTTTTTAACGATTCATATTGCAATTGAAGCGCTTCCCGTTTCAGTTTTTCGCGATCCTCAACCTCCTGACGCCAGGCCATAAAAAAGGAGCGCGCATAAAACCATAAAGCAATGAAATAGAATATACCAAATTCAATCCACATGGTTGTGCCATACACTTCTAAAAATCTTTCGGACGGCATATCCCGGACAGTGACATGCCAGAACCAGTTAACACCAAATATAACCAGAGAACAGTAAAAGGTTGATGAAAGAAGAACCATAACAAGGCTCTTAACCGGAAACTTAATCCAGTTGACATATTTGCTTTCGAGCCAGCTAAAAACAAATCCGAAACTAAACAGTCCGTAACCAAGCAACAGGCTATAACCACCGTTGTACAGTAATAGTCTGGGTTTTAACAGGCAGGCCGGACAAGCGAGCCCCATGAATATAATTCCAATTAATATTGAACTTAAGCCAAACCAAAGAAATATGTATAAGGTCTTCTTCTGGCTATGCTTCTTATTATTGATATCGCTGTAGATTCCCATTTTAAAATGTTTTCAGTTCTAATAAGCTGAGTTCGACATTAAATTTCGACTTCAGGCTAATACCAAATGTATTATTGAATGATTGATAATTAAATTGAATTATTTCGAGTTTCTGCAATGCATAAAATAGAGGTATAGCTTTAGCTACATTGATATTTTATGAAGAAGCAGAAACTTTAAAGAAACAAATTATATCAATCATTTGATGATATTTTTGGTATAAAATAGTTATTCTGGAAGTTAACTGGCCCGCTAGTGTTTAAAATCTGCCGGCCAATTAAATTTATTCAGCATCCTGGCATTGGGCCAACATCTGTTTGTTGTGATAACTGCCCCAGTATGGCCAGAGTGGATTTTCATTATTGGCAGTTTCAAATAGTTGGGCAGCTTTTTCAAACAAAGGTTTGGCCTTTTGCTTCCCACCGCCAAACATTTTGGGGGTATGGTACAGGTTGTTGGCGCGACAATAATAAATACGCGGGTTGTTGGTGTTGAGCTGTTCAGCTTTACCCAGGGCTTCATTGGACAGGCTCGAATACTTGTAGCCATTCATTGGGTTTGTTATGCGCAATGAATAAACCATAGCCTGAAGAACATGTACTTCCGATTCATCAGGATTGGATAACAGTAGTTTATCAAGTTCTGCCTGCGCCTTATCCAGTTGCCAATGAATGGAGTCACTTTCAGAAATGAAATGTGTAGAACGCACATAAGCATAGGCTGCATAATAAGTAGGTAACCAGTCGTTTTTCTCAACCGAGGCAATGCGCTTAAAAACGGCGGCTATGGCATCTATTTGCTCAGTGTTGGTGGTTTTAAATAAGCTGTCAATGTTTGTTTTCATAGCAGTCTGATAGTCATTTGCATGAATTAGTTGTGCAAGACAAAGGATAAGAGTAAATACAATTGTTTTCATAATCATATAGTTTAATGTTCGTAATTATTTGCTGTTGATTGAGATGAAGACGCCGAGGAATAAAAACTGTTTAATATCCGGCATTATGGGCATTTGTATAAAGCTGCCATTCTCATTGGGTGATGGTATATTACGGTATCCCACCAGGTGATCGCGACCCAATACATTAGAAAATGAAAAGTGAATAATCGTAAAGTGGTCGCCTATATGAGTAAGGTGGCTCAGGTTAAGGCTTAAGTCGTTATATAACGGAGCTTTGCGGCTCATGTATTTTGTGTCGCCGGCCTTGTGATAGGGGCGACCCGACGCCATCACCCATGTGGCTCCGATTTGTGTATTGATACTGCCAACAAAATATTTGCCGACAGCCGAGAAGGTGTGTTCTGCAATATAAGAAGGAGTTGCGGCATTGGGATAATTCCTGTAATGACGTTCAGTGTCAATGAAGGAATAAGAAAGCCAGTAATCCGTGTACCTGAACGTTTCTTTATCGCGAAAGAATACATCAATACCCTTAGCATATCCGTTGCCCTTATTTGTCAGGTTATTATAGCGATTGTTGTCGAAGCTATCATAGCTGATCAGTTGCTTATAATCTTTATAGTAGGCTTCGGCACGAAACAGTCGTTTCTTTAATGTACCGGTCTGGTAACCCAACAGGTAATGAATGGCCTTTTCAAATTCCAGGTTGGATGTGTATTTCATATATTCATTGACCGGGTTTTGATAGAAATGCCCCCAGGCTGCCGTTATATGGCTGTTTTTTCCGGTTTTATATGCCGCAGAAAAACGTGGTGACAAGCTTGATTCCTTAAGGTAGCTTGAATATTCGTATCGTAAACCGGGCCTTATGGCCAGCTCGGCAGACAATCTTATTTCCGGTTCAATAAATACACCGGCAATATGGTCGTTAAGCTGTATGTCGTATTTTTCAGTTGCATTTAATCGATTGTATGCCTGATTATAAGAGGTGAAAGCATCGGATACACCATAGTTCAGATGGATGGCATCAGACAACTGGTGGTCGATTGAAATGCGCCCTTCAATATTTATCTCCTTATCAAGTGTGCGGTGATAACCTGCAATCTGGCGATTATTATCAATGGTTGATGCCAATCCTGTTTTCAGGCAGATACCGGTTGACAGGGGTGATGAGTAAGTCATATTGATATAGGCACTACCACCTTCAGTATCAATATTTGTAGTGTTTTCTCCAAGCGACGTATTAAACTCCTGAATACCATAATCGAAAGTTGAGAACAGTTTAAAAAGGCTTCCTTTTTTGCTTTTTTGACGATGCATAACATTCAAATTAACCGCTTCGGTAGGTTTGATCCAGTCCAGGCGATTACCAGCTATGCTGTAATATGGTGCCAGGTTTGTATATGCTACACCTGCTGATGTTGAACGATTGGGCGCACACCACGTTTTAGATGCTTCTGTTCCAACGCTCATTAATGATAAACCACTTACTTCTTCAATGGCAATGTCATTGGATTCCAGGATTAAAATGGACGAAAGTGCCTGTCCGTATTCGGCAGAATAGCCTCCGGTACTAAATACTGTTCCGCTAAAAAGGCTAGGGGCAAAGCGGCCCCTGGTTGGCAGGTCGGGTACTTTTGAATAATAGGGTTTGGCCGCTAAAAGGCCATCCACATGTACTTTTGTTTCGGCTGCTTCACCACCTCTGACCAACAGACGGCCGTCATCAGAGGCAGGTTGGGTTCCGGGTAATGTTTTAAGAGCGCCATTTATATCACCCAATGATCC
>JAKSBD010000404.1 GCA_022361295.1 Bacteroidales bacterium
AAACAGCTGCCAGAATAAGTCTGGACCTTAGCGAACTTGGGATGGACAAATCTGTTAAAGTGCGAGACCTATGGTTGCGCAAGGATTTGTCAATCAAGGCATCCGATGTAATCACCTTCGTAGTCAAACCACATGAATGTAAGGTCGTTAAGATAACCCGCAAATAAGGTAGCAATGAAACATCACATTTTTCTATTACCTGCATTGCTCATCCCCCTGCTGGTGCAATAATCCTTTCGCGTGGAAGGGTTGGGGATAGTAGGGTCGGAGACCTGTCATCCTTGTAGAAATTTTAGAATACATTGTGGATCCAAAAAAACAAGAATTAGCAATTGGTATTTTAAAAGCAACTTCAATGAATAATCAAATGAAAGGACAAGAAAGTGTTATGTGCTTATAAAAGATTATTATATTTTTATTGTGCTTTTAAAACATTTCCAGAATCACTATTAATCAATAAAACAAAATCATATGTCAACAAATAGAAGATCCTTTTTAAAAAATATGGCGCTGGGAGCCGGTGTAGCAGCTGCCGCTCCAATGGCCGGGTGTAATACACGTTCGAATGAGAAAGAAGCTGTTGCTTATATACGTGAGAATGCTGAGCGCGTGCCAAAAATGGAATTTAACATGTGTGGTTATGCTGCACCAAAATTAGATAAGGTACGTGTTGGTTTTGTGGGTATTGGCGATAGAGGAATTGGAGCCGTTGACCGCATGGGCTTTATTGAAGGTGTTGAAGTAACCGCTCTGTGCGATACGCGTCAGGCAGCAATTGACGGGGCGCAGGCTTCACTGGCTAAATCCGGATTGCCAAAGGCCAAAGAATTTACCGGTAGCGATACCGCCTTTAAAGCTTTATGTGATAGTGGTCTTGTTGATTTAGTTTACATAGCCACACCTTGGGAATGGCACGTGCCGGTTGCTCTGGCGGCCATGCGAGGTGGCAGCCATGCTGCAGTAGAGGTATCAACGGCCAAAACCATGGACGAATGCTGGGAAATGGTGGAAGTATCGGAGCAAACAAAGAAACATTGTGTAATACTGGAGAACTGCTGTTATGACTTCTTTGAGTTATTGACCTTAAACATGGCCCGTCAGGGTGCCTTCGGTGATTTGGTTCATGGTGAAGGGGCATATATTCATGATTTAGATTACTGGCACTTTAACAAACCTCAGGACGACAAGCCTCGTGGTGACGGTGCCTACGATAAGCTGTGGCGTTTACACGAGAATATCCGTAAGGCCAATGTATACCCTACCCACGGCTTAGGCCCTATCTGTCAGGCCATGGATATCAACCGTGGCGACCGCATGGATTACCTTACAGCCATGATGTCGGACGATTTCACTTTAAAGCACCGCATTGAAGAACTGGCACCAGACCGTCCTGATCTGCAGCAGTTCATCGGTAAAGAGATGCGGGGTAATATGGATATGCAAATGATTCGCACCGTAAAAGGGCGTACTATTATGATTCAGCACGATATCAGTTCTCCACGTCCTTACTCGCGTATTCATATGCTGAGCGGAACAAAGTGTTTTGCACAAAAGTGGCCTTTACAACACATTGCTTTTGGCCATAACAAAGCAGATGATGCAAAAATGAAAGAATTACAAGAGAAGTATACTCCAGAAATCGTGAAACGTATTGGAGAAATGGCAAAACAGGTTGGTGGCCATGGAGGCATGGACTTTATGATGGACTGGCGTCTGATTGACTGTTTGCGTAACGGCCTGCCAATGGATATGGATGTGTATGATGCAGCCGCCTGGTCATGTATCACGCCATTAAGTGAGTGGTCAATCGCTAACGGCTCCAAGCCAATTGATATTCCTGATTTTACACGTGGAAAATGGAAGACTAACCAGCCGGTTGAGTTAACGCTTAAAGGCGGTGGCACAACAGGTGTGCGTAATTTGAAAGATGCTGATTCGGATAAGCAATTAAATGTGCATTAAGCATATGACTTGGATACTAAAATGTGGCTTATTGCAAGTCGGTATAAACTGCCAAATAAGTCACATTGTTTAAGTCTAATTGCAGTTATAAAATTTTCTCTTACATGAAAATTATTTAATAATGAAACAAAGTATTGTAATCGGATTGATTGTGTTCCTCGTTGCACTTGGTCAGAAAGGCCAGGCTCAGCTTGAAGGCTTCACATATGGCGATAATAAGGCACCCACAGGTAAAGAATGGGAGTCTCCGTCTCATATTGCCCATAACAAAGAACAACCTCGGGCCACGTTTTACTCTTTCCAGGATGTTAATAGTGCACGTATGGTACTGCCTGAAAATTCAGAATTCTGGCAATCACTGGATGGTAACTGGAAATTTAACTGGGTTAAACACCCCAATGAACGACCTGTTAATTTCTATAAGCCTGATTTTAATGTCAGCAACTGGGATGACATACCCGTGCCTTCCAATTGGAATATTGTTGGTTTGGCTAAAGATGGTGGGCAGAAATACGGTACACCCATCTATTGCAACCAACCGGTTATTTTTAAGCACACTGTAGCTGTAGATGACTGGAGAGGCGGCGTGATGCGCGAACCGGCTAAAGATTGGGTAACATACGAGGCTCGTAATGAGGTGGGGTCTTACCGTCGTGATTTTGTAGTTCCGGATAGTTGGGACGGACGAGAAATCTTTGTTCAGTTCGATGGGGTGGATTCGTTCTTCTACCTGTGGATCAATGGTGAATATGTAGGCTTCTCAAAAAACTCACGTAATGCCGCGACTTTTGATATCAGTCAATACGTCAAAAAAGGAACCAATGTCATTGCCGCTGAGGTCTATCGGAACTCCGACGGCTCATTCCTGGAGGCTCAGGATATGTTTCGCCTGCCTGGCATCTTCCGCAGCGTGCAATTGTATTCAACACCTAAAGTGCAGATTCGTGACTTGTTCGTCCTGCCTGTACTGGATGGTAACTATGAAAATGGTTCACTGAAGATGACAGCTGATATCCGTAACTTCAACAAAAAAGCAGCCAAAGGCTATGCTGTACATTATTCACTCTACGCCAATAAGCTGTATTCCGATGACAATGATTTGGTAGATGGTGCGGTGGCAACAGTCTCAGTACCTCAGTTAGATGGTGGTGATGAAGTTAAAACTACGGCTGTGCTGAAGGTAACAGCTCCAAAACTATGGTCTGCAGAACACCCGTATCGTTACACTGTGGTGGCTGAGTTGAAAGATAAGAAAGGCAGGGTGGTGGAGACCATCTCGACTTATACAGGTTTTCGTGTGGTAGAGATTAAAGATACTAAAGCTGAAGATGATGAATTCGGTTTGGCAGGTCGTTATTACTATATCAATGGTCAAACGGTCAAATTAAAAGGAGTTAACCGCCACGAAACACATCCTGCAACCGGGCATACCCTGACACGCGAGCAGATGAAAGAAGAAGTAATGCTGATGAAGCGTGCCAATATCAATCACGTGCGCAATTCGCACTACCCGGCTGATCCTTATTGGTATTACCTGTGTGACAAATACGGCATTTACCAGGAAGACGAAGCCAACATCGAATCACACCAGTATTACTACGGTGAAGCATCACTGTCTCATCCGCCGGAGTGGATAAATGCCCATGTTGGCCGTGTGGTGGAAATGACACACCAGAACAAAAACTATCCGTCTATCGTCATTTGGTCGTTGGGTAATGAGGCTGGGCCTGGTGAAAATTTTGTACATGCATACAATGCATTGAAAAAGATTGATGAATCGCGACCGGTACAGTACGAGCGTAACAATAACATTGTAGACATGGGTTCTAACCAATACCCGTCTATAGGTTGGATGAATAAAGCGGTGACTGGTGAAATGAATATAAAATACCCTTTCCATATTTCAGAATATGCGCATTCAATGGGTAATGCCTGTGGTAATCTGATTGATTACTGGAACGCCATTGAGTCGACCAACTTCTTTTGTGGTGGTGCCATCTGGGACTGGATAGACCAGGCTATTTATAACTACCGGGAAGACGGTACACCTTACCTGGCCTATGGAGGAGACTTTGGCGACAAACCCAATAGCGGTCAGTTTGTGATGAACGGCATCCTGTTTGCCGAGCGTGATCCAAAACCGCAGTACTACGAAGTGAAGAAAGTATACCAGCACATCGGTTTTAATGCCCTGGATATTGAAAAGGGCGATTTTGAAATTTTCAATAAGTATTACTTCAAA
>JAKSBD010000381.1 GCA_022361295.1 Bacteroidales bacterium
ATTCTACAACTTCAAACGTGAATGGCTTAATTACCATAAAAATTGGAAATGGTGATACCTATGATCATTTTGAAGATATCGATTGGTCTGACGGGCCCTATTTTCTGCAAACAGAAATAGATCCTGAAGGTGGAATAAATTATACAATAAACGGCACTACACAATTCTTGAGTGTACCGTATGCCTTACATGCACTAACTGCAACAAGCATTAGTGGAGATTTAAATGAAACGGACCCTCTTTATTCGTTATCGAGTGCAGCCTCCATTAGCAATGATGATATTATTAATTGGAACAATAAACTTGAAGTAGAAAAAGATAGCTCAAACACAAATGAAATTCAACACATATCAAAAACTGGCTCCATTGTTACACTTAGCAAAAATGGTGGCTCATTTGTTGATTCTGTCAATGTCTATAAAAGCGGAAGGCATATTGAGGTATCAAATATGGAAATTAATTATTCCCCCAAATACAAGATTGGAGATTATCATCAGGGAGGCATTATATTTTGGGTAGATCCAAGCGGTGATCATGGACTAATTATAAGTACAGAAGAAGCCGGAGAACAACAGCCGGTTATTTGGGGCGATGATACACTTGACCTAAATTTTGAGCAGAGCACCTGGAGCGGCGCATTCAATACTGAAGCTATTGTCACATTACAAGATGGTTTAACAGCTGCTATACTGTGCGATGAATACGAAAAGGATGGTTACTCGGACTGGTTCTTACCCTCTGTTGTCGAATGGAACCTTATTTATAATAACATTTGGATTATTAATAAAACATTAGAAGCTGATAATAATCCTGATACTAAAGCTATAAGCGGCCATCATTATTGGACGTCAAATGAGTATGATTACGAGGATGCCTATTCTATTGATATTAAAGAAGGTGAATTTGACTGGATTAATAAAACGGAAGATTGTTTGGTAAGGGCTATCCGCGAATTTTAGTTAGTACATATAATGTGGTAGTTATATATTTTTGTTTACAGAAGGCGTCAGGTTATTATTAGCCTGGCGCTTTTATTTGATAGGTAATTTACCTAATTCTTGTCAAATCGGCAATAGTCTATAACACACCTTCTTCAGCCTTATCATTTTTGCACTAATCAACTTTATACACATAAAATTTTAAGACATGAAATCAATAGCACAAAAAAATAATGTTGAACAATTGACTTTAAAAAACAATTTATTGGACTGTTTTGATAAAAATACACCTGCCGAATTTATAGAAGAGGTAAAATCAATTTATGTCCTGGTTGATATTTTAATTCAACATCAAGGCAACCATACAGCTAACATACAATTGTGCAGAAAAATAGTTAAACGCCTAGGCTTTCATGAAGGTATTTTTGACATTATTTATAACGAAAGATTTAAAGAGGCTTCCAATTCTATTAATTAATGCATCATTTTAGAGGGGCAAAAACATTAACAGGCCCCTGTTTTATTTTTAAGCAATTTCAATTGCTTTGGGGCATACATTAAAATTCAATTCCAATTACTAATATATCATCAACCTGCTCATAATCTTTCATCCATTCATCAAGAATATGCTCAATAAACTTGCCCTGAGCGTTAATATCTAGTTTTGCTGATGATATGATTGACTCCTTGAATTTTTTCATCTTGAATTTCTTTCCATATTCTCCGCCAAACTGATCTGTAAAACCATCGGAGGTCATATACACACGATCTCCGGTATTGATTTTATAAGTATGTGTCGTAAAATCATTTTCCTGCGGATAACTGGCAACAGGCTGTCTGTCTCCTTTTAATTCTAGAAGGCCATCGCTACCTGAAATATATAAATTCAATAATGCTCCGCTAAACTGTATAACGTTTGAGCTCCTATCAAATACGCATAAACCAATATCCATTCCTTCATTTTTATCCTGATTATCAATGCTCAATAATTCTTTCACCTTTTGTCGAAGAACTGCCAATACATCTGACGGGCTTGGTTGTTTTGTAAAATCAATCTCATTTAAACCGGATATGCCTATCATGCTCATTAAAGCACCTGGAACACCATGACCGGTGCAATCGGCAAGTGCAAAAACAAGGTAGTTGTTTACTTCTTTGATCCAATAGAAATCGCCACTAACAATATCTCTTGGTTTGTTGATAAGAAAAATATTCTTTGAATTTTCTGTAATATAATTTTTAGGCAACAATGCTTGTTGGATATATCTTGCACTTTCAATACTTTTTATGATTTCTTCGTTTTGAATGCTTATTTTTTCTTTAGCTTTCTTAAGGTCAATATGGGTTGAAATACGCACCAGCAATTCTTTGTGGTTAAAGGGTTTAGTTAAATAGTCAATACCACCCGTATTAAATCCTTTTAAAATACTTTCTTCATCATTTCTAGCCGTCAAAAAGATAATTGGAATATCCATATTCTCCGGATTCTCTTTTAATATTGAACAGACTTCATATCCATCCATTTGCGGCATCATCACATCCAATAAAATCAAATCAAACTTTTTACGCTGGACCCAATTAACAGCACCCGGTCCATCGAGGGAAAACTCTACTTCATATCCATTTTGTCTTAATAGGTTACCTAACACCTGGATGTTACTGGCATTATCATCTACAATTAAAATATTGGCTACATCAATCATCTTTCTCTCATTTATTTTCAGCCAGTAATCCATCCTGATAATCACAATGAATTATAAACTACTTTTAGCTAATTTAATAAATACCGTATTAATTGCACCTAATAAGGTATTTCATTCTTGACTACTCTTTCTCTTTAAAGATATTCTGGAGCTTACTCTTTAGACTGCTAAATTCATTGATCGTACTTAGCATTAGACCTACATCAAAATTATCCATGGCCGAATTTAGTTTTTTACTGTAGTCATTAAGTTCTGTAATTTCAAATTCATTGCTTACCCGATCTAATTCTTTAATAAAATACGATACTTCCTCCATAGGCTGTTGCTTTTTAAGCAAGTCATTTTTTTCAGCTAGACCTTTCAATTCTATATTGAATTTTATCAAATCATCCTCACTTAGAACTCGATTTTGCTGTTTCGCGATATTGCCCTTTGATGATGACCGAGCATTTAACTGATGTGGCAATAATTTTGACAGTACATTCACCACATCGGCAATGCTATAAGGTTTCGGTAAAAAGTCATCAAAACCATGCTGTTGAGCCTTACTTTTCTTAAATGAGATAACAGAAGCGGATGTTGCAATGACCTTTAAACTTTTAATATCTTCAGAAC
>JAKSBD010000329.1 GCA_022361295.1 Bacteroidales bacterium
GTTGTTTGAGCAAACATTGCGTTCAGTCCCACGAATAACATCAGGGACGCGATTAATGCTAATCTGCGCATAAAACAAAAGGTTTAAGTTAATAATAGTGATAAATTTTAACGCACCTGGCGTTAACTTTAATACATAATTATCCCACCACGCATTATACCGCTCTTGAATACTGGCGAATATTCAATGAGCACTAATACATGATAGTTAGATTAGAAATTCTAAATAAGGATTTTTTGAGAGTAAATACGGTTTCTAGTGTACATGACTAAAGGTTTAAAAAAGTTAATAATGGCGATAAAGGTTAAACTTCTTTTAATTGTGTTGTTTTCTTTTAAAGAGTGTCAAATGGCGAATTTGACACTACAAAAGTATATAAATTATAATCTGATACAAATCTACACATTCTACAAACAATATGTAACTTCAAATTAATATATCAATGTGAACAATTACTTTCCTAGAAATCAAAGAACTACCCAAACTTAGCTTTTTTCGAAATAAAAAGCAAAATATTTATAAACATTTGTTAATTTTTATTAATTCTATATTGATACCCCCTGTATTTAAAGGGTTATATAGTGGAGGTATATTTTTAAAAGCAAAAAGTGTACATTCGCAGAAAAAAAATGAATCGATTACTTTGCTTGTGTAACGGAGTGCGGGAGAATACAATTAAAGACCTTATTAATAAATTAGATCTTCCAAGTCTTGAAGTAATTCAGGAAAATACTAATGCTGCAACCAACTGTGGAAGATGTATCACTGCAATAGAGTCTTTAATAGAGAAAAAGCTAACTACTAAATGAGAACTATAAAACAGAAGTACAACTGTTACTTTTGCCGCAATTCATAACAACTTCACTTGAGTAAGCAATTATTAATGCCTAAAAAGATTACTTGCATATAGGCTCGTCTCCTGCCAATACAATTTACTATTTCTACTAAGACTTATTCTAAATTATCTAAATATCTACATGTTTAATACATTATATCTAAATATCTACATATTTTTGCTTGTGGATTATTAGATGCAAGTTTAATTTCAGCAATGAGTGATTGTAAAATTACATTTGCTTATTAAAGACAACTAACTAAATAAGGATGAATAAGACAATAACCTATTCGGTTCTGATCACTGTGATTGTGTTATTACTGGTGAATTTCTTCCATCAGGAACAACCACTCAACTTATCCCAGTATGAACTGAAGCAGCAATTTGCAAGTAAACCAACTCCTTCGGTTGATCACACCCAATTTGGTATTCTTCAGCAGGATTTCAAAACTCCCCAGGATGTAACAGAAGCTTGTTTAACCTGTCACAATCAACGACATGAAGAGATTATGCACTCAAGTCACTGGAACTGGGAGCGCGTTGCTTACGTCGAAGGAAAAGGAATCTCTAAAATGGGTAAAAAAAACGTACTCAATAACTTTTGCATTGGGGCAAGCACCAATGAGCAAGCATGTGCCAAATGTCACATTGGTTTTGGGATGTCTCATAACACCTTTGACTTTAACAATGCAAGAAATGTGGACTGTATGGTTTGCCATGATAAAAGTGAAGAGTATATTAAAGGTGCTTCTATGTCAGGTTATCCTGATCGGAATGTCAACCTCAATAAGGTAGCGCAAAGCGTGGGCCGTCCTGATAAAATCAATTGTGGGGCGTGTCACTTTTATAGTGGGGGCGGAAACAATGTGAAGCATGGCGACCTGGAAGAAGCTCTGCTTGCATGTGACAGAAATGTAGATGTTCATATGGCATCCAATGGCATTAATATGGACTGTGTGGACTGTCATTCTGCAGACAAACACCAGATAAAAGGGAAATTGTATTCTGTTTCATCAACTGATGTTAACCGACTGCGTTGTGAAGAGTGCCACACAAACAAACCTCACCTTGATGATGTATTAAATCGTCACTTCTCAAAAGTATCATGCCAAACATGTCATATCCCTATTTACGCCAAAGAGAATGCAACTAAAATGGCATGGCGCTGGTCTGAAGCTGGCAAATTGGATAAAGACGGAAATCCTTATCATGAAGAGGATTCACTAGGTAACCACACTTACTTATCTATTAAAGGAGAATTTGAATGGGCTGATAATGTTGAGCCGGAATACATGTGGTTTAATGGTAATGCACAACACTATGCTCTTGGAGATACAGTAACCACAATCCCAGTACAGGTGAATAAGTTATTAGGATCGGCAAATGATATACATTCTAAAATATACCCGGTAAAAGTTCATCGTGGTGACCAGATATATGATCCAAACACCAAAATGTTGATCCAACCTAAAGTTTATGCCGAAGCAAAAGGTGACAGTGCATACTGGAAAGACTTTGACTGGAAGCTGGCCGCTGAAGCTGGCATGAATGGTGTTGGATTGCCATTTAGTGGTGAGTTTGAATTTATTGAAACCGAAATGTACTGGCCGATCAACCACATGGTTTCACCAGCAGACCAGGCTTTATCGTGTGAAGAGTGCCACGTAAGGGAAAATGGCCGTCTTGCTGCCCTTAATGACTTCTACCTTCCCGGACGTGATAAAAACGACTGGATCGATCTGTTAGGTAGTCTATTATTATGGGGTTCATTAGCTGGAGTATTCATACATGGTCTGGCTCGCCTGATAAATGGGTATAAGCGTAACGAACTTGAATCAAAATAAGCACAACATGAAACAAGTATATATTTATAAACAATTTGAACGTTTCTGGCATTGGAGTCAGGCAGCCTTAATACTATTTTTAGCATTAACTGGTTTTGAAATTCATGGTTCATTCTCTTTATTAGGCTTTGAGAAAGCTGTCCTTTTCCATAGTATAGCCTCATATCTTTTACTGGCCTTAATTGCCTTCTCTATTTTCTGGCATTTCACCACTGGAGAGTGGAAGCAATATATCCCAACAATATCAAAGCTGAAAGAGCAGATTCACTATTACACCGTGGGCATTTTTAAGAATGCTCCCCACCCTACCATTAAATCAGCCCGCAAAAAGCTTAATCCATTGCAGGCAATGACCTACCTTGGGTTTAAGTTGCTGATGGCTCCTGTAATGATTTTAACAGGACTACTCTACATGTATTATAAGACATTTGATGTTAATGATATAATTGTAGTGAGTGATATCCCGTTGGAATGGATTGCATGGGCACACACTCTTGGAGCCTGGCTTTTGATGGCTTTTATTATTGTTCATGTATATATGACAACAACCGGACATTCAGTAACTACAAACATAAAAGCAATGATTACTGGCTGGGAGTTATTGGAAGAAGAGGATGAAAACTCAACGAAAAAGAATGAAGGTGATAATCAAAAAGAGAAAAAGTAATGAAAGAAGCGCCTAAAAAATATATGAATCCCTATTTAGCTGGATTCTTTCTTGGATTCGTTTTATTAACAACCATTTACGTGACAGGTAGAGGTCTAGGTGCCAGTGGAGCTATTAAAAGTTTCGTTGTGCAGACTGTAGAAACAGTTGCTCCTCAGCATGCCGCCACAACCGATTATTACATCACACAGAAACAAAATAATCCAGACGGACCTCTGAAGTCATGGCTGGTATTTGAAGTGATTGGTGTTATCATCGGTGCTTTTTTATCAGCAGTAGTATCTAACCGAGTAACAGTAAAAATTGAAAAAGGACCAGGTGTCAAAAATGGCGTACGTATTGCTGCAGCAATTTTTGGTGGCGCACTATTTGGCTTTGGAAGTCAATTGGCACGAGGATGTACAAGCGGTGCGGCTCTGAGTGGAATGGCAGTTATGTCTTTTGGAGGAATTATAACCATGATGGCCATTTTTGGGATGGCATACGCTATGGCATGGTTTTTCAGAAAATTATGGATTAATAAAGTAAACTAAGATGGGACCATTAGTACCGGATATTATCAGTAACGAGTTCAATTTCATCATTGCTATTATTGTTGGAATGGGCTTTGGCTTCGCACTTGAGCAAGCCGGATTTGGATCAACGCGTAAACTGGTTGGCTTGTTTTATGGCTACGATTTTACAGTGTTAAAAGTATTCTTTACTGCTGGGGTAACAGCTATGGTTGGCATCACAGCACTGAACCACCTTGAATTATTAGATGTAGACATCATATTTATCAATCCAACATTCTTATGGGCTGCCATAATAGGTGGTGTTATTATGGGAGGAGGATTTATCATTGGGGGCTTCTGTCCGGGCACAAGTGTAGTAGCTGCAGCCAGTGGTAAGATTGATGGATGGGCATTTGTTTTTGGTGCCGGCCTTGGAATTTTTGCATTCGTTGAAGGCTATCCACTAATAAAAGATTTGATGGTAGCCGAAAACCTGGGCGACCTGTTGGTATTTGAAATGATGGGTATTTCACGTGAAGCATTTGCTTTAATAATGGTATTTGTGGCAACTGGCGCATTTATTGGCGTCACCATCATTGAAAACAAAGTGAACAACAGAGCGACACGTTGGTTGAAGTCGGATATTACCAAATACAGCATTGGAATTGGAATAGCGGTTGTTATAGTTTTAACAACAATGATTACACCAACGCGCGCAGAATTAATGAACCAACGTATTGATGAAAAACTGGCCTCAGGAGAATGCCATCCACAACTGATGGAAGAAGACAAGCTGGCCTATGAATTGATGCATCAGTATTATCAATTCAATGTCATTGACGTCCGTTCGGCAGAAGAGTATAAGAAATTTCATATTCCAACTGCTATCAATATTCCACTGGAAGAGCTTCATAAAGCTGAAAATATAAGCCTTATCGTCCAAAATATTAAAACCAATGTGTTTTACGGCGCTTCCTTTGAGCAGGCACAGCGTGCATGTTTGGTATCAAAGTACCATGGAAAAGCTGATAACTATGCGTTAAACAGTACTGCTGATGAGTTTAATAGCAACTTCTTTATGCTGTCTGATGTTCAGCCAGACAATAAGCTGGATAATGAAACCTATATATTCAGAAAAGAAGCTGCACAAAAACTGAAAGAAATTGGCGAGGCTGTTGCCAACCTTAACAAGCCGGTTATCAAGAAGGCAAAACGAGTTCAGGGTGGATGTAGCTAATGATCTTTCATTTCACACATTTCATAATCCCCTGGCATAATAGTCAGGGGATTTTTATTTCAAAAAGAATTTATTTAAGCCTATCAACATCCATTCATTGTTCATAGGACAATTAAATAAGCATAGAAACACAAGAACTAGCATAAAAAAAGCCCACATAGTAGTCATAATACTTATCCTTTTGAGAATATTACCGTCATTAATTTCATTTTCATAGCATTACATTTTATTATATTAACAAAAAATGATTAACTTGGATTTATGTATCACCCAACTTAATTAACCTGTTATGAAACCATTGGTACAAGAAGCAACCAACAAAACACCTTACCTGAACTTCAATCCGGAAAATGGACATATTCAGATAAGAGGGAGGTCAATTCCTGAAAATCCACACATGCTGTTTGACCCTATACTCGAATGGCTCGATACATATTCCTCAAACCCCTCTCCTGTTACCAGGGTGGAGATCAAACTCGATTACTTCAATACAATATCATCCATCTTCTTGCTGAACGTTTTCAAAAAGTTAAATGAGCTTTACATCCATCAAAATGTAACCGATATAAGCTGGTATTGCGATAAAAATGATGAAGATATGATTGAAGCAGGTGAAGACTACCAGTCAATTGTAGATATACCAATTAATATTATTGCTGAATAAAAGATGTCAACAGAGACCTGATTTAAAAAATAATCCTATATTTGTTCGTGTTTTTACGAACTACGAACAACTTATATGGAAGTAAAACCAATAATTGACAACAAGCATAAGCGGTTGGCAAGATACGCCAAAGCCATGAGTCACCCTGTGCGGATTTTTGTATTACAAACATTATCACAACAATCATGTTGTTACAGTGGCGACCTGACTGAAATATTGCCCATTGCCAAATCAACACTTTCGCAGCACCTGAAAGAATTAAAGGAAGCCGGTTTAATTCAAGGTGAAACAGAAGCTCCCCGAATTAAATATTGCATTAATAAAGAAAACTGGAAAGAAGCGAAAGAACTTATCAACGAGTTCTTTACCCAATAAAAAATTTTAACTTATAAGTTCGTATTTCAACGAACAACAAACATTTAAATTAAATAGATATGAATATTAAAGTTCTAGGCACAGGTTGTGCAAAATGCAAATCATTAGAAGAAATAACACGCAAAGCAGTGGAAGAAAAAGGTGTGGATGCAAGCGTAGAAAAAGTAGAAGATATCATGCAGATTATGACATTTGGGGTAATGACCACTCCCGCTTTGGTTATAGACGGCAAAGTAGCTGTTAAAGGACGCGTTCCTTCTATTGAGGAGATCAAAGAATTATTATAACCTATATGAATTTATCAGAACATTAGGTACAAATTAGTTACAACTAACCTTTTCAATTAATTCTCATTATGTATAAATTATTCTATACTTTATTTGTGGTTGCCATGTTGGCACTAAGCACAGGATGCAATTCCAACAAGCAAAAAAACGAAAAAGAAACTTCTTGCTGCACAAGTGAAAGTAAGAGTTGTTGCAGTTCTGAACTAGTAACGCATTCTATCGATGCCAGTAAGGTGAGTGTCATCTATTTTCATGCAAGCCGCCGTTGCGCTACCTGCGAGGCTGTGGAAAAAGTAACAAAAGAAACATTGGCCAAGCATTTTGATGAAACGGTTCCATTTCATTCTATCAATCGTGAAGAAGAAAAGGCATTGGCTAAAAAGTATGATATTGAATGGCAAACTCTTTTAGTTATTAAAGGTGATCAGGTAAAAAACATCACCAATGAAGCGTTTTTAAATGCCCGTACAAAGCCTGAAAAGCTGGAAGATATTATTAAGTCAACGATAGAATCAATGTCATAACATGGAAGTACTTCAAAATTTGTTGGAAAACTCGCAACTTCCAATTCTATCAGCATTTTTATTGGGGTTGATGACAGCTGTCAGCCCCTGTCCGCTTGCCACAAATATTACTGCCATTGGATTTATCAGCAAAGACATTGAAAGCCAAAAGCGTGTATTTTTAAATGGCATTGTATATACATTAGGCCGCGCCATATCATACACTGGCTTAGGGCTCATCTTCTTTTTCGGACTAAGCCAATTTCAACTATCCGGCTTCTTTCAGGAATGGGGTGAAAAACTCCTCGGACCTCTTCTTATTGTAATTGGACTATTTATGCTCGGGGTCATTAAGTTAGCCATCCCTGGTCTCGATTATCTTAATGAAAAGCTTGAAAAGAAAGCCGGAAACGGATATTGGGGAGCCCTTTTGTTAGGAGTTGTATTTGCTCTGGCATTCTGCCCCTATAGTGGCGTTCTCTATTTCGGGATGTTAATACCAATGACTGTGGCCAGCGCCAGCGGACTTTATTTGCCTGTTGTATTTGCCTTTGCTACCGGCATTCCTGTAATTATATTTGCCTGGCTTATTGCATATAGCGTAGGTTCAATTGGCAATTTCTACAATAAAATGAAGAACTTTGAGATATGGTTCCGTCGTGTTATAGCTGTTTTATTTATCTGCATAGGCATATACTTTATAGTAATCTTGCTACTGTAACATTGCAGTAGCAATACTATTTTTTTGATTTTTTAATTCGTCTTTTTACGAACAATACAAAATGGAACAAAAAAAGAAACTGAGATTAATTGTTGCAATAGCTACAGTACTGCCAGCATTAATGATCATTTACACCTATCTGCAGCCATTAACTGATTATTTTACTTATCAATTAATGCCATTAAAACCTGAGACACACCTGGGCCAGGCCATTAACTTCTTCTTTTATGACACCATCAAGATAATGATTCTGCTATTTATCATCAGTTCATTAATGGGAGTTGTTAATGCCTATTTTCCGGTTGAACGATTACGTGTTTACCTCACCACTAAAAAGATGTATGGTCTGCAATATTTCTTTGCATCCTTTTTTGGTGCTATAACTCCCTTCTGCTCGTGCTCTTCAATACCCCTGTTCATTGGTTTTGTACAAGGGGGTATCCCATTGGGCGTTACATTTGCATACCTTATAACTTCGCCACTGGTTAATGAAGTAGCTGTGGCCATGTTTTTAGGTTTATTTGGTTGGAAAGCGACGCTAATCTATGCATTAAGCGGCATTCTGCTTGGTATGATAGGTGGATACATTCTGGGCAAATTTAAGCTGGACAGATACCTGAGCGACTGGGTTAAGCAAATACAACAAAATGCCCAGATGGAGGCCGACCAATGGGAAGATGAAAAGACACCATTTATTGATCGCTTACCGGCAATTATTGCCGATGGATGGGGAATAGTACGAAAAGTGTTACTCTACGTGATTATTGGTATTGCAATTGGTGCAGCCATGCATGGTTATGTACCCGAGGATTTCTTTACTGAATATTTATCGGAAGATAAATGGTATGCCATTCCTTTAGCAGTCATACTAGCTGTGCCTATGTACGCCAACGCGGCAGGAATTGTACCAGTCATACAGGTATTTGTAGCTAAAGGTGTGCCGCTTGGAACGGCTATTGCTTTTATGATGGCTGTGGTTGGCTTGTCATTGCCTGAAGCTACACTACTCAAAAAAGTAATGCAATGGAAGCTGATAGGTATCTTCTTTGGAACCATTACCATCTTCATCATTGTACTTGGCTATTTATTCAATTGGATAATATAAATATCTATATAACAGCTTAAAAATAATTATGAGGCAACCATTACAAGTTGCCTCTTTTTATGCCAACAAGTCTGGGATTAACCAAAATATGCGTATCCAGAGTAGAAATAGTTAAATAACCATTAGCAGCACTAGCAATTATCCTACTCCGCAGGGTTCCACCAGTTACCCGATATCAACAGCATATTGAGCAATCCTAAAGTATCACCATAATACGATACTTTTTCTGCCTTGATTACATCCCATCCCTTATTTAGAAAATCCTGGTATTTTACATCTATAATAGACGCAGCTACGAGAGGAGCTGTAAAAGCATTACTTGAATAGATATTAATAGGTCTACCATCTAAGTAATAGCCAGCTTTTATGCCGGAAGGCTCACCCTTAGTGGCATTGATTATAAAGTCCTGGAGCTTTATTAGTACTCTTTTGGCATCGGCTGTACCAAAATGAGCATAGTCGGTGGTTATACGCCATGGATACCGACAGGCATTCCAGCTATACTCGTCTGTTTCTTTATATTCATCCAAATAATACTCAGGTGCAGGACGCGGCGTCTTATTAACTATAAAATCAGGCATTAAGCCAGTGGCAGAACTGTAGTTCGCTGTCAGCGCATCTATCAGTTTATATACTTCGTCAGCTGCCGCCAGCCAGAAATTGTCAGATGTAACAGTATGATAACATCGAAAATGAGCAGTCATCCAGTCTGATGAACGGCTTGAGTAAATATTTGTATCCCAGTCACCCAACATGGAACGCATAGATACGCTTGACATATCGCTCTGTTTAACACCTTCTGTTATGATGGCCTTTGCTTTCTCGAGGTAATTGATGGCCCCATCAGATCCCCATTGCTTATCGGCCAGCAGTAAAGCATAAGCTACATCCATATCTCCGTCTGTGGCGCTCCCTTTATCATATCGGTGCTCTTCAGTTTCATGAATTACCCATGACATACATTCCGGATTTCCGGTACTTCGATGTTTTTCAAACATATTCAGCATGCCATCAAAATACTTTTGAGCATCTTTAAACTGACCAGCCATAAGTGCAAATACAATCATCCCATAACCATGAGCTTCTGAGGTCGTAATTTCACTTCCATCGCCTCCTGTTCCATTCATTCGCACATAATAGCCTCCGCCTGGTGTTGTTCCGTTTGACACACGGACATAATTCTTCAACCACTGATTGAAATAATCTATGACATCCTCATTCATTTGCTCCTGAGAAATATGATTTGGTTTGATACAATTATCAAATACTATCGTCTGTGGAAAAGGTTTTATTGCCTGTAAGGGCTCATGTACAAAGCTATGCTTCTGATCGGGTTGATTATCCTTATCATTACTTGCACATGAATAAAAACTGAAAGAAATAAATACAACGAGAAATATATATCGCATAATCGGGGTTTTAAAAAGGCGGAACAATATATGGTATTATCCCGCCTTGCAATCTAGATGGTTTGTGTATATTGATAACAGATTTCACATATAGGGCAAACATTGGTGTGAACTACACTCTGCAACTAAAGCCGGGCAGTATAAGCAATAGCCGGAATCATCCAGCCTCCATGCTGCAGCCACTGTTCTGACCAACGCCACCGTTGTGCCGGATCATTGTCGTATGGCAAAGGACGAAAAGCAATATCTGCCTCATCATCGAAGCCAGCTGTTATACCGTTGCATATACCTCCTATGTAATTCATCGACTTACCTCCTTCTTTGTAATCCGGATTATTGCGACCGGCACCATGCAGCATACAAACATTATAAGGATTGAGCCCAAATACCCAGTTTATCTGGTTATATGCGTAATTAGCTGCCAATACCTTAGTTTCGGCATCCAATACTTCTTGCGCCTTTAACATGGCTGTTGCCAATGAAGCTAAACGTGCATTCTCGCCCTGCCACCAATAACCGGTCTCATTCTGATGTGGCAAAAAGAAAGCAGAACGAGGCATGTCTTCATTAACAGCTTTCACATATTGACGCGCATAACCAAAAGGATTAAGCACCTCATTAGTAATCGCTAATTCAAAAGCGATTGATTTATTAATGAAAGCTTTTACTGATGCTATCCTATCCTCATCCGTTTCGATTGACAAGTAATGCATCATAACTATAACAGGCAAACCGGCTTCTGCTCCATGAAAATAAGGACGCCGACCTTCATCATCGGCGCGTAACCAATTATTAAAGTTTCTATCACTTGACAAACGCTTATTTAATGATTCAGCTCTTTGACGGGCATCCTTAAGGTAATCGACTTTAGATGTGGCTTTATATAATTCGGTTGCAGCAACCAATGCACAATAGTCGTCTATAATATTCTCTTTCCCGTCATCACAATATTTTAGATTATTAGCTTTCAGGTGAGCGTAACCTTTTTCAGCAGCCTGAAGATATGATTGTGCAGAAAACTCACCACTTATCTTATCCAAGGCACAACGAGCCAGAGCAGCAATAGCCAACCCGCCTCCCTCGCGCAGAGCAGCCTGGTACCTATCGTTTCTTCTTCCATCCTGCCCTTCATAGGCACAAATTTCGCGTTGTTCAGGATCTTTTGTCCATCCGGCAAATACAGTCGCGTAAAAATACCCTTCTGTATCCTGTATACGTACCAGGTAATCGGCACCATAAGCCGCTTCAGTCTTTAAATCTCCTATGATCTGATCTTTGCCAGGTAATGTTACCGGTTCAAGTACATCAATAGCCTCAAGCATATTCCACACCATCATTGGCAATTGCTGCGGTGCCATAAAGTTGGAAAAGCTCAAATGACTTAAGTACTTACCTTTTTCTCCTGAGGCATCATACCAACCGCCACTTACATCAACTACATCATTGCGCTCTCCGTAGAAAGATAAAGCTTTATCTTTCGCATTATAAGGATCGACACATCGCTGTACCTGAAAAGCTTTTGTTAATAAAGGCAGTGTCTCGCCTGCAATAGCCTGATTTGTTATTGTAAATGGCTCTGAGCTTATTTTTACACCGTCAATGATAGCTACAAGTGTAAAAGTGCCCGTATGCTGAAAATCGGTAAATACAGCCTGCCATGCATTACCTGTATGCCATTTGTCAATCTGACCTCCCTGACTGAACTTACCGGTATAAACTTCACGCCCTTCTTCATCAAGCACGATGAATTTATCAGGATTAACCGTTGATTTAGTTTGAAGCACAGCTGATTTATAGGCTTGCACCCGGTAACCAATGTGATTGATTAACACATCGCCATCCACAGGCTTGCCTGTTTCACATGCCAGCAATAAAGCACTAAGCATAATTAAAATGAAGGATTTACTCATAAGTAATATTTAAAGGTTTATCTCAAAAAATCTTAAACAAAAGCATGTATAATCCTAAAACGAACTTAATGAAAAGCTCATTTTCAGCACATTAATAAATTTCAACTTAGTTAGTATGCCTTATACCTGAGGTTTTTATTTGGAAATAGCATCGTAATATAAAGCAGCAGCACCCAATACGGCAATATCAGGCTGGTCGCTCACTTCAATTTTAAGTTTCTCTACTGTTTTTTCATACTGAAACTTACGCACCACTTTCCACATGAACTCTTCAAAATAAGGGAAAAAGCGACTTATGCTTCCGCCTATAACAATACACTCCGGGTCGAAGGCATATAAAATTGTTTTAATAGCCTGTCCAAAGTCGAAACCAAACTGCTCCAGAATTGCCAAAGCAATCTTATCCTGCTTCTTGGCTCTTCTGAACAGAACATCAGGCTTAAGGCCATACTTGGTTTCAAAATACTGGGTTGTACAGTAATGCTCATAATTATGATCCCGATAGGGAATGCTACCAAACTCACCTGCTCCACAATTGGTCCCTGAGTACAGATGATTATTGGTTATAACACCACAACCTAATCCAACTCCTGCTACAACACCCACAACATTGGCAAACTTTTTAGCCTTACCAAAATACTTTTCGCCAATGGTAAAGCAGTTAGCATCATTATTTACAAAAACACCCACCTTGTAACGGTCAGATAACAAATCGCCTAAATGCACTTCCCGCCATGACGGCATGTGCTCAACATTGTACACGATACCTTTTGATACATCAACAAGACTTGGAACTCCGATACCAATACCTCCCACATCTTCATTAAAAACCTGATCAATTGCTTCCATAATCTCCTTAAGAATAACTTCTTCTGAATTATGGTTATCAATTTCAAGCGCCAATGAGGCCTCCACAACATTATTTCTAACGCGACCAACGCGCAGGTTTTTACCCCCAAGGTAAACTCCCACAGCACATTGGTTTTGAACGGTCATATCTTGTAACATATCAAATATTTTAATCGTCTGTTGCCGCATCAACATACAAGGCGGCCGCACCTAAAATAGCAATTTCCTTGACGATAGAAGGTACAATCACAAAATTTTCAAGCACAAACTGAAATGGGAAAGTCGATATTTCTTTCCACATTGCCTCTTTATAATAGGCATATGACTTGGAAACAGAACCTCCTAATACAATGGCATTAGGGTCAACTGCCAACAATATGTTTTTAATTGCTTTTCCAAGGTGTTTACCGTATTCAGCAAAAATAGCCAGTGCTTGTTCATCTCCTTCTGAGGCACGTTGAGCCAACTCACCTCCATTTACATGGTATACATTCTCAAAGAACTGACCACTGCAATAGTACTCATAATCATGTTTAAGGTAAGGCATCATGCCAAATTCACCTGCCCCACAATTCTGATCAGGCAGTAAATGCCCCTTTTTAATAATACCACCTCCTAATCCGGTTCCTGTTATCAGTCCAACAAAATCGGTATACTCCTGTCCTGCTCCATATACACGTTCACCTACCGCAAAACAATTCGCATCGTTATTGATATAAACAGGAAGTCCAAACTCCTTCTCAAGTATATCTTTTAATGGTATTCTCTTCCACGATGGAATATTCTGAACATCATAAACAACACCACTAACTGACTTTACCAGACTGGGAACTCCTATCCCTATACCCTCTACATCGTGATTTATCACCTCTTTGATGGTTGCTATCAGCGCCTGAGTAACTTCATCAGCAATATCTGTTTTTGGAACCAAACAAGAAGATACCTTTTGAATCTCATCTCCTACAACAAGTCCGGCTCTCATATTAGTTCCTCCAAGATCAACTCCAATAATTGTTCTTACTTGTTCCATTTTTTTCATTTCGTTGTTATGTTCGCCTTGGTAAGGCATCCTATCACATCTTCTCTCATAAAAAATGTGATAAAGGTTTATCTCTCAGTAAAATTTAACCCTGTATTGAAAAAAGAAGTCGGCTTCTTCTTTAGGTCGGGTTTTGATTACATTATGAATAGCCGACTTCGTTATTTAACTACTTAACATTCCACCCCACAACTCTATAGTCAATATCATCTGGCAGTAAATGGTTTGCAATCCTGGCTGTAATTGTTTTTGTTTCATTCGGCATCAAGCTCACATAATTGTCATTCCAGAACACCGGAACAATCATTTCATTTGTCTGCTTATCAAGAACTGCAGCTTCTATAAAGAATGCAATCCTGTTTGATTGATTCTCCATTTGACACTCGAATATTGTATAATCACCTTCTACAGTCTTACTCCATGATTCAGCCAGATCTACAGAAGCCAAATCATTTATAGCCGTCAGGTTAGCAAAATCTTTTTGCGGCGTATATACCCATGTCGTTTCTTCAAACTTCATTTCATCAGACTTGGTTGACAGCCAGTAAAAATTATCTGCCACCAGATCATCGGCTGTATTAACCAATTCAAGATTCAGGAAATAAGTTTCGGTCATATTTTCTATTACGGGCAACTCAAATGCAACACCCGAAGAGTGCGCGCTTAATTTCAATGCCACTTTTTCATTAAGCAGCACATTGGAATGTATGTCATACACTTCAACATTCAGACTCAGATCACTGATGTCATAATTGTAATCATTAACCCAATATACCGTATTGTTTTTATAGTTATAGACAGCATTAACCGGCTGACAAGCCTTTTTAGTTCCATAAAAAGCACCGTTTGGCACTAAATAATAATCGTATAACTGCCAGAACATTTCAGGCCAGGCCGAGTTAAGCATCCACTGAATAACCCCGGTTGCATGAAACTTATTCGACTGAAAAGCCTCAAACATAGGTCGGATAGCTTCATAATTTGATATCTGAGATTTGAAAGCAAATTCATCAACACTATTAGCTTCACCGTATCGTTTATTGAAAGAATTTAAATAGCGGTCGAGGGAACCAAACTGGTGACGGCCACAGTGAAAATTCCATATATCATTAATTGGCCATAGCTTATCCTCCGGAATCATCTTTTTTATACTTTCAAGCGGCGGAACCTGAGGTCCGGGTCCTGTTTCTGTATTAAAACCATAAGCGCCCCCGGCAATTGTATCAATATACCAGTATATGGGTGGCACATAGCCGTATGGCCCTAACATTTTAACACCTGTCGAACCACTTACCTCACTGTGATTGTAATGATCAGTTCCAAAATCCTGGTATTTGCAGGCAGCCAGTATCGGGCGTGAATCATCCACCTCTGTAATGTATTTATTGAGCTTAGCCTCCAATTCAGGAACCGGTAATTTATCGCTGCCAAAAACCCATAAATAAACGCTTGGGTGATTCCGCAAATAAAGCACCTGATCACGATATGACAAGGCATGTCGCTGGATCTCCTCTTCACCAGTAATGGCCATATAGTGTGTCTCAGGTCGTCCGCAATATGCTTCCCATTCCCAATGGCAGCTCCATCCAATCATTATCAGTAAACCATTTTCATCTGCTGCATCATATATTGTTTTGTCTCTGCCCCAAAAACCTTCCAACCGAATACAGTTCAGGTTCATATGCTTCACATATTCAACCTGGGCTATAACTTTTTCTTTATTGTCAGCTAAAAACATATCATCAACCCAGCCGGCACCTTTAATCGTCAATGGCTTACCATTAACTTTCCATCCCTTGTGCCCGTCCTTATTTAAGAACTGCTCTATTTCACGAATTCCAAAGCGTGTATTGATGCGCTGTGACTCACGTCCATCAACTTCAGCACTAACGGTCATTGAATACATATTCGGTTCACCCAGATTATTAGGCCACCAAAGCTTTGCATTTTTAACATTCAGCATTGCATCATCTTCAGGTGTAATAGAAACATCACGCGATTCACCAGCCTCTAATTCAACCTCTTTACTTACTGTTCCTACTCCCGCAATATCAGCCTTAAGCGTTACTCTTTCTGCTTTTCCTGAATGGTTAGATACCATTGTGGTGATGGTCAACTCTGCATCAGACCAGTTGTCGCGATTTAATTTAGTTGAAACAAATGGTGACTCTATTGACACCTTTGAACTCTTTATCAACTCAACTCCTCGCCACAAGCCCATATTCTGATCAGGCGCCGCCGGATTCCAATCTACGAAACCAATGGTTAAATCTCCTCTTACCGGAGGAATAATTTCAACAGCAATTGCATTCATTCCTTCTGCAACATAATCACTCACGTTAAAAGTCCATCTGTTAAATGGACCTTCAACAGTATTTATGTCAGCAATTTGCTGTCCGTTAACCCAAATATTTGCTTTATAGTTAAGACCTTCAAACCGGAGCTGATATGTTCCATCAACATCGTAATCATTGATCTCAAATACCTTTCGATACCACCACGGTTGTTGAAAACGTTTATTATCTACTTTATCAATATTATCACCCATGAACAAGTCAGGGTATTCTCCACTTTCACGTAAAATAGTCATTACAGTCGCCGGAATATCACCTTTCACCCAATCAGTTTGATCATAGGAAGACTTACTCAACTTTGCTCCGCCATCCAAAGCTCTGTCTGCTGACTGAATAGACCAGTCTGAATTCAACTCCTTTATGTAATTGTGATTTTCATGCACCTGACAACTCATCATGGACAACACGAAAAAGCCACAAATCCAATTAATTAATCCTGTTAGTTTCATTTGTTATATTTTTGGTTTGAAGCAAAGATGCACAATTATTACAATCTATGCAAGCGGTTGCATTATTAAATACAAAGCAAGGTTTTCTGCACTTTTACAATAATTAATTTAATTCGCCTTTAATGCTTAAAGGAAGAGTTTCGAATTAGTAACTGTATGGGCTTTAGTGTTATTGAGCTATCCACTTTATCCTCTTTAATACATTCGATTAACTTCTCTACAGCAGTCCTTCCCATATCGTAACCAGGCATATCAACCGCTGATAAGGATGGTGTTACATACTCATTACATCGCTCATTACCCAGTGAAATAATAGACAATTCTTCTGGCAGCTTTACCCCTGCAGCCTTAGCTGAAGAAGCAA
>JAKSBD010000198.1 GCA_022361295.1 Bacteroidales bacterium
GCCAACTCATACGATGAGTTTAAAGCAACAGGTGCTGAAATTTACTCAGTTTCAACAGATACACATTTTGTGCACAAAGCGTGGCACGATACGTCTGATACCATCAAAAAAATCAACTATCCAATGTTGGCTGATCCAACAGGTGTTTTGTCACGTGGATTTGAAGTAATGATCGAAGAAGTTGGTTTGGCAGAACGTGGTACCTTCATCGTGAATCCTGAAGGCGAGATTGTATCATATGAAGTAGTTGCCGGTAATGTTGGCCGTAATGCCGATGAGCTGTTACGTAAGTTGAAAGCCCTGCAGTTTGTAGCCAAAAATCCGGCTGAGGTTTGCCCGGCCAAATGGAAAGAAGGCAACGAAACACTAAAACCTAACATTGACCTCGTAGGTAAAATATAATTGGTAATGAGATAAGAGCGATGAGCCCCGATGGCTATCGGGATCTCATCGCTCTCTTCTAAAACAATCCTTCCTCAACACTCCTTTGACACTTAACTAAAAAACACACAGACATGTTGGAACAAGCTATTAAAGACCAGGTAACACAAGTATTTTCAAATCTGAAGAGTCAGTTTACTTTTCAGGTGACTGTTGCCGACAACCATCCAAACAAAAATGAATTAACAGAGCTGTTAAATGATGTCGCAGCATGTTCTGATAAAGTTGACATCCAAATTAACAGCGGTGAAGGATTATCCTTTACCATCTTAAAAAATAAAGAGGCGAGTAATGTCAGTTTCAGAGCGGTACCAACCGGACATGAATTCACAACTCTTTTACTGGCGGTGCTTAACCTTGATGGCATTGGTAAGAATTTGCCCGATGACATGCTCACCAAACGTATTAAAAGCATTAGTTCCAAAGTAGAACTGAAAAGCTATATATCATTAACATGCACCAATTGCCCCGATGTTGTGCAGGCCTTAAATATTATGGCCTTTTTAAACCCTCATATTTCACACGAAATAATAGATGGCGGCATTAATCAATCGGAAGTTGAGGCATTGGATATCCAAGCCGTACCTTCAGTATATGCCAATGGTGAGCAGCTACATGTTGGCCGTTCATCTTTAGGTGAATTACTGGCTAAAATTGAAGCGCAGACAGGTGCGGCTATTAAGCCATCGGAAAGCATTAAAAAAGAATACGATGTGGTGGTGGTTGGTGGCGGTCCTGCAGGCGTCTCCGCTGCTGTTTATTCAGCGCGTAAAGGTTTTACAACTGCCATTGTTGCAGAAACAATTGGAGGCCAGGTTACCGCAACGGTTTCCATTGAAAACATGATTTCTGTGCCTCAAACCACCGGTGCCGAATTATCGGCCAACCTGATGAAACACCTTAACGATTACCCGATTGATATTTTGGAAAACCGCCTGGTTGAGAAAACAGAGTTAACAGATGGCAAAAAGCACCTGACAACTTCATTGGGTGAAACACTAATAACTCCGGCTCTTATAATAGCCACTGGTGCCAGCTGGCGTAAACTGGGTGTTCCGGGCGAAAGCGATTATATTGGTTCAGGCGTTGCATTTTGTACACACTGCGACGGACCTTTTTACAAAGACAAGAAAGTAGTTGTTGTGGGTGGCGGTAACTCAGGACTTGAAGCAGCTATTGACTTATCGGCCATTGCTTCGGAGGTTACGGTTCTGGAATTTCTTGATACTCTGAAGGGTGATCAGGTATTGCAGGACAAACTGGCTCAGCTGTCCAATGTAAAAGTTATTACCAACGCTCAAACACTAAGTGTTGATGGCGATGGTAACAAAGTTAATGCGTTACAGTTTAAACACCGCGAAACGGAGACAGTGGAAACCATCCATACTGACGGTGTATTTGTTCAGATAGGCTTACAGGCCAACAGTAAAGTATTTGCCAATGTAGTGGAAACGAACCGGACAGGCGAGATAGAAATTGATGCGCATTGCCGAACAAATGTGCCGGGGGTATACGCAGCAGGCGATGTATCTGTAGTGCCTTATAAGCAGATTGTAATTGCCATGGGTGAAGGTTCAAAGGCTGCACTGTCGGCATTTGAAGATAGCATTAAAGGAAAGTTGGTGCAGAATTAGCATTTTATTTAACCTACATACAGTCGGAGGCTTGAGCGGAAAACGTTCAGGCCTTTTTTTTGGACTAAAAGAGCCATCTCGCATCATACATTATAGCTCTTTTTCAGACACATAAACGATATTCTTTCTTTATCCCACCATATTCAATACTTTTGCAACATATCAAAACACAAACTATGAATTCAGAAGTATTAAACACGCAATTTGGCATTGACAACAAAATCTCCTTTGAGCCATTTGAACATACTATTGTTGCCGAACTAAAAAGCGACTACTCAACAGCAAAGGTGTCCTTGTATGGCGCTCATGTCTTAAGTTTTATTCCTGATGAACAAGAGGATATTCTATTTGTCAGTCCACATGCTGTTTATCAGAACGGGAAAGCAATCAGAGGTGGTATCCCTGTTTGCTGGCCGTGGTTTAATGCCCATCCGGTTGATCAGACTTTGCCATCACATGGATTTGCCAGAACATCCACCTGGCAGGTAGCCCATAGCTCTGCTGACAAAAATGAAACAATACTTGAGCTGACGCTTAGGTCAAGTGAACAAACTCTTAAACTTTGGCCTTATCAGTTTGAAACCCGCTTGACAATTAAAGCAGGTCGTCAGTTAAAGGTTGAACTAACAACCATCAATAAGGATAATAAAGCAATTGAGGTGAGTGGAGCTTTGCATTCATATTTTAATGTTTCAAATATTCTTAATGTACAATTACAAGGTCTTGAAGGAGCCGGCTATTTCGATAGTGTCATCAATGACAGAGCTGTTCAAAACAATGAATTGTTAACTTTTGAGCAATATACCAATCGCATGTATAGCAGTACTGAAAAGTGCATTATCCGGGATAAAAACCGTACAATTGAAGTTGATAAAAGCGGAAGCGGCATGACTGTGGTGTGGAATCCGGGTGAAGAGCTGGCTAATAAAATGCCTGATCTGCTGGAGGGCTACCAAAACATGCTTTGTGTGGAGGCGGCCAATTGCCTGGAAGACACCATTACCATTGAACCAGGCGAGAAACACACTTTAACAACAACTTTAGGATAATATAGAATATTAAACCCTGACAAAGCTCTTTGTTTTTTTGTGAACAAAGAGCTTTCTTGTTTTTCTAAATCCAATAGAACAACTTATGAAGAATCTATTTTTATGCCTTATGGCATTGCTAATGGGCATTCAGGTCAGTGAGGCCTGCACCACGGCTGTCATCTCAGGAAAGTACACCGCCAATGGTCGCCCCCTTATATGGAAACTACGCGACACAGAATCCTTTGAAAACAAAATGCGCTACTTCAGTGACGGGAAGTACGATTACATCGGAATGATTAATTCCAACGATGCAAAGGGGGAACAGGTATGGGGCGGATCCAATGCTGCAGGATTTGCCATTATGAACAGTGCTTCGTTCAATGTAAATATGAATGATACAACTTCATTCAAAGATCAGGAAGGCCGGTTTATGAAGGAAGCATTAATGAAATGTGCCACACTGGCCGATTTTGAAAAGTTAATTGAACAACGTCCTGTCCCTAAAGGTCTGGCTGCCCATTTTGGCGTTCTGGATGCAACAGGTGGCGTTGCCTTTTATGAAGTAAACAATCGCACTTATACTAAGTTTGATGCCAATGATCCGGCACAGGCTCCTAACGGCTATATCATCCGCACCAATTATTCTTTTACAGGAAAAAAGGATGTCGGATATGGCTTTATCCGCTATCAGATTGCCCAGGATATATTTTACCAGGCCGATGCCATGGGACAGCTTAACAGTCAAACCATCATTCAGGACTTCTCGCGCTGTCTAAAACATTCGGTTCTGAATAAGGACTTCCGCAAAGAATACAGCACTGTTCCAAAAGCACAACATTTTATTAATTCGGGTGATATGATTACAAGGCACGGATCTTCATCAACCATACTTATTGAGGGTGTGGCCAAGGGCGAAAATCCTGAGCTGGCAACAATATGGACAATGATTGGCTTTCCGAACACAAGTCTTGCCTTGCCCGTATGGCTTAAAGGTGGTAAAAACCTGCCAGAGGTATTGGTGGCCGATGGAGATAAAAATTGTGAACTAAATCAACTGGCCATGGACTTGAAAGACCGCTGCTACCCTATTAAACGTTCGGCCGGTTACAAGTACCTGAATGTTTCAGAACTGATTAATCGGGAAGGTAGCGGTATCATTCAGCAATTGGAGTTAGTTGAGAAAGACATTTTTTCAAAAACCAGTAAAAACCTTCATAACTGGCATCAAAACGGATGTGATAAGAAGCAAATAGAAATCTACTATCAGTGGCTTGATAAAGTAACAAGAGCAACCTACAAAACACTGTAATTTTAAAAAGAGATGTCTCATAAAGCCCGCAGTCTATAAATTCTATAGTTCGCGGGCTTTACATTTTTATTAGCAATCTGAATCAGAAATTTTACGTCGAACTCAGGTTATTATACAAGTAGCTTAGATATCTTCCTCGTCTTCAATATTACGTTCGGCTAATCGCTTATCGACAGGTATCAGAAAATAATTAATAATCAACACCACAATGGTTCCGGCAAGGGTTTCCAAAAAATAGCCTGCAGCAGCCATACATCCAATGGCTGAGCTACACCAAACGGTAGCTGCCGTTGTTAGTCCCCTTACATTCATTCCTTCCTTAAAAATGATACCGGCTCCCAGGAAGCCAATTCCGGTAACCACCTGGGCAATGATGCGGGTAACATCTCCTTCGTTTTGCGTTATTTTAACGGATAGCATTACATACAATGCAGAACCGACCACCACTAATGTATTGGTGCGCAAACCCGCGGATTTATGATGCCAGCCTCTTTCAAAACCAATTAAAAGACCTGCCACAAGGGCGCATAAAAGTCGTAATATAAAATCTATATAGGTCATTTTTGATAAGCGTTTATGTAGTTTAGTAATGACTGTGTGTGCGTACTTTCTACATCATGCCCCAGTTCCCAAATCATTATTCCACCCAATCCCTTTTTATTAATTAAGTCCATCTTACGTTTTAAATTGGGAGGAGATGAGAAATAATACCCTTCATACTCACCCTTATCGCTAATTGATTCCCATAAACCGGGCACCTGGTGATAAGCCATTGTTTTTTGCCGGCTCAGACGGTGACGGCCATAAAACGGCACACCTACCAGAAGTTTGTTATGAGGAATTCCATGTTTTATAAAACGTTTAACAGAGCGTTTAACCATATCGTATGAAGCATGCCCTTTTGACGGACTTACATTATCGTAAGTCATAAGATTAACACCTGCCAGATATGGTTCCATCTTGGCAACCAAACGAGCCTGCTTATCCCAGAAACCAACAGCTACAGTAATTTCAATACCTTCTGGGTTTAATAAATGGTGCAGATCCTTTACCAGTAAAACGTAATCAGATAACTCCTTTTTATTCTTTGGACATTCCCAATCTAAAGCAATGCCTGTCAGCTTGTATTCTTTACAAAGCTGTAGTACATTACTACAAA
>JAKSBD010000362.1 GCA_022361295.1 Bacteroidales bacterium
CATCCATTTTCATAATGGTTCCTTTACCATAGGTTTTGTCAATTTTATCCATGGTCAGCTGAAGCGCTTTCAGCTTTTCTTTGTTCACATTATTGTCTTTCTTTTCTGCCATTATATTGATTTTAAGCTGTTTCTTCTTGTTGTGGTCGGGTTATTGGTCTAACTCTGTTAGTATTTGATTGGTATGGTCTTTCGTTTTAACTTTTTTAAATATCTTAATGATGATTCCATTTTCATCAATAATAAATGTCTTTCTTAAAACACCCATGTATTCTTTTCCATACATCTTTTTTAAGCCCCATGCATCATACTGTTGCAATATCTCCTTTTCAGTATCTGCAATAAGGTTAAAGCGCAGGCTGTGCTTGGCAATAAACTTCTGGTGAGAAGTAATGCTATCAGGACTGACACCAACAACTTCAAAACCTTTTGCACTTAACTCATCATAACTATCACTTAAGTTGCATGATTCAGCAGTACACCCAGGCGTATTATCTTTTGGGTAGAAATATAAAATCACTTTTTTACCTGCAAAATCATTTAAACTGATTTCTTTTTCGTCTTGATTGAGCCCCTTAAATACGGGAGCTTTATCTCCTTCTTTTAGCATCTTTGTTGATTTTAAAGCGAATAGGCATACCTGATTGACATGCCATTCTTAGTTACAAATATATTTAAATAAGAACGATTAATGGTGGGCAAGGTTCAAAAGTTATTAACAGCCATTCTTTCAGATGCATATAAACATAAAGAAAGAATTTGTAAGCTTTGGAAAATAGTTTAGCTGAACGATTGACAAATGCGATCTTTTATAATTATTTTCAAGGGTCGAATTAGCAATTTGTTGTGTAATGTTTAATTTTGGGACTTTAAAATACACTAGAAACAGACAACCTTATGTATAAATTGAAGTCGATAGCTTTAATATTATTTATAATTATAACCGGATTTTCGGACTTATGCTTTGCCCAGGATAAAGTTTATTCGGCAAAAGAAGCCCTTGCCCTGTTTAAAGAAGGTAATTATACTGAAGCCGAGAAGGCCTATGAGTCCTTGTTAAAGAGATATGATCGCCAGATAAAATACAATTATTATTATGGTATTTGCCTGATACAGAATAATCATGATATTTCACAGGCTGTTAAGCGACTTAAATATGCTGCTCTTAAAGGTGTCAGTCGCGATGCCTATTATTATCTGGGAAGGGCTTACCAGCTAAGCTATCAGTTTGAAGAGGCTATCAACCAATATAATCGCTTTCTAAAATATGCCTCAGCTTCTGATATTCGGAATGATAAGGCTGAGAAGTACAAGCGTGAAAGTGAGTTTGGTTTACAGCAGTCGGCTAAAATTTACCATTTAGATGTTTATGAGCGTGATACCGTATTAATAGATGAGTTTTTAAATGCCTATAATCCGGCCGCAGATGTTGGTAAGGTGGGGCAAAATAATGAGTTTTTTGAGTCTGGTGTGGATCCCAACGGAGTACTTTACCTGACCGAGCGAGGCGATGAAGTGTATTTCTCAATGAAAAATGAAGAAGCCATTGGTAGGCTTTTTAAAATGGAAAAACTGCTTGACGGATGGAGTGAAAGTGTGGCATTGGAAGGCATTAACTCTGAGGCTGATGACCGACACCCGTTTGTTATAATAGATGGTTCAACGATTTTCTTTTCATCTAATCGTGAAGGAGGTATGGGAGGCTACGATTTGTACAAAGCAGATGATGATGCCGAACAAAAGACGTTTACGAATCCTGTTAATTTGGGAATCCCTTTTAACTCACCTAAAGATGATTATTTATTCGTAGCCGATGAATTTAATCAGTTGGCGTGGTTTTCATCCAATCGTGAAACCAGTGATTCTACATTAATTGTTTATACCATTAAATGGGATAACTCGGTTGTTAAAAGTTTTGTTGAGGATATTAATGATGTAAGAATTGTGGCTGGTATGCCATTATCTGATATTGAGCGCCAGGCAGGTAATGGGGGTAATGAAAAAACGAAAAAAGCAAACGCAAAAGCTGATAAAGCATTCCATTTTGTTGTGGCTGACACTTTGATATATAGCCAGCTGGAGCACTTTAGGAGTGATGAAGCCAGATCAAAATTTAAGACAGCTTTGAAACTGGAAGCTCAAAAGGATAGCCTGTCTTCATTAATGCGTCAGAAGCGAAATCTATATGCACGTACCAATTCAGATACAGAACGCTCTATGTTGGTTAATGATATATTATCAATGGAGAAAAGGGTGTATGGATTGGATGAAAAGATTGAACGGACTTATTACCAGGCCCGCCTGACCGAACAAAATAAAATTAAGGAGTTAGTGGCCAGTGGCAAGTATATTTCTATAAGTCAGGTGAAAGTAGAGAGGAAGAAGGATGTGGATCTGGAAAAAATATTAATACCTGAAGAATATACATTTTATACTGATGAAGAATTTGCCCGCCAGCTGCAGGAACTGGAAAAAATGTACCAGCAATTATTTGACACGGAAGAAATTGAACAACTTCGTCATGCCGATTCGCTTTATGTATGGGGTAATATCCTTAACCTGGAATCATCAAAACTATTGGAAGAAGCGAATAATGCACCTGCTGAAACAGAATCGGTTTTAGCAGTTATAAAAGGTAAAGATTCAGTAGAGGAAGAAAGTGCAACACAACTTCAGGTGTTTAAGGCGAAAGAATTAAAACTGACAGCGCTAAAACTATATCACGAATCACTTAATAAGAAAGTGATTATTTATGATGAACGTATCAAAGAGATTCTGTTATCCAATACCATTGAAGACTTGACTTATCTTGAAAATTTGCAGTCAGAAGGAAGGGAGTACTTTAATGAGGCCATGGAGATGATTGATCCGGTTAATGGTTTTGATATTGTTAGATATGAAAGGGCAGGAACAATTAAAAGAGCCGGCATAAATGCTCAGGAACAAGGATTGACCCGATATGCCGAATCCAAAGGCGATACAAATGATAAGGTGCCGGCAACGAAAACAAAGGTTCCAAAGACCTATCAGGAACTTCAGGGTTTCGATGTTGCAAAAGAAGAACCGGCCAAAGTGGTGGAAAATGCATTTAAAAAGTCTGAGGATAAGTTGGTTTATAAAATTCAAATAGGTGTATTTAAGAATGAACCAAATGGTGATGCTGTTTCAAAAATTCCACCAATTTCAAAGCAAAAGATAGCCAACAAGCAATTGACGAAGTATTATGCAGGTAATTATGCATCATATAATGAGGCAAATAAAAATGTTCAACAGGTTAGGGATGCAGGTTTTCCTGGCGCTTTTATTGTTGTGTTTAAAGAAGGCAGGCAAATTAATTTAACTGAAGAGCTGAAAAAGTAGAAATTAGTTTTTCACAAAAAAATATGGTTAATTTATAGAAACTTTTATGATATGGTTTCATTTAGCAAAAGAAGTGAAGAGCATAATATGAAGGGCGATGGAAACGAAAAGCGTATTCTAACGCTTCATAACGACGATGAAAATTCTTTCGATCATGTAATTGATGTTTTATGTGAAGTATGTGAGCACGATGCTATTCAGGCAGAACAATGTGCTTTATTAACACACTATACCGGTTCTTGTCAGATCAAATCGGGTAATGTTGATGACTTGCTTTCTCTTAAGGAACAGTTGTCGGAAGAACGTTTATTGGTTACAATTGATTAATTATATGTCTGCACTTGTTATTGTCTTAATCATCCTTTTAGGATTATTCTTATTTATTTTAGAGTTTTTTGTTTTTCCTGGCGTTACCATTGCTGGTATCGGCGGGTTTATTTTTACTGCAGGTGGAATTTTTCTGACCTATCAGGGATATGGTACCACCTATGGTAATATTGCTTTATTCAGCACATTATTTGCAGGTGTGCTCATGTTGGTTATGTCGTTTCGCTCAAAAACCTGGAATAAATTGATGCTAAAAACAGAGGTGGATGGGAAAGTGGAAACCGTTGAAGAAAGTAATATTAATACCGGCGATGAAGGTGTGGCAATTACACGCTTAAATCCGGTTGGTAAAGTAATGATTAATGGTGAAGTCCTTGAAGGAAAGTGCCCCGGGCATTTTGTTGATGAAAACACCGAAGTAGTAGTTAAAGAAGTATTTAAAACTTACATAATTGTCAAACCCAAAAACTAATTAAATGGAAGGATTAGCTCCCATATTTTTGATAGCAGCGGTCATTGTCGTTGTATTCTTATTTCTTTATTATGTGCCAATTTTACTTTGGTTCTCTGCCTTGGTTTCAGGCGTACGGATTTCATTAATACAATTGGTGTTAATGCGTATTCGTAAAGTGCCTCCGGGGGTAATTGTTCGTGCGTTAATTGAGGCTTATAAAGCAGGTTTATCAGAAGTTAAGCGCGATGAGTTAGAAGCTCACTATCTGGCCGGCGGGCATGTTGAAAACGTTGTTCATGCATTGGTGTCGGCTGCAAAAGCAAATATTGACCTTAACTTCCAAATGGCAACAGCTATTGATTTGGCAGGTCGTGACGTGTTTGAAGCAGTTCAGATGTCAGTTAACCCAAAGGTAATTGATACACCTCCGGTAGCAGCTGTTGCTAAGGATGGTATTCAGTTAATTGCTAAGGCGCGTGTAACAGTTCGTGCCAATATTAAGCAGTTAGTTGGTGGAGCAGGTGAGGAGACCGTATTAGCACGTGTAGGTGAAGGTATCGTTTCATCTATTGGTTCATCTATATCGCATAAAGCAGTATTAGAAAATCCTGACTCTATTTCAAAAGTAGTATTGGAAAAAGGTTTGGATGCGGGAACAGCATTTGAGATCTTGTCAATTGATATCGCTGATATTGACATAGGTAAAAACATCGGTGCAGGACTGCAGATTGATCAGGCAGATGCAGATAAAAATATTGCACAGGCTAAAGCGGAAGAACGCAGAGCAATGGCAGTAGCTTTAGAACAGGAAATGAAAGCTAAGGCACAGGAAGCACGAGCTAAAGTAATTGAAGCTGAAGCCGACGTGCCAAGGGCTCTTGCTGAGGCTTTCCGTAGCGGTAACCTTGGTGTAATGGATTATCTAAAGTATAAAAACATAGAGGCCGATACGGCTATGAGAGACTCAATTGCCAAGCCAGGCAATAAGCCTCCTAAAAAAGATTAATTTTTTTAAAGCTACCCTCGGGTAGCTTTTTTTTTGATCGATAATTAGTTATGAGAATTGAACAAAAAGAGCCTGTAAAAAGTGTCCAATTTTTTTCATTTTAATTTTGGCAGTTTAATTCTATTTGCTACTTTTGCAATCGCAATCGCAAAGAGGACAAGGGTTAGAGAAGACAGAGCGATTGTTTCTCTTTAAAGAAAGAGGTGAAAAGGAGAGATGGGTGAGTGGCTGAAACCA
>JAKSBD010000693.1 GCA_022361295.1 Bacteroidales bacterium
GTGCGTATTGTACTGTTGATGAAGAATAGCTTTTTTGAGCTAAAACGGCTGGTCCATCCTAATGCAGTTATACCTGTTAGGTATAATAATCGAGCTGTCAACCAGGGTATTATTACAAATGTTCTGGCCTTTATTGTTATTTATATGATGACGGTGGGGATTGCCATGATTATTATGAGTATTATGGGCTACGATTTGGATACTGCTCTTGGGGCTGTGGCTACATCAATAGGTAACATCGGACCAGGGCTGGGTGAAGTAGGGCCTGCTCTTAATTTTTACGAAGTGCCTGTTTTTGGAAAGTGGTTTTTATCATTTCTGATGCTGATAGGGCGATTGGAACTGTTTACTGTAATCCTGTTGTTTTCACCTTATTTTTGGAAGGAGTAAGCCTTATTTTAATTCTTCTTTACTGCTTCAAAGTAATGCATGCTAATTGTAATATTCGACAGTCGAAATAAAACCTGGCATGATTAGTGGGGAATAAACGCTACATTTTACACAAAAACACGTTTCTTTTTTTAAAAAACACGCTTGTTTTTTCATGGATTTGCAATGTGTTTAAAATTAGTGTTTTACATTAGATATTAAAAAGTCTATAAATAAAGAGGATTATACTTGTTTCTCGCTCTCCTGTTCTGTTACTCTTTCCAATATCTTCGATATTTTAATTTCAAGGTTATCTATTTTCTTTTCCAGATCATCGTTGTTGTCGCTAACCATTGAATCGACAAAAATAGAATTGACAAGAGACAAGCCGAATATACCACCTGTTATAACTACAAATATAAAATAGAGATAAGTAATAAATGCTTTAGTGGTAGAGTAATTGGCAGTAATAGCCTCCGGTATTTCGAACCAGCCCTCAACTGTGAATATCTTAAAAGTTGAATAAAGTGATGTTATTGGATCTTTGTAAAATTTTCCGCCACTCTCGTGAAAGAAATAGAAGGATAATATGCCTATGATAAAGATGTATATGGCAAAACCAATTAATACGAAAACAGATGCTTTAAGCGCTCTTTGTATCCCGGCTATCAAATGCTCAATATCCGGGATGAATTTGATGAAGCGAATGGTTTTAAAGATGCGCATGATTCGAAAAATCAGCAGAAAACTGAAATCTTCAACCTGCATGTGAAAAACAAATGTTAGTAATGCGGGGGTTGACAAGCATACCAAAATAAAGTCAAGCTTGTTCCAGTTTGATTTGAGGTAGTTTTTAAATCCGTATTCTCTTGATTTTATTATTACTTCGGCCAGGAAAATAATGGTAATAAGGTTGTCAATGATAGTGATGTAATAACCATTTGACCGATTGGTTTCGTATCCGCTTATAAAGAGTAATAATGAATTTAAAAGAATCAGGAAGAGTATAAATCGGTCGTTAAGAATCAGGCGTTTAATCATTACAGGCAAGGCGTTTTATAATTACTGCAAAAAAAGAAAGGAGGGTTTTACAATTCGATCTCTCCTTTTCCATAACGTACAATTTCCAGTTCGTCGGTTGTGCAATCAACAATGGTCGATGGCTCATTGTCACCGTATCCACCATCGATAACTACATCAACCTGGTCGGCAAACTTTTCGTAAATCAGTTCTGGATCGGTTGTGTATTCAATAATATCGTCTTCATCTTTTACAGAAGTGGATAAAATAGGGTTACCCAGTTCTTTAACCAATTCACGTATGATATTATTGTCGGGCACGCGAATACCAATTGTCTTTTTGTTGTTCTTAAACAGTTTGGGAATATTACTGTTGGCAGGCAATATAAAAGTAAATGGTCCCGGAAGGTGCTTTTTCATCAATTTAAACACATGATTGTTGAGGGGTTTCGTAAAATCGGATATGTGGCTTAAATCGTAGCAAATAAACGAAAGGTTGGCTTTTTTTAGGTTGATATCCTTAATGCGTGCAACCTTTTCAACAGCTCTGGCATTGTTAATGTCACAACCAATTCCGTAAATAGTGTCAGTCGGATAGATGACGAGTCCGCCATTTCTCAAAACATCAACTACTTTACATATTTCCTTTTCGTTTGGATTTTCGGGATATATTTTAACTAACATGCTCGCATTGTTTTGCTTAAAAGTAGCAAATTAATTGGAAAGTAAAGACACAAAAAAAGGCTCTGCTATTTCTAGCAGAACCTCTAATTGTGGGGAGAGCAGGATTCGAACCTACGAAGACATAAGTCAGCGGAGTTACAGTCCGCCCCAGTTGGCCACTTTGGTATCTCCCCATCAATATTTTCAATATTTTTAA
>JAKSBD010000193.1 GCA_022361295.1 Bacteroidales bacterium
AAGAAATGGCCATATTAAGCCCACAAGCCGGATGGGCAGAACAAAACCCTTCAGATTGGTGGAACAACCTGAAGTTGGCGCTAAAAGATGTATTGGCTACTTCCGACATTGACAAATCAGCCATCAAGTCAATTGGTATCTCTTACCAGATGCATGGGCTTGTAACTGTTGATAAAAACGGAGAGGTATTGCGTCCTGCTATTATCTGGTGCGATAGTCGTGCTATTGAATATGGGAATAAGGCCTTTGATGAAATTGGTGAAAAGCATTGCTTGTCGCACATGTTAAATTCACCGGGTAATTTCACAGCTTCGAAATTAAAGTGGGTCAAAGAAAATGAACCAGAAACTTTCGCCAGAATATATAAGATTATGCTGCCGGGCGACTATATTGCCTATAAGCTAAGTGGTGACATGGTTACTACTAAAGGTGGATTATCTGAAGGTATTTTCTGGGACTTTAAAACACAAACGGTTTCTAAAGAATTATTGGAAAATTACGGTTTTAATGAAGGCGTTATACCAACCATTAAAGAAACATTTGAAATCCAGGGTTTATTATGTCCCGAAACAGCAAAAGAGCTGGATTTAGATCCGGGCATTGCCATTTCATACCGGGCTGGTGACCAACCTAATAACGCACTAAGCTTAAACGTGCTGAACCCTGGTGAAGTGGCTGCTACTGCCGGCACCTCGGGTGTAGTTTACGGGGTTAGTGATCAATTAAAATATGACCCGGCATCACGTGTTAATACATTTGCGCACGTTAACCACACCAATATAGACAATCGTCTGGGTGTACTGCTTTGTATTAACGGCACAGGTATACTGAATTCGTGGTTACGCAAAAATGTGGCTGCAGACCTGGATTATGTGCAAATGAATAATGAAGCCGAAGCAGTTAAACCAGGTAGCGACGGCCTGTTAGTGTTTCCATTTGGTAATGGTGCTGAGCGGGTATTGAAGAATGAGAACCCCGGAGCAACAGTTAAAAACCTCAGCTTTAACCTTCACTCACGTGGCCACCTCTTACGTGCTGCACAAGAAGGTATTGCCTTTAGTTTTAAATATGGCATGGAAGTGATGGAGCAAACCGGAATTGAAACGAAAGTTATCCGTGCCGGTAAGGCCAACATGTTCCTTAGCCCTGTTTTCCGTCAGACCCTGGCAGATATATCAGGCTCAACCATTGAACTATACGAAACTGACGGAGCGCTGGGGGCAGCACGAGGTGCTGCATACGGGGCCGGCCTTTACAAATCTCTTGAAGA
>JAKSBD010000196.1 GCA_022361295.1 Bacteroidales bacterium
AAATAATACAATAATTAATTCGCGCTTCCCTCTCAAAGAGAAGCGCGAATTAATTTCACCTTCTCGACACACCTGTCTAAATATTGCTATTCAAGGCACTATACTTTTACATCAGAAATTAAACAAGTATTAGTTATTAAACGTCAAAGTCATGAGATTATTAAAGAAATTAGTATTGGCATCTATAACAGCAGGTATGTTATTTAGCTGTCAAAACAATCAAAAACAGAACACTGAAATCAACCTAAAAGATGTAGCATACGATGCATTTATTTATGCTTATCCTATGATGGAGCAAGTAAAAACCATTAATAACATGTTTGATTACATGAATATGGTACCTAATGTTCCTGCGATGAATCCAGGTTTTCCCATGGATAATGTTGGACAACCTATTGTTGCACCAAACTTAACATCCATGACTGGGGGTATATTTATTGATATTTCCAATGGCCCGGTAACTATTGAGGTTCCAGAAATTAAGGACCGTTATGTAGTTTATCAATTTGTTGATGTTTTTACCCATAATTTCTATTACTTGGGTTCGCGGGCAAACAACGGAGATGGAGGTCAGTTTGTTTTTTACAACCAAAATCAAAGCATTCCACAAAATTCTAAAGCGACTCCTGTATTAATGGAAGGCAACTGTGCATTAATGGTGAATCGCATTGATATTAAAGATAGAAGTGAATTAGAATATGTCAGAAATTTACAAGCTCAAATTAAAGTGATTGATGCTCCGGAAAAAACAAGCAATTACCCAAGCTATAACAAAGAAAAAGCTTTCTCACCTCAGTTTGTTGAGTATATAAACGTATTGTTAGAGGAAATACCTGAACCAGAAGTGGAAATGTTTGAACGCTTTGCTAAAATTGGCATTAACAACCAGGTGAATTTAAGTGATGCAGATTTAAAATTAGTACAGGAGGGAATAGACTCTGCTTATCATGACATTCAGAATGAACGCGTAAACACACAAATTGGTAATGGATGGATTGGTGCAACTGAACTGTTTGGAACACGTGAATTTTTAAATGGCAACTATTTAAACCGTGCATTTGGAGCCGACTTTGGCCTATGGGGTAATTCAAAAGAAGAAGCCAATTACTTTATGTTATTTACCGAAGGAGAGGGCGAAATAACCTTTAAGCCTGAGGAGCTTCCCCCATTAACCGATATTGGTTTTTGGTCAATAACCATACATGACGGGAATGTTTTTGTTTCTGAAAATGATTATCAGTCATATGTAATAACCATGGATCAAATGCAATTTGAGGAAGATGGTTCAATAACATTCAAATTCTCAAAAGAACCACAGGATGGAAATTGGTTGTACACACCAAGTGAGCAAATTGTTCTTGCAATTAGAGCTTCTCAGGCCAATCCTGAAACAATTGGGAGTTATGTGCCTCCGGCATTTATTCAAGGAAAATAAATAGTATAATAAGCATAAGCAAAGAGCTCCTCAGAAATTCAGAGGAGCTCTTTGTTCTTAGTACACTACGATCCAATTATTTTCCTCTCATTCAGTTGATTTTTTTATTGGCTCAATACTAACACTGGAATACAAAGACCACAATACTTGAATATAATTCCAGTCAACAATTGGAAGGCAATATCATTTAGGTATAATAAATGTCTAAATATTGCATTCATCACCACAAGTAATTAACTTACACAGTATCTATCTTTTACCCGTCTATTATTAGATGCGAAATATTTAAATTATTTAACATCTCACTCGACACACCTGTCTAAAAGCAAGCACCTTTTACCCCTTACTTTTGCTCATGTAAAACAAAAACAATTAATAATTTAAAACAGATAATAATGAAAAATTTAAGTTTAGTATTAGCGATGATAATGACAGCTATTTTAGCTTCATGTACACATCAACCGCAGGAAGAGGTAAAAGATAACGGAGTTGCAATACCTTATCCACTTGAAGAATGGCAGGGCGTTCAAGGTCAGACCTTAGCCGAATCGGAACCCTACTTTGTACAAAAACAAGGAGCACCTGATAAAGCGCCTAATGTAATGATTGTCATGTTAGACGATGCCGGTTACGGAGCGGCCAGCTCTTTTGGTGGAGCCATGCAAACACCTGCTTTCGATAGAATTGGAGATGACGGTGTTCGCTACTCGCACATGTCGGTAGCTGCAACTTGTTCGCCAACTAGGGGTTCTATTTTAACAGGTTACAACATCCATCAAATTGGTACAGGTATTATTTCTGAATTTGCTTCAGGATACCCGGGTTACAACTCGCAAATGGATTATACCACTCCATCAATAGCTAAAATTTTAACAGAAAATGGTTATGCAACGGCGGCTTTTGGTAAATGGCATAATACACCATTGCAAGATGCATCACCTATCGGTCCTTTTGAAACCTGGCCAACAGGCATGTGGGGTTTTGAATATTTTTGGGGATTCTTAGGCGGCGAAACCAACCAGTTTCATCCACTATTATACGAAAATACAGTGCCAATAGAAACACCAAAAACCAATGTTGATGGTTCAGAGTTTCATATTTCGCACGGTATGGCAGACCAAGCTATTAAATGGTTAGACAACTGG
>JAKSBD010000380.1 GCA_022361295.1 Bacteroidales bacterium
CAGTTTAGTTATTAAGCACTCACTCATCATTAATCACTATACACTAATAATTATTCATTCACACGTACCGGCATTCCATCATATGCACTTTTAATGACGGTAGATAAAACTGCCGTACCTTCCTCAAGTCCCTGAATAATGGCATAATCACTTTGCCTGGTTAAAACATCAACCTGCAGGTGTTTGAGTTGATTGTTTTCAACAATGTAAATACGGTTGTTGTTATCAAGCATTTTGCGCGGAATACGCATGGCATTTTCCAAAGGTTTCTGGTTAATTTCAGCATTCAGGTACATACCTTCTTTAAGCTCACGACCGCTAGCACGAATAAACACTTTAACACTTTGTGATTGTTCATCAATGTCACCGCTGATACGAGCAACCTTGCCAATCCACTGACCGTCTATGTCGCTTGAGCTCAAGCTTGCTTCAGTTCCTACATTTATTTGATCCATGTTAGCCAGGGGGATCGTAATTTCTAAATCGTAGCTGGCTGTACTTATCATTGTACCTAATGACGAGCCCGAGCGAACTGCTTTACCAGCTTCAGCATCTACAGATGTAACTACACCAGTAAATGGTGCGCATATGGTATATTTAATAAACTTCTCTTCACCTGATTTGACTGAGTAATATTTGCTTAGAACGCCCTTGCCCGATAAGTAAAACTGTTCCTGCTCAGTCTGAGGTTCAGGAATAGTTGGCAGTTTTTTACTCATTTCAATAGATGCAACGTATTGGCGCCAAATTGGGTACGAATCTGGATAATCTGATTTTAAGTCGGGCAGTATAGAAGTAACAAGAGTAACAAACTCACTTTTTTGGGCCAGTAAGTTCATTTTATACTCCTGATGGTCTATCTCCAGCATCAGCTCGCCTTTTTTGTAACTTTTACCTTCTTTAAACTCGCGGGCCGACGGTAATAGCTGGCCATCTACCTGGGCCACAATTTCAAAACGGTCAACGGCTCTAAGTTTACCGGTTCCCTGGTATTGGTTTTCAATGGTTTCTTTTTGCGGATAAACCACATTAACCAAAAGGCCTTTGCTTGCTTCCAGTTCAACTGCACCCTTTTCTTTCGATGCCGAAATAACCTTATTAGATATAACTGCAGCTATAATAATCGCAATGGCAATTAGTAATGATACTCCTTTTTTATTCATAACTGTGGGTATAATATTGTTGATGTTTTTTATTTAGAATTGTCGCAAATGTTGATTTTTAATTTATATGACCAAACAACAATTGAATGAATCCAGAAAAAAAACGTATGAAGTGCGGATTTGGTTGATGATTGATGAATTGTGCGGTGATGTGTTGTACCATATGAAGGGAATTGTAAGATTGTATGCAGCTGTTCGGAGTCTTTTATTCATGAAAAAGGATGGGGTAAGACCTGGGGAAAGGTAATTTATCAATAGCACTTGCCAAAAGTGTGATGAGCTTTTAAATTCGGATTTATAAATTATATGCACATGATGCCAGGATTAGTTCATCAAATGTTGTGCCTGATCGGATTCTTTATGATTTCTGTTCTTATGAGAGGTCAGCACAAAGAATTTCCTTATCAATTGAAGGGAGAGGATGTTCTGATTATTGCTGTTGGTTTGTCTGCAGATTATTACGCCAAATACAGGATGGAGCATCAGGATAGAATGACCACAGAAGAGCTTGCTGCTCTATCGAGAAACGATATTAATTGCTTTGACAGGAGAGCGACTTATTACTGGAGTAATGATTTGCATAACTGGAGTAGTGTTACGAAAGGTATTTTACGAACCGCACCATCCATTTTACTGATTAGTGAAGCATTGAATAAGAATTTTAATAATGCACTTACATATGCAGTAATGTACTATGAAGTGCTTATTGTTACATCAGGTATAACGGGACTGACAAAATCGCTGGTTATGCGTAAGCGTCCCTATCTGTATAATACTGAAATTAGTTTTGAAGAACGGGAACGGATGATAGAAGAAAGAAATGTTTATGACTCATTCTTTTCCGGACATACATCGGCAGCTTTTGCAACAGCGGTTTTTCTGTCAAAGACTTACCGCGATATCTATGGAAATAATTTACTTAGCAAGGTCATTTTATGGACAAGCTTATCATTGGCTGCTACCACAGCCTACCTTCGCTATCGATCCGGACACCATTACCCGACTGATATTATTACAGGTGCTGTTTTGGGTAGTGCAGTTGGTTATCTTATACCAAGCCTTCATGTCAAGAGAGATAAAAAGAGTAAAGTAAGCATAATAAGTTCAGGAAATACCCTTGGTTTGGTTTATCGCTTTTGATTCACGATTTCGTATGCCTATTATATAGCTCTGATATATCTCTTTCATCTCAGCAGGTACTATCTGTTCAAAAAACTTGGAACAATTTTTGAATCGCGTACCTTTGTTAAACTCAAATAGAGCAATTGCTAACCAAAAAGCAAAGCTATGAAACGACTCTTATCTTTATTCGCCTTAATAGGCATTACTCTGCTTTCAACAGCGCAAATCGATCAGGATGATCCGTTTAAAAAAATGGATGATCAGTATAATGCGCGCATGGCAAAAATGAATCAGGACTACGAGGCTAATTTAAAGCGTATGCAGGAAGAATACGATGCACGTTTGAAAGCCATGAATCAGGCCTTTAAAAAATACCTTAAAAAAGGATTTACTGAAGTAGAACAAACTGAAGAGAAGGTTAAGCCTGTTGATGTGCCAAAACCTATTGATCAGCCTGTTTATAAGCCGGATAAAGATGTAGAAGTAAAGCCGGTTGATAAGCTGGATCCGGTTAAAGTTCCCGATCGTGTAGATATTCCTGAAAAAAGAGATCCTTTAGAGATGGAGTTACCGGCTCCTGTAAAACCGGATGTGGTCATTAGTGATGCGGCGGCCTTTTCTATTTCACCAATATTAAAAGTGCCTGAAGACAGTGAGGCTTATTCTAGAGAAATAGAAATTGATTTCTTTGGAAGCCCTGCGCCATTAGTGGTTGATAAACGTATGAGTGCTTTGACTGTTAAAACAGTAAAACCATCGGCTTTTGCCGGCTACTGGGATGATTTTACGGCCACCTACTACCAGGTATTCATTGAGTCGTTATTATCATATGCCGAAGATAAAAACCTGAATGATTGGGGTATTTATCAGTTGATTGATTTGACATCGCATCAATTGCACTCAACCGCTAACGGTCGAGTTATGTGGACCTGGGCTATGTTAAATCAGGCCGGTTACCAGGCTAAAATTGGTTATTCAGGTAGTTCCGTGTATTTGCTGTTACCATTTATGCAGGAGGTTTACGAAAAGCCTTTTTATAATATTGATGGTAGCAACTTTTACCTGATGAGCAATAAAAAAGGCATCAGGAATATGATGACTTATACGAAGGATTTTGGTGGTGCTACCAAAAAAGTGGATTTGCATTTGCCATTTGCACTTAACTATACTGATGAAAGTAATACAGTAGTTCGAAACACCACACTACCTAACGAAACACAGGCATTACGGCTAAAAATGGATAAAACTGTCATGGCCTTTTTAAACAGTTATCCGCAAACTGTTAATACGGTGTATTTAAATGCCGCCATGTCAGCTAATGTTAAAGAATCTTTATATGAACACATACAGCCTCGAATTGAAGGGAAAAGTGAAACACAGGCTGTAACCTATCTGTTGGATTATCTCCATAATTCCTTTGAATATAAAACTGACCGCGACCAGTTTAACCGGGAAAAGATGTTCTTTCCCGATGAAATTTTCTATTATCCTTATTCCGATTGTGAAGATCGTACTGTATTATTTACCCGCTTAGTGAATGAACTGCTGGGACTTGATGCCATTGCCATTACTTATTTTAGTCATATGGCCGCAGCTGTATCATTTTCAGGGCCGGTTGAAGGTTATTCATTCCTGGTTGACGGACGCCGTTATACTATTACTGATCCAACCTATATTAATGCCCCGATTGGTTCAGTTATGCCCGAGTATGAAGGATATACACCACTGGCTATTAAGATTAATAATGACAGTCGTTTGAATAATATATGGCAAATGATTGCCCGTTCGCTTGAGAAGGGAAATGAGGGTAATATTTTCATAGCAGATCGCACAGTTGCAGAGAATGGGAAGATGATGGTAACAGGTTGGTTTAGTAACGATATAAACATTGGCGGGAATCAATATACCGCTCTGGGTGGTACGCGCGATTTATGGTTTGCCACATTCGACCAGGGTGGAACTTTAGAATGGTTCAAACCTGTTAGTTGCAGTAATAATGGATTTACCCAGGCTTTTAATGCCGGTAAAGAAGGTAATATATATGCTCTGATTAACTATACCGGTACTGTAAGTATGGAGCGTCGCCGGCTGGCTCGCAGTGAGCATGCTGCACACCTTGTGCTTGGATTGTCAAGCAGAGCCCAGCCAATACTTAATGAAACAATAGATTTTGAAGTACCTGAAGGCAAAAAACTGGCTTTTTATGGAAAATATAAAGCCGATGGGACTAAAATAGACTTACTGTCCTTTCCAACAGAAAAGATTAGCTTCGAACCGAAGATTACCATCGATTCCAAAAATGAAGTGGTTGTTCGTGGTGTAGTTGGAGAAATAGAAGGATTGACAAAAGATGTACCTATTATTTTGTCAAGTGCTGAGTTTAGTGCAGAAGGTCAGATTGAGTCTTACATGAAAGGCTTTAAAGAGCAGGATATGAATCGTCATATGGTGGCTTTGTTTTCAACGCTCAAATTGTTGTCACAAAATGGAGGGCGTATCTCCGGTATTACCGTACGTAATCTGATGAATAAGCATAACCCGGACTTTTATAAACAGAATCCTGATGTATACAAGAGTTTGCTCAGTATGCAGTTTGTTATTAATGATGGTGGTGTTGTGAAAGTTGAAACTTACAAGGGGCGCAACGTATCGCTATTTTCGATGAAGATTAAAAATAACAGCAACCTGCAAATCACCAGGCCTGAAGAAAGTAATTACCACATTAAGTTTTTAAATGGAGTACAAGTTGGTAAAGCAATTGTATGGTATGATTTAAATTCGATTAGCCTCGCATCTGATGGTAGTATGGTATTTGATTATGATACTGACCATACTAAACGCACTGTTAGTATTGATGAGGTGATTAATTAATATTGTTGACTATAGATACTGCACTGTTTGTTGGTGAATAGAGGGGCTTTCCTTAAGGTTAATCAGTAATTCTGCAGATTTCTGCTGTTGAATAGATACTAGACTTTGATGTTTTAAGCTTTATTCTAAATAAATAGTAGCAAATGATTCATGGCTTGTTTGGTAAAAAGAATTTAATCAGTATTTTAGATACTGATTCAATATAGGTTAAATACTACTAATTGGGAGAATTAAAGGTGATGCATTCTGATGTGTCACCTTTTTTATAGGCTTACTCAATGACTTTTAATTGATGTGAACTAATTTGAATTTGTTAAGCATTGACATTGATTTAAAGGCTTAATAGCAGTTATAATTAAACAGATCGATAGCTTAAAGGATTGTGAAAGCAAAGGATGCTACTATACATCAAAATAAACGGAATATATTCGGCGGGTTTTTGTAAAAAAAATCTACACTTATTTTAATTGTCTAATACAACTTCGGATTTGTTGATACCAAAAGTTTATGAAAGCTTTTAGGGAATGGATGTGGCCTTAAGGAAGTTTCAAAAGCTTGTGTTTAAAAGAGGTTATTGTCAAGAAAATCATCGAATTTTCAGGCTATTTTATTTATAACTAATTAAATGTATTAGGTTAAATGTAACTAAATAATAACATTACCGTAGTAATATAATTTGTTAATAAACAGTTGTTGTATGAAAATAGCAATATGTATATTTGTAAATCAACAATCTGTCTAATTATTTATATTATATCATTTAACGCGAAGTATCATGAATGTATACTTGGAATACCTGATTCTTTTAACCGCTAGTTCTTTGTTTTATCTGCCTGTTGTTTATTATATCGGTAAGAAATCTATTATTTGGAAAGTAGCTCTTTATTTTCTTCCCAGTTTGGCTACACTGGCATTTACGGCTTTTAGCTTTGGGGTGTCGCACAACTATTGGCTTTTTGTGCCTGCATTGGGGGCTTTGTTTGCTACCGTTTATGTTTTGCAGAAAGTGGTGAAGAAGCCAATTGGCAATATTCAAAAGATTATAGCCAGTTTGGAGCAGGGGGATTTGCTTAAGGTTAAGAACCTGGATCAAATTAATGAAAACAATGAGTTTGGAGTTATTAGTCGCGACCTGCAAAAGATGAGTGCTAATATTTCAGGTGTTATCAGAGAGATAAAGCAAATTTCTGCAGAGTTGGTTAATCATGGTGATCAGGTTGCAAATTCTGCTAGTCATTTGAGTACAACATCTAATACTCAGGCTGTTAATATTGAGGAGATAAGTGCTAATATTGAGGAAATAAATAGTAATATTCAACAGAGTTCCTACAATGCCAATAGTGCTGAAAAAATCTCTAAGAATGCAGAAAAGGGGATTCAGAACGTATCAAGCGCTTCGGCTATGACCAGTGATGCAATGAAGAAGATTAATACGGATGCTCTGTCAATTAACGAAATTGCACTTAATACAAAAATACTTGCTTTAAATGCGGCTATAGAGGCAGCTAAGGCAGCTGAGCATGGAAGGGGATTTGCTATTGTTGCTAAGGAGGTTCAGAAGCTGGCGGAGAGTACGGAGGTTATTGCTGAAAGTATTACAAAGGAAGCGTCAACGACTGTATCACTTACAGTGGAGTCGAACGAGTATGTAACAAGAACGGTGCCTGAGGTTCAGAAGACCATGACTATGGTGAATGAGATTGCAAATAGCTCAATGGAGCAAACAAAGGCAATGGAACAAATTTCCATATCAATGCAGCAGTTAAATGAAATTACCCAGGAGAATAGTGCAAGTAGTGAAGAATTGAGTGCCAGTGCGACCAGGTTGTTTGAGCAGGCTAATGAAATGAATAAACTGGTTGATGTGTTTAAGGTGTAATTAAGATATGTAATACCGATTAAACAATAAAATATTAATTGTGCGCTAAGCCATTCCTTTTCAGGAGTGGCTTTTTTATTTTCCAGCAATATAATTATGTTGAATAGAAAGGTCTTGAAAATACCGAGTATACTCTGTAGACTTGTGAGTTTAATAATATCAAATTTGCCAAAACTCAAGTGTAAAATGTTAGACGTTATAGGAGTTAATATTAGAAAGAAGAGAAAGGAAAGAGGTTACTCTCAGGAAAAACTGGCTTTTAAAGCAGGTATTGATCGATCGTATATGGGGTATATTGAGAATGGGAAATACAATATTACCATATTAAAACTTGACCAGATTGCCAGAGCTTTAGATGTAAGTATCTCAGACCTTATTTATTAAACTAAAGTTTTCAAGTCATGAAGGATTTAAACCAGTTGATTGAGGTCACATATCCTTATAATTCATTAAAGGATATTCGTACTCAGGGCACAACAGTGACAGCATCTTTTGAACAAGAACTATTTGATGCCAGTCAGGTTGAAGGAATTACATTAGCAGAAGCAGGGCGCCATATCGCCATTTTAGGAAGTTTAGCTGTTGCTAATATCAATCCGGTAAAAAACAAGCATTTTTATTTAGCGAGTAAGGCCACGCTTAGAAGGGTGCACGACCGCCCTTGCACCGGAACGAGCTACAGGGGAATAATGAATGCCATTGATTTCAATAAAAAGTTTGGTACAGCAGAAGGTGCTATACACGATAGCGAAGGTAAAATTTTATATACCGCTACAGTACAATACTCAGTTTTAACGGTTCAGCTATTTGAGCGTTTCTTTCGCAAGTATAAATCGGCCGAATTCAGAGCCAATGGATTTAGCCCGTATGGAGATGTGGTTAAGTTGTATGATATGAACTTATGCTTCGACACAAGTTCAGCATCATTAGGAGAAGTGAAACCAGAATGGTGTGTAGGGCACTTTGATGAATACCCGGCTTTACCGGTAGCGCAAATAAGTCAAGGATTAATGAATTTAGCGGCAGCCCAAAACAGACTGATAAAAAATAAGGACAAGCAGTTCTGCATTAAAGAAGTAAATATGGATGCCGAATCATTTATTTTTGCAGGACAAAACCTTAGCTTTCAAAGTGAATACGATAATACTCAGGATTATTTTAAAACCAAAGCATATACTGAGGAGGTAGCTGATGCTGTTTCCCTGGATTGCTGGATATACTAACGATAATGCGTCACTAACGGGAATAATCCAAACACTGGAGATTGGTCATTGAACTTGTTTGGATTAAGGTGTCGTATTTGGTTTCTATTTTGTATTCTATCTGTTATACAGACTCTAAAACATGCCTATTGAATACAGAATACAAAAAAAGAGGGTGTCTGATACAGGACACCCTCTGTGTTGTAAAAGAGTATTAATTATTGAGCGGCTTGATTGATGCTTAAATAATCAAAATAATTACCGGCTTGCAGAACAATTGACATTTGTACCTCTTCGCCACTTGTGTTTTCAGGCAATGAAATAATCATTGTGGTACTTTCTTTCCGCTCAAAGGTAAAGACGTCTTCAACAATGATGTATGATTCCTTTTCCATATCAATCTCTTCTGAGTTAAAATATTGATACGTAGCATCATTGATTTCAATGGCATCTATCCACCAATTCTCACCTTTGGTTGTTATTGTAGCCGATCCGGCATTTGGCCCCAGATCAACACTTTTTGTTGAAAGATGAATATTATCTTTCCATTTGCCAATCGGCTCTGTTTTATCAGAACTGCAGGATAGAAACAATAAACTCATGGAGAAGAAAATAAAAAGTCTTTTCATTTGTCAGGTTTTGGGTTCGTAAATTAAATGTTAGATGTAAGCAGACTTAAATGGTTGCGTTAAAGCGAGATAAATTGTCTAATTATTAATAAATGCAACAATTTCATCTATTAGTTCTGGGATCACTGGTAATTTTCCATTGCTATAAGTGGCAATATTTGCTTTCTGTTCCATTGGGGCTTCCTTTAATATGTGGTTCATTTTTTCGATAAGAATAAGCTGAGAATGTTTTGATGCCATATGAAGCCTTTCTGCATTGTCGACAGATACCTGTATGTCGGTTGTTCCATTGATAATTAGTGATGGGGTATTTAGTTTTTTGATTTCAGTACACGGATCATATTTTATCCATGATATTAAATAGGGTTGTAGGCTTGGTGAAAATAGGCCGTACAACCATGGGCTTATTGAATCAACAGGTTCACCCTTTTTTAAAGAGGACAGGATGGAAGTGGCTTCCTTATATAGTTCTGCTGATAGCTTATCTTTTAACTGTTTGCTAAGTATAGCATCAATAGGATAGCCTGCTCCGGCAATTGAAACAAAACCACTAACGCTAGTTGACTGCGCTGTTATCATACCAATTAACGACCCCTGGCTATGACCGATAAGAAAAATCTCTGTAAAACGATTGTCTGATTTAAGCATATTCGTCCAGAGTGTAACATCATCAATGAAGTTCTCAAATCGCAGCTCGCTTTTTTTTATAGCAGCATTATGACTTTTACCTATGCCCCGCTTATCAAACCTAAGCGTTGAAATATTGTTTTTAGCCAATCCTTCTGCCAGTAATTTATAGGCGTTGGTATGCATGGTCATACCTGCGTTCCCGTTTTGATCAGTGCCACCTGACCCCGGAATGATAATGGCAACAGGAGTTGCTTTTACAGTATCGGCTATCATGAGTGTACCATGTAATACACCTTGATTCGTTTTTATTTCTACAGTTTGTTCTAATAATGGTTTCTGTCCATAGGAAAGGGTGCTAAGAATGACTAGCAGGTTGAAAATAAGAGTCTTCATAACGTAGAGTTTGTTGATTAAATATACGATTATAAACTCATTATCAGCTAAATTAATCTGCTCATTAATAAATAACACATGTTAATCAATTCACTCTGGACATACACAACTCTTTTCAATACATTAAGTATCTATATAAAATTAAAGCTCTGTATAATGAAAATTGGGATAGTGAAAAGAACAACGTTGGTGCTTATTTTATTACTGGCTTTTTTATCTAATTCGGCTATCGGCCAAACCAAGAAAGAAATTCAATTCTCGCTTGATACTTTATATAAGTCTCATTTAAAACTAATCGATGAGTATCGTCAATTGATTGTTGACTGGAAACGATACGATGCGTTCTATCGACATGTTAAAGCTTCAATGCTTGATAAAGAGATGGTAAATGAACCAATCAAGGCTGGCATAACAATGTTTGATAATGTATGGAAGCGGCAAAGTGAGCAACTTAAATTACTGGAAGATTCAACTGTTTATTTACTTGATTCATTAAATCGCCTCAATGAACATCATGGAACCCTTGTTATGCAAAATGAAGTGTATTTACGCATGTTGAATGGTAAACTTAATGAAGCTACTTACCCTAATACAGAAGAGGAACTTTTGGGTCTATGGCAGTTGTATTTAAGTCCGATGCAGCTGGCAGGAGATGCCTATAAATCGGGCCTTGTTAGTCATAATCCATTTACAATAGATGAATCATTACAGAAGTATAACATCTACCAGTTAGAGTTTTTGCCTGATGAGCTGGCAAATATCTACTTTAAAGACGGGCGAAAACAAAATTGTTTTTACGAGATTACAGGATTCAGTGTTGGTGCACCATACTCAATAAGCTGCACAAAACAACAAGATGAGTTTGAAATGACTATTCATGTATCTCCTATGCCATCGGGACTTGAAATTTCATACGAGATTCCAGTGGATACAACTCAGGTGATTTACTTCAATGGTGTGATGAAGCACTAATGGAATCAAAAGTATAGAATTAGCTTAAAGAAGAAAGCGGCTATGGTCTATATATGGATCGTAGCCGCTTTTTATTATTTAAAACTGATAACCGGCTTTTTGAATATCCTGTATGTTATTTATGGGGTGCTCAGGCTTGAGGTATTTATTCATATGCTTGTATATTTTCACACGGATTTCTTTGGCAATTTTAGTATCCATACGATCAAATGAATGCCCGCCCGGCACATCTTGATAAATTTCATAATCAAACTGCTTATTATCTGCTTTTAATGATTTAATCAGGTGCTCAACTTCCAATACGTGTACATCATTATCGTTCGTATTGGTATGAATTAGCAGTGGGGTGTTCTTAAATTTATGGGTATTCCATGCTGGCGAACGACGACGATATTCCTCCACATTCTGGTGTGCCGACTGGCCTATGTGATAATCTACTTCGTACAGTTCACGATAATCATCTTCGTAATAACCCATTCGTGCCACCAAATCACTCACAGGAACACCGGCATAGGCCACTGCATAGTCATCTGCATGTTCAAAAATGTTGAAGAGTGTAATGAGGCCACCGTGGCTCCAGCCCATTATTCCAACACGGTTTTTATCAATAAAATGATAGTTTTCCAACATATAGTTTTTGCTGGCAAAAACATCCTCAACTTCGAGTCCGCCGTAATCGATCTTTTCATAGTGACCTTTGCCATAACCGGTGCTGCCACGGTATTCGGCGGCAACAACAACATACCCTTGATTTACCAACTCACGTACAATATGTGTGTAGTAAGTTGTAAAGTCGGCATGCACACCACCATGAGGTAATACCATTAAAGGATATTTTTTATTGGTATCAATATTTTTAGGAAAGAAAAGGTAAGACCAGAATTTAACAGGATTGCCTGCTCCTAATCCAGTGGGATTTTTCTCTTTCCATTTTGGAGGTCCATACATATATACTTTATCAACATATGCGATGTCACCTAAACGTTCTTGCCACATTAGGTCATCAATCATTTTTTCCAGACGATCAAGTCGGTGGCTCAGGTTTTCATCCTGCTGATTTAGTAATTCTTTGAAATCATGGTTTTGTCCCAAAGAGTTTAGTGCCATTATACACAATAAGATGGCCGTATAAAATAGTTTACTCATAGTTGATGGATTATATTTTATACCCAAGTAATAAAAAAAGGCACGTATCAACAATGATAAATGCCTTTTATTTAATGTACTGTGTTCAATTTATATTACGGACTTGAAATTTTATCCCAGGTATACAATGGTAACGCCACTTCCTCCATATTGTACATGTTCATCACGAAAAGAACTGACAAAGGGCAATATATCCAGTTGTTCACGAATCATTACTCTGAGTATACCATTACCTTTCCCATGTAATATTTTCACTTCAGGTACTTCGCATATCACAGCTTCATCCAGGTGGTTTAATACCATCTGAATGGCTTCTTCAGTTCGTTTGCCCCGAACATCAATATCCGGCTTAAAGGTTAATTTTCTTTCACGTACTTTATCGCCAACGTTCGATACTGAGGCAGTGGGATTGGCAATGTTAGCCCGTTTGACGGCTTTATTGCCTGCTCGCTCCAGCCTGTTTATTTTAACCTTTGTACTAATGCTTCCAAAGGCAACTGTGGCTTCTTTACCATGAATCTTAATGACTTCTCCGGGTGTATTTTGACCTTTAAGTTTTACATTGTCACCAACCTGTAAAGGGATTTCCTCTTTTTTAGGACGAAGTATTGCTGCTGTTGCAGCTTCATTGGTTTTTTCCTTTTTTCTGTTGGCTTTACGTTTTTCGCGCTCTTCTATCTGACGGATCTTACGTTCAATCTTTTCGTCCTTAATCTTATTATCAGTAGCTGACTCCTTAAAACCTTCCAGTTTCTGACGGGCCAACTTTGTTTTTTCCTTATTGGCCTGTGTTTCTTTGATGGTTCTAATGGTGTTTTCTATCTCCTTATTGGCATTGGACAGGAGATGTTCAGCTTCGGTTTTCGCCTTATCCAGAATTTCTTTGCGCTCAGTTTTGATATTTTGCAAGTCCATTTGATAGCGCTCCAGAACATCAGCCAGTTTCTTTTCTTTAATGCGGATGGTATTACGCTTCTGTTCCCAGTAACGTTTGTCACGAACTATTTCACGAAGGTTCTTGTCATAATCAACATGTTCCTGACCAATTTTCTCTTTAGCGCTGGACAATATATTCTCGGGTAAGCCAATTTTGCGTGCAATCTCAAAGGCAAAAGAAGAACCCGGTTGGGCAATCTGTAGTTTGTAAAGTGGCATAATGCGACCCGTGTCAAACAACATTGCACCATTTTCAATCCCCTCGGTTTGCGAGGCCATATGTTTCAGGTTGGTGTAGTGCGTTGTTATAACACCATATACTTTTTGCTGGTTTAGCTGTTCCAGCACACTTTCGGCTATGGCTCCACCCAGCATAGGTTCGGTTCCGGTACCAAATTCATCAATTAGTATAAGTGTCTCCTTCTGGCTATAGCGCAAAAAGTGCTTCATATTAAACAGGTGGGAGCTGTAGGTACTGAGGTCGTTTTCAATAGACTGTTCGTCACCCATATCCATAAAGATGTGTTTGAAAAAGCCCATTGTTGAGCCTTCATGCATTGGCACCAGTAAACCACATTGAAACATATATTGTACCAATCCAACTGTTTGCAAACACACGGATTTACCACCTGCATTAGGTCCTGAAATTAATAGTAAACGTTGTTTGGGATGAGATAACTCCATGTTTAGTGGAACCACCTCTTTATTGACAGCTTTATGCTGCAGGTAAAGAAGAGGGTGAACAGCATCTTTCCAGTTAAAATTCTGTTGCTTTTTATAGCTTGGCAACAAGGCATTAATGCTGATGGCAAAACGAGCTTTAGCTCTTATGAAATCAATAGTTCCCATAAAGCGGTACGATTCCATTAGATCGTCTATATATGGGCGGATAAGATCGGCCATTTCAATTAATATGCGCGTAATTTCACGTCGTTCAGCATATTCCAACTCACGCAATTCATTGTTTATTTCCACAACCTCGGCCGGCTCAATAAAAGATGTTTTACCCGTTGCCGACTCATCCTGTACAATACCTCCGATCTTTCGTTTGTTGGCAGCAGGTACCGGAATTACAGCTCGTCCGTCGCGAATAGAAACGGTGACATCAGACTCAACTAACCCATCCTGTTTAGCGCGCTTTAATATGGCACTTAGCTTACGCGAAATGCTGTTCTGCTTGTTAAACATGTCTTTACGGATCCTGGCTAATTCAGGCGATGCATTATCTTTTATCTTCCCAAACTTGTTCAGTATACCATCAATATTATCAAGTATAAATGGAAAGACAGCAACCTGGGCAACCAGCTCTTTCAATTTTGGGTAATCCTCTTCTTCTTTTTTATTAAAGAAGCGACAGATATCATTGATGGTTGTTAGTGAACGTTTAAGATCAAATAGTTCACTTTCTTCCATAAAGCGTCCTTCAGTTCGAATGCGGGCAAGAGGTTCACGTACATCGATAAAGTAACCACTGGGAAAATTATCTTCCTCCAGGCATACTTTTTTAAACTCATTGGTGCGCAAAAGGCTAAGGTTAACCTCGTCAAAATTGGTGCTGAAGGTCATTTCATCAACAACTTCTTTGCCCAATCCACTCATGCAACTTTCTTTTACCAACTCACGAATACGGGTAAACTTTATTTTATCTTCGAAACTTTCGGGATATATCACTTCTTTATTTTTTTGCAAAAATAACAAAACCCCTTTGGTTTAGGAAAGAACCTGAATAAGATGAGGAAGTAATTGTAAAAAAAGTGTTAAAAATCTTTTTTTTTAGGTGCTTGGACTTGACACCAAGATATTAACGGCGTAATTTAGCTTTCGAATCTAAAACAAGGCTCTCCTGGTCCCCAAATATAGAAACATTCGGATGTGTGTGAGGTTTAGGTTAGAATTTTTTTCTTAGAATGTTTCTTTGCCTGTCTCCCCAGACAGGCTTTTTTATTTTCATGGATTTAATGCTGTATTAGCATATTGATTAAGTGCATTGTATAATTGAACAGGGGTGAGGGTTCGCCATTTGACACTGTTTAGTTTTCCGCCGTATAGAATGTAATAGTTAAGGTTAATCTTATCAAACTCTTCAATAATATGTTGTCTGAAATTGACAGCCATTATCCAGCCGTCGTCAATATCATTAAACCAATCTTCGTAATAAGCATCATCTGAATAATGGAAGTTGAGTACATTTTCCCCAATAAGAATAAACTTTTGAATCCCATTCTCTTCAAGGTTTTCGATAACAGTTCGTTTTAAATGCATAATATCATTGTAAAGGCAATCATTCCATTCACCCATTAGTTCAATGATGGCAAACTGATTTTCATAACTGACAAATAATATTTTCAGATAAAGTGTTTTAGAGCCGAACTCATCCCATTTAGGATGAATGTAATGATCATAGATGGTATTACGGCATAAAAACTCATCATGAATTTCACCATAGTAAAGAGAATTTGAATCTTCACTAGCCATATAAAGCTTTTCCCAACGGGCAAATGGTTCGATATTTTGCATATTCTGAATAAATGATTCTGAGCTGCAAAAATACGCACATTTGGCCAATGGATAAGTGCTTTTCACTACAATGCCAGCGGGCAGCATTAAAAAAGTTAGTTAATATCCTGATTTATTTCATGAAAAAAATCTTTAAAGGCTGATTTAAGTCTTGTTTTGACTTTGCTGACCTTTCTAATTTTGAAGCACAAAATCAGATACAATGAGCGCGTTAAAGAAATTAAAGGAAAGAGGCTATTTAGAGCGACGCCGATACGAAGCGTTATTCTTTTTATTGTTTTTCGGAGCCTTCTTTGGCTACCTGGGGCACGTAATGGGAGTTACCAATTTATTGAACACCCTGATGAGAACCGCCCACGATCTATTGATGAACACGGTTTTCTTTATTATGGGTATCACAGTGCTGACAGGAGCATTGGGACGTTTAATGATTGAGTTTGGAGTCGTTCGTCTGCTTGAGGTGATGTTAGCACCGCTAATGCGACCTCTGTTTAACTTGCCTGGGGTGAGTGCTTTGGCTGGTTTGATGACGTTCTTCTCTGATAATCCGGCCATTATAAGTTTATCGAATGATAAAAACTTCAGTCGCTATTTTAAAACGCATGAGTTGATTTCTCTGACAAACTTTGGTACTGCCTTTGGAATGGGATTGATTGTGCTGGCTTTTATGACCGGACTGGGATTCTTTTCGGGTGCCATGATCGGTTTGGCCGGAGCCGTTATCGGAGCTGTTATTTCAACCCGCCTAATGCAATATCTTATTAAAGGAAAAATTCCTGCAGATAAAGAGTTTAAAGGGAACGGTGACGAGGAGAAGATTTCTTTTGAAACCAAAGGAAGCACTTTTCAACGTTTTTTAAATGCCATGTTAGACGGTGGTAAGTCAGGTGTTAACCTTGGTTTAGCTATTATCCCGGGAGTGTTAGTTATTAGTACCATTGTGATGGTTATTACTTTTAAACCGGCAGATGCGGCAATCGGATACCAGGGATTAGCCTATGAAGGAGTACCTATCTTACCAAAATTAGCAGGATCAATTGATTGGTTATTTGACTGGTTGTTTGGTTTTAAACATCCAGAGTTGATTGCTTTCCCTGTAACTTCATTAGGGGCAGTTGGTGCAGCTCTTTCAATGGTAAAGGCCTTTATTGCTCAGGGAATTGTTGGTGGTAACGAAATAGCGGTATTTACTGCAATGGGAATGTGCTGGAGTGGTTACTTAAGTACCCATACAGCCATGTTAGATACACTTAACTTCCGCGAATTAACCTCAAAAGCATTAATGGCTCACACTGTAGGAGGTTTAATGGCAGGAATTTCTGCACATTACATTTTCGAATTACTTAGTTCATTTGGAATCGTTTAAATATCCAAAATAGTATTAACCTGAGTTTGACATTAAATTTCGACCTCAGGTTATTACACAAAAAAAGAGTGAACCCAACAGGATTCACTCTTTTTGTATATGGTTACTTCAATTAAATATTCGCCAGTCGATTAAAAAAGCGGTCAATACCTAATAAAGCTACAAGTCCTATTGTAGTGAAATATACGATGGTTGGCAGACTTTTAAGCGTTGATACAATGTCACCTAATTGTTTGTTTACACTATCCATGTTAATAAAAGCACTGTCAAAATTAAGCTCTTTCCAGTAATTAACGATTACAGAAGCATCTACCATGAAACTTATTGCTAAAAGTGCGGCAAACCCACCCAGTATCCACCAGCGGTTACCTTGGTTTATTAAAGGTTTATACTCTACCTTTTGAGCTGTCCAGTCCTTAAAAACTTTATCCATGGCATTGGCTTTAAGTGATTCAGGTGCCTGCTCAGGGCTAAAGTCATTGAATAAATCCTTAATGATCTGATCGTTTATGTTTTCCGTATTTTTATTCTTGTCAGTCATGGCTTCAAATCTAAATAAAAGACTTTAATTCTTCCCGCAATAGTTGTTCCAATTCTTTCTGTAACTGCTTTCGGCCGCGATGCAGTTTGATTTTTACATTTGACTTGGATAAACCTGTTGTTTGCGCTATCTCCTCAATGTTTTGCTCCTTGTAATAATATAAGATTATTACAAAGGCATCATCTTCTTTCAGTTTCTTAAGGGCTTTTTTTAGAAAGACTTTTCTTTCCTGCTTTTCGAGACGATTTAAATTATCTGAAAAGTTAAAAGCACTTTGCTTGTCAATATCCTGACTATCCAGGCTGGTCGTTTCAGCTTTTCTGCTTCTTAATTTCGAAATAGAGGCATTATAAACAATACGATATAGCCACGTTGAATATTCAGCATCTCCTTTAAACCTGTCAAGGGCCTTATAAGCCTTAAAAAATGCATCCTGAGTAACCTCTTCAGCTTCTTCTTTGTTTTTGACAATACTGTTTGCCAAAGTAAAAGCCATGTGCTGATACTTATCTATTAACTGTGCATACGATCCAACATCGCCTGCTTTAATCAGTTTAATCAGCTTTATGTCATTTGAGTTACTCATCTGTTCAATATGACGCCACTATTTAAAAATAGGTTACACCTTAACTCTGAAATTTAATACCAGTGTCTTGTTTTAGCAAGTTAACCAGATGTTTATGAATAAAAATAAAAATAGCATCTTTTTTTGTAACCGCTATTAAATGATAGGCGTCATACGAGTGAGCGCTCCAGGAGAGAAGTCAAATAAAATGTAAAACTTAAAAATATATAATCATGGAAGGTGCATTAGCTATTATTTTTATTTTCGGTGGAATTGCAGCAATAATTATCTCATTAATTTATTTCAGAAACCGACGTATTGAAAGGACTGCATTAATTACAGCAGGTAAAGATGCCTCTCTTTTCAATGACGGAAAACCAAAGCATTATTTAAGCTTGAAATATGGTATGCTGTTAGTAGGATTAGCAATTGGAGTTATTCTTGGTGGTGTATTAGAGTCCAGTACAACTATGTCAGAACCGGCGGCTTATTTGTCAATGGTGTTGCTTTGGGGAGGTCTAAGCCTGATAGTTTTTTACGGGGTTCATAAAAAAGTGTTATCAGACGAGTAATTTCAGAAGTCATAACAAAAAAGCCACTCATCATGAGTGGCTTTTTTGTTGCGATTAGTTATCATTAAACAACTTCATTAATAATGAGTTGGTCACGTACTAAATAAATCCTCGTGTTTCGCTAATGATGACTAACAATTCAAGAATTTCGTCATCACTTAAAGCTTTACAGTTTAAGATCGCATCAAAAAAGTCGATATCTTTCTTACCTCTTTCAAAATAATCCCTGAACATAGCTCTTCGTTTATCCTGAACCTGGCATTCTTTTCTGGCTTCAGGAACGGTCATGTTTTCTTCTACAGATACAACTTCAGCACGCCACTCAAGAGGAGCTTCAAGTTTTACATGAAACGAACGATCGATATTTTTAGTAATTGCTTCACCGGCTCTTCCAACAACGATTACATAACCTTGTTCCGCTTCGTCATGAATGTATTTGGCAATTGTGTTTTTAATGGTTGCATCACCAGGATAGAAGTCTTCACTAAAAAACAAAGCTAAATCTTTAAAAAAGCTCCTGTGTTTATAATCGCTTAGTTCCTTTACCAATGCAGATGACAGGTTTAGTTCTTTGGCTGATTCATCAAGAATTTCTTTACTTATCCACCGCCATGTTTTGTTTTCGCCACTGGCTTCACTTTTAGCGGTAAGAATTTCTGCCAGTTTCTCAGCAATTCGCTTTCCGTGGCAGCCATATTCTCGTGAAATGGTTATAACCGGACCCGGTTGTTTTGAAGACGTTCGAGGTTTTTCCTGTTTACCCTCGCGATTGGTCATGTATTTCAAAAAGAGATTATCCATAGTTTGAATTTTTGCTTAGAAAACATTTAAAAAGGTACAATGTTTCGACCTGAAAGCAAAATTTGAATGAAACCTCGTAAAAAAGAAAAAGGACAGATGTGAAACCTGTCCTTACCCTTAATCAGTTCGTTAACTAAATCCAAAATCTATGAAAAAAAATCTACAGTACAAATATGAGGATTATAATAGTGAAGAAGTTTAAATTGTCGTTAATCCTTGTTAAATGTGAATACAGATTAAGGACCATTGGTGCATAAATAGTATCAGGCAGACTCATTTTACTCAGGATGAGATGTTCGGAGAAGCTCTTAAGTTCCATCTCGTTTGAGATGGATGTTCGGAGGAGTTCTTAAGTTCCATCTCGTTTGAGATGAGATGTTCGGAGGAGCACTTAAGTTCCATCCGGTTTGGGATGGATGTTCGGAGGAGCACTTAAGTTCCATCCGGTTTGGGATGGATGTTCGGAGGAGCTCTTAAGTTCCGTCCGGTTTGGGATGAGATGTTCGAAAGTATTTTTCAGCTCATACTTATTCGGTTAAGAATATCAGGCGTGGTTATTTTAGCTTACTATATAAAAGAAAAAGGACAGATTATGAAATCTGTCCTTACCCTTAAATCAGCTAACTAAATCCAATTTTTATGAAAAATCCTTAATGCAAATATGGGGTTTTTGGCTGAAACATTATAAATTAATGCAGTTAAGATTTGTTAAATGATAAAATGAAGGTTGGAATGGCTTTTTAGTAACAATTGATTAGCTGCGTATTCCCTGTATAAATGATAATAGTTCAACTTTCATAAGCCATTAAATTATATTGGTTATTTTTGTTTATTGCAGACTCAGGGAAATGATCAAGTTAAACACACTGGAAATTAAATGCTGATTTCATGTTGAAACATTCTTACACCACATTATTCATTGTTTTAATCATCTTTAGTGTTGTTCCTGGAAAGGCCCAGCTACAGCAATATTCTTCTAAAAATATTACCACCAACGAAGGTCTTGCAGATAACAATATACATTGCATATTACAAGATTCCTATGGTTTTATGTGGTTTGGCTCGGAGGAGGGGCTACATCGTTATGATGGTTACTCGTTCGAGGTGTTTCGTCATGAACCTAATAATCCAAATTCGTTGTCGGCCAACATAGTCAGGGCCTTGTATGAAGATAATTTTGGAAGATTGTGGATTGGTACAGATGGTGGTGGTATAAGTGTATTTGATTTAGAGTCTGGTGTTTTTATTCCCATGGATGCCAATAACCAGTTTCAGTTAACATCAGATGAGGTATTTTGCTTTGCGTCATCAAAAGAAAATAGACTTTGGGTTGGAACTAAAAATGGCTTAAACAGGCTAAGTTTAAACAGTGATAATGGGGCTCCGGTATCAGACATTACGTACTATTATCATGATGAAGGTGACTCTACCAGCTTGATATATCCGCATGTATACTCTGTTCTTGAAGATAAAAACGGTACACTTTGGGTTGGAACTACTGAAGGTGGACTGGGACGTTTGGATGCCAATGCAGATAGTTTTAAAAATTACTATGCCGAAGAAAGGAAAGGTGACATTAGTAGTCGTGCCATCATGACTATTTATGAAGATAAAAAAGGGCAACTATGGATGGGAACCTGGGCACATGGACTGAACCTGTACGATAGGAGCAACGATTCGTTTATAACCTACTTGCATAGTGCTAATGATTCTACAACGATAAGCCACGATAATGTATATGCTTTGTGTGAAGATAATGATGGATATTTGTGGGCCGGAACCTATGATGGCGGACTTAATCAGTTGGTTAGAGGCAAAACACCTGCATCACATAAATTCAAACGTTTTAAGGTGCAGGAAAGCACGTTAAAAAGCTTGTTTCAAAATAAGGTGAAGGTTATTTATCCTGACAACCAGGGTAATTTATGGGCCGGAACCCTGGGGGGTGGTGTTATACAGATATATAAAGAACAGGATAGTTTTTTGCATTTGAAAAACGATTTAAAACGATATAAAAATACATCGGTCAATCGCATTAATAATATAGTAAAAGAAGACGAGGAGAATCTGCTAATAGGTAGTCATGAGGGACTTTTTAGAATGAGAAGGAAAAGCAGAGATGTCGTTGAGTATGAATCTTTGCTGGCCGATTCTACGAGAACGCCAAATGTATATAAGCAAACAATTACCTGCGTTTATAAAGATGAAAATGATGTGATATGGCTAGGTACAGATGGCGAAGGCTTGATGCGGGTGGTTTTAGAAGACGGTCAATTGAAATCATTCAGGCAATACACTACACAAAAACCAAGTCCTAATAAGATAAGTGGAAACATTATTCATCAAATTTTTAAATGGAACGGGCATTTATGGGTGTTTACAAATAGTGGCGTTAATATTTTCAATAACAAGAGCCAGCGTTTTGTTTCAGAAAAGAGCGATGGTACACCTTTATTTCCAATTAACGAGGCTTTTACAACGCATTATATAGATGAAAATAAGCGTCTTTGGGTTGGAACAGAGTTTGAAGGTTTGTATTGCTTTTCTATTGAAGGTGATCTGGAAGGCGGCATTTTACTGGCTCATTATTATGAAGATTCACAACCCATTTCTTTAGCTGACAGACAGGTGCTGACCATAAAAGATGCAGGGAAAGGAAGGTTATGGGTTGGAACAGCGAAAGGACTGCATTTAATAGACCACGATAAGGGTACCAACAAGGTATTTAAAGAGAAAGATGGATTGCCATCATCTGCGGTAAGCCAGATTTACCAAACTGAGGATGAGAATATAATGTGGCTGGGGACATTGCAGGGATTGGCCCGCTTTAATGCCGAATCGATGGTGATAACACCTTATTTTATGCCTGGTGGTTTTCTGGGTAACTACTTTTCACCGGGAGATGTAACAAGATTTGAAGATGGCCTGATCACCATGCCAACACATGAGGGACTTGTTGCATTTTATCCTGATAGTGTTCAGCGTAACCCTTATAATGCAAAGCCAATCTTAAGAAGTATCAGTTTGTCTGGAAAAGAGATTCAGCCTAATGTGGAAATGAACAACCGCATTATAATTGATAAGGATGTCGCTCTGACCAAAGAAATTAAACTGCGACATAATGAAAACGTGATACAGCTGGAGTTTGCCTCTTTATCGTTTATTGAGCAAGACAAAAATAATTATCGCTACAAGTTGGAAGGCCTTGAAGATGAATGGAATTTAACAAACGCAAATCACCGTTCTGTAATCTACTCCAACCTGTCTCCCGATACCTACACCTTCAGATTGAGGGCTACTAATAATGATGGTGAATGGAGTGATGAGGAAGCAACACTGAAGATTGTGATTAAACCACCATTTTATAAAACATGGTATGCGTATGTGAGCTATTTTCTATTGTTGATTGGTGGTTTTATTTTAGTTCAGCGAATTATTGTGATGCGTGTTAAAGAGCGTGAACGTCTCAAGCGAGAAACGATGGCACGTGAAAAAGAAACGTTGTTGCATCAGATGAAAATTCGTTTTTTTACAAATATATCACACGAATTCAGAACTCCTTTAACCCTTATTGCAGGGCCATTGCAGGAGATGCTTGATCACGATACAACCATATCATCGGCAACCAAAAGCCAGCTTAATCTAATGAAAAGCAATACGGATCGATTGTTGCGCCTGATTAATCAATTAATGGACTTCAGGAAAGTGTCACAGGGAAACATGCATTTAAGTATTCGCCAGCGAAATATTAATAGTTTTATCAGGCGCATAGCAGAGTCATTTCAAGGTATTGCTGATCAAAAACGCATCCATTTCGATTGTCATATTGATTCACGCCCTCTGATGGTTTGGTTCGATTCAGAAAAGCTTGAAACGATAATATTTAATTTACTGAGTAATGCCTTTAAGTATACGCCGGCAACAGGTCATATTAAAATTGAACTTATTGTTAAGAAGGATAAACAACTGCAATTGCAGGTAAGTGATACTGGTGCTGGTGTACCGGATAATGACAAAGAGAAGATCTTTGAACGCTTTTATCAATCAGATCAGAACCAGACAATAGGAGGGGCAGGAACAGGACTTGGTTTATCGCTGGTGAAGGAGCTGGTGGATATGCATCAAGGAAGTATCAAAATAATCGATAATGAACCCAATGGCACAGTGTTCTTAGTTGATATTTGTGTTAATAAGGAGTGTTTTAATGCAGATGAAATAATTGAAGATAAGGAGACCAGAGCTGAGGTGCCAGAAGAAGATATTAATACGAAAGTTGCTGAACCAATATTGACTGAAAGTGGTGATAAGCCTAAAGTTTTGGTGGTTGAAGATCAACTTGACCTTCGTTCACATCTTTGTAATATATTAGAAGTACATTACCGTGTTGATGAAGCATCCAATGGGATTGAAGGTCTTGAAAAAGCATCTTCATCGTTACCTGACATTATCATTTCTGATGTGATGATGCCTGAGATGGATGGTTTTACTTTCTGCGATAAATTGAGAAAGAATGTGATAACGAGTCACATTCCTATTATTATGCTCACAGCCTTGGATAATGTTGAATCTAAGCGCGAAGGTCTTGAAATTGGTGCTGATGCATATGTAGTAAAACCATTTGATAAGCAGCTTCTGGTTACTCAAATACAAAACTTATTGTCTAACAGGCAACTGTTGAAAGCCCGCTTTAAAGAACAATGGGATTTTGTTGAAGAGATTGCAACAACTTCTACCGATCAGCAATTTGTTAACAGGGCCATTCAAACAGTTGAGGATAATATGTCTGATGCATCATTTAATGTTTCTGAGCTGGTAAAAAAGATGAATGTCAGCCGCACGCTCTTACATATGAAGCTGCGCGAATTAACCGGGCAGAGTACAAGTGAGTTTATTCGAACCATACGATTAAAGCAGGCAGCTAAATTATTGAAACAGGGTGAGCTAAATGTATCTGAAGTAACTTACCAGGTAGGATTTAATGACCCAAAATACTTTTCAAAAAGTTTTAAGAGTCTTTTTGGCGTTACACCAACACTGTTTCAAAAAGGTGATGCCTCAGGTGGTGAGCTAACAAAATAGAAAGCATATATAGAATAGGATATGAACCCGGGTTTGAATTTAATTTCCAAATCCGGGTTTTCGTCGTTATTAAATGGAGATTTCATAAAAACTGATAAATGTTAAAATTATTTTTAATTTTACGTTAACAAGTTTAAGGCAAAGTGAATCAAACCATAAAACCTCAGTTCAATAACGGCAATATTGAGAGGCAGGAAGGCGTATATGAGTATTTGTTCAATACTTATTACTCCCGATTGTGCTCATATGCCTTGCGTTACGTCGAGCAAAAAGATTTGGCCGAAGATATCGTGTCAGATACTTTTTATAAAATGTGGCAAAAAGGTGATGTTAATATTTCCACCTCCATTCAATCGTACCTATTCAAGGCAGTCTATAATAATTGCATGTACTATCTAAGGCAACAGTCTAGTGAACGATCAGGGAAGCAATATATCCAAAGCCAGTTTGAAACCAATCACTCAGGTCAAATACTCGTGAATTTTACCGAAAGTGACAGCTTAATATTGCAAGAGATAGAAGATGCTGTTAATAGTGCCATTGAGAATTTACCTGAGCAGGCCAAAAAAGTATTCTCTCTTAAACGTTTTAAAGGGTACAAAAATAAAGAAGTTGCAACAGAGCTGAATATCTCGGTAAAAACAGTTGAAATGCACATGGCACGTGCCATCAGGTTTTTGCATCACGAACTCAAAGATTATTGTCCCGCTTTGTTGGCATTGTATCTAGCACTTGCTCAGTGATATATGTAATTATTTTAATCTTTTTTTGAAAAAAATGTAAGTTCAGTACAGGGTTTTTTGTTATTCGTGCATCATAACATAAAACAAGCACACGAATGACTGATCACGACTATACAGAATACTTAATAATCAGGTATCTTTCTAATGAGGCAAGCGCTGAAGAGAATGATGAATTGAAGGAGTTGCTGGAGAAAGACCCCGAGCTGAGAAAGCATTTTATTGAAGTACGCGATGTATGGAATGTAACCAACAGTAAGGCGTTTGATGCAGCAAAGGCCTTTACACAATTTAAACATAAGACAAGAATTGATCAGGCAAAAGGCAAACAGCGAAAATTGTCGTGGTTTAAATATGCCGGAATAGCTGCTTCGCTTATCATTTTAATTACTGTTGGTCAGTACTTTTTAAGTGATGATGAACCGGCCATACAATACTATACGTATGAAACACAGTCCGGCGAGCGAAAACTGATAACGCTTCCTGACAGTTCAAAAATTTGGATGCACGCCAACTCTGTGCTGAGTTATTCAGCCAATTTTAACAGTAAAGACCGTAAAGTGAACTTTAAAGGTGAAGCCTTCTTTGATGTAAAGCATAAAA
>JAKSBD010000206.1 GCA_022361295.1 Bacteroidales bacterium
ATCAAGAAATCGCACAAACTCCTTATTTGAACTTCGACCTGTTCCTTCAGCAATGTTAGAAGGAATAGAAACTGAAGCACGACGCATTTGGCTTATTAGACCATACTTTTCATCTTCAGGCAATTGCTTTGTAAGATGATAGATATCTTTAACAAGAACCCTTGCTTTTTGCCAAACTTTTAATTCTTTGAAGTTATGCATATCAGTCTTGATACTTATGTCTTGATACTTATGTCTATATATTCAACAACGAATTGAAGCCTTGTAATGTCTCAAGCACGTTAGAGCGAACATTCACAAAATGAGTGATGCCTTTTGCTTTTAATTCATCAGCACAAGCTGGTGCACCGGCAATTACTAAAGGTGTATCACCTAATAGTTCTTTAGCTTTTGGCGCTGCTTCGGCGTATTCGTCATCTGAGCTACAAAGTACAACAATGTCAGCATTGGCGGCTTTAGCGGCTTCAACACCAGCCTCAACAGTTTCGAAACCAAGGTTGTCCTGAATTTCGTAACCGGCACATCCAAAGAAGTTACCTGAGAACTGTGAACGAGCCAAACGCATCGCCAGGTTTCCATAAGTTAACATGAATACCTTAGGACGCTTAGCTGCATTTTCTGTTGCTAAACGCAATTCTTCAAAATCCTGAGCACCGCGGAATAAACTGATTGGCTCAACATCGTTTCCTTCACCACAACAACATCCTTTTACTAATTTCTTAGCATCAATGTCGCCAGAGATGATTTCACCTGTGTTAGGGAACTGGTTTGTACCTAATAGGTTTTCACGACGGGTAGCTACTGCCTTACGGCGTTTTTCAGCAGTTTCTTTAACAAGACCCTGAATAAAGCCTTCTTTCATAGCTGCCAGGTAACCACCTTTGTCCTCAACCTCAACAAACAATGCCCAAGCTTGATCAGCAATGTTATTTGTAAGGTTTTCAATATAATATGAACCCGCTGAAGGGTCAACAATTTTCTCGAAGTGAGATTCTTCTTTCAACAATAACTGCTGGTTACGTGCTATACGCTCAGAGAATTCATCCGACTCTTTATATAAAGTATCGTATGGCTGAACAGTTAACGACTGTGTTCCACCCAATGATGCAGACATAGCTTCCGTTTGCGTACGAAGCATGTTTACGTTTGGATCAAAAATAGTCTTGTTCCAGTCTGATGTTTCAGAGTGTACATGCATTTTGCAAACCTCAACACCTGTAGGCTTGTATGCTTCAACAATTTTAGCCCATAACATACGACCAGCACGAAGCTTAGCAATCTCCATAAAGTAGTTACCGCTAACACCCATGTTGAACTTGATATTGGCTGCAACATCATTGATTGACATACCGCGCTCAGTTAACTGAGTTAAGTACTCATTACCCATTGCTAAACCAAAAGCCAATTCCTGAACGATAGAAGCACCGGCATTGTTGAAATGACGAGCGTTAACTGCCACAGTTCTGAACTGAGGGAAGTTTTTAGCTACTTCAGCCACTTCTTTTACTTTGTCAAGTGCTTTTTCAGTTTCGCAACAAGCTTTTCCGTTGATGGTTAAATCACCAATCGGGTCAAAGTTGATAGAACCTTTTACTTCCGCATGCGTGCGGTTCATCTTGTTAAGAACAGCAACTACAGCTTCAACCAACTCCTTATTTCCGCAACATGCGTTGAAGTTGATTTCCACATCGTCAGAAATGATGTTCTTTAATAAAGCCTCAATATTAGCTTCTGAAATAAGCGCTTTGTCTTCAATTACGAACCCAATACTGTCAACACCTTTTGTAAGGACAGTTAATGCTTTTTCATTGGCCTCTTTTACGTCTTTTACAACGATATCCTGACGTACGAACCACTTGTTCGATTTTGCATTGTTACCGCGTACATACGGGAACTCGCCAGGCTGGCTTTCAAGATAGTTTAATGATTCAAGGTCTTCAGAACGATAGAAAGGCTGAACGTTGAACCCTTCGTTGGTTCTCCATACCAGCTTTTTCTCAAAGTCTGCCCCTTTAAGGTCTGCCGTGATTTTATCCATCCACTCTTGAGTAGATATTTTCGGAAAATCACTAAATAACAGTTGATTTGTTTTATCTGCCATAATGTAACTGTTTGTTTTTTCCAAGGCGCAAAAATAAACCTTTTGTTGATATTAAATAGATATTTTAACTGTTTTTAAGGGTGTTGTAGAGCATGATAATCAATAACATATGTAAGTATCTTCATACATTGAATATATCAATATCACTCCAACTTATACTTAATCAGTTAGTTATTAGAGCTAAATTTCTTTAATTCTAGAATCTTTCAATTAAATAGACTCCGACGATTAATAATAATATTCCAATAATTCTTCCAACAGAAATCTGATGAATTGCTACATTAAACCAACCATTATGGTCAATAATAGATGCAACAATCATCTGTCCGCCAATGGATGCGCCCAACATTGTGGCAACACCAATTTTAGGGATAAGGATAATGGCTGAACTTACATAAATGGCACCTATAATACCTCCAAGAAATAAATAAACCGGCATTGAACTGAGCAGCTCCCTGGTTGGTAATTCGGTACGTACCAATACATTTAATGCCAATAAGGTTAGGGTGCCAACCGAAAAGCTTATAAAAGCCGCCAGGAAAGGGCTTTTCAGGATGCCTCCCAATTGCGAATTAATACTTCCCTGCACTGCCAGAAGACCACCTATAAGCAATGCAATGCCAGTAAGAATATATTTAAAGTACATACAATCCAGGTTGATTAAAATGACGTTAATGAAGTCACTTTTGCGAAGTGCAAGTTAAGGGAATAAACACAGAGACGCAAAGCATATTTATGAGGAAAGTAGTGAGAAGTGAAATGATTTACACGACAATTGAACTTTAACGCAGAGGCGCTGAGACGCAGAGATTGATAAACCTACCGTATCTTTTTATTTATCACTGCTATTATCTAATACAACTTCTTTTTTTACAAACAATAGGATTAGTATCTTTTTATGTGTTACACAGCACTTTGGCTTTTTAAGCCTTATGTTATTTTTGCTGAAAGTCTCCACACTTTGTTAAATATTGGGGAGATAAAAGTTTAAAACGTAACGGGAGTTTCGAGTCCTCCCGCTACACAAAAAGACAATGCAATATGAAACACATCCTATGTTTGTTCCTGCCCATTATTTTCGGCTGAATCCTTCTTCATATACATAAATAAGTCCTTTCATACAATTAATTGGTTTTCAGATGATGGTAACAGCTATTGAATTGCTATGCAAAATTTATACTTACTAATATTTAATACTCATGAATAAAAACATTCTTGTTTTGGTGTTTTTGTTAACATCGTTTTTCTCATACGGGC
>JAKSBD010000409.1 GCA_022361295.1 Bacteroidales bacterium
CGAACCCCCACGCCCGAAGGCACTAGATCCTAAGTCTAGCGCGGCTACCAATTACGCCACATCCGCATTTCTTAGTTTCGCGGTGCAAAGATATATCCTTTTTCTTTGCCTCCAAATTTTTCACTAATATTTTTTCAAATTATTTTTCAGGTTCAAATTCCCGACGACGCAATTCAAAGTCATCACCAAGGTACAATCGCTTCACATCCTCATCTAATGCCAATTCCTCTGCCGTCCCGGCTTTCAGTATCTTACCTTCAAAAAGAAGGTAGGCTCGATCACAAATCGCGAGTGTTTCATGCACGTTATGATCGGTAATAAGAATACCTATATTTTTAAATTTAAGTTTTGCTACAATTTCCTGAATATCTCTTACCGCAATTGGATCTACCCCGGCAAAAGGTTCATCAAGCAGGATAAACTTTGGATTAATTGCCAGGGCACGGGCTATTTCTGTTCTACGACGTTCACCACCCGACAACTGTATTCCAAGACTTTTTCTGATATGCGTTAAACTAAATTCTTCCAGTAATTCTTCCAGCCGATGCTTTTGATACTCTTTTGAGAAATCGGTCATTTGAAGCACGGCCTTAATATTATCTTCCACACTTAGCTGACGAAAAACACTGGCTTCCTGCGCCAGGTACCCAATACCCTTTTGTGCACGTTTGTATACCGGGGCATCGGTTATCTCTTCATCATTCAAAAAAATCTTTCCACTATTGGGTTGTATCAATCCCACCATCATGTAAAATGAAGTGGTTTTACCAGCTCCATTAGGTCCAAGTAACCCAACGATTTCACCCTGTTGTACATTCACAGAAACACCTTTAACAACAGTTCTGCTTTTGTACTTTTTAATCAGTGTATCAGTATGTAACTTTAACGGTTGTTCTTCCATTTTCTTTAAACATTTGCAGGCACTTCCACCTCATTTTTCTTCTCCAGCCTTTTGGCAATCATAATTCCTGATTCATACAATATAATTAAAGGAAAGCAAACCAACAATTGACTGATTACATCAGGCGGTGTAATAATGGCTGCCAGCAATAAAGCAACTACAATTGAATGCTTTCTATATTTAATTAAGAATCCGGATGTAACTAATCCAACTTTTGCCAGAAAATAGATGAATATAGGCAATTCAAATATGATTCCTCCAGCTAAAACAATTGATGTTATAGTACTAATATATGAACCCAGATTAACAATATTTTCAACCTTATCACTCACTTGATATGTCCCTAAAAAGTGCACAGATAATGGACATATAATATAATAGGCAAATAAAATACCTATTGAAAAAAGAGTAGATGCAAAAAAGATAGCACCACGTGAGTTATTAATCTCATTTTGGTACAAAGCCGGCTTGACAAAACGCCAGAACTCCCAAAATATATATGGAAAAGCAGCAACAATACCGGCCACAAACGACACCCAGATATGTGTTGTAAATTGCCCCGACATATTTATATTCTGAAAACTTAGTGGTACCTGATTAATACATAACAGAGGCATTTCAAGTATTCCGGCCAGATTACACAACAACTTGTTTGTAAAGAAGCCGGGACTTGAAGGCGCTAAAATAATCGTATCAAAAACAAATCCTTTAAAGATAAAAGCAGCAATGGCAAAAACCATTATACTTCCAAAAGCTCTTACAAGATGCCACCTTAATACCTCGAGGTGCTCTAAGAATGACATTTCTCTATTAGTGTCTTCAGACATGTAATTAATGACTTAAAATGTATTATACGGTAAACAAAAGTAGAGCATCGGGCTTTAACAAAAAGTTAAAAAAATTTAAACCCTCATCTGCTCAACAGCAGCAATAAGCTGTATGCGAAGATAACACACCTATACCTAAACACAAACTTTTGGTTATACCAAAGATATTATCTAACTTCATTGAACATTGTAACATATCAAAAGGACAAATATCTTGTTATAAACACTTATTTAGACAGATATTGCGAGGTATATTTGATAAAAAATTAAAAGGTTATTTTATTTTTGTTGCAATCTAATAATCGAGGATAACAAGTATTGCATTTAGGGCGTAATACGAAATAGGGATTTTGTTATGGCAAAGCAGGTAGATCTGAGTGCTAGTTTAAAGAAGCATTTTGGGTTTGACACCTTCAAGGGGAATCAAGAGGAGGTCATCAACAATGTTTTAGAAGGAAACGACACATTTGTTTTGATGCCAACAGGTGGTGGTAAATCGTTATGCTACCAACTTCCGGCACTAATATTGGAAGGAACGGCTATTATTATATCGCCGTTAATTGCGTTAATGAAAAATCAGGTTGACGCTATGCGTAACTTTAGTGAAGATGACGGTATTGCTCATTTTCTAAACTCTTCATTAACTAAAACAGCTATTAATAAAGTTAAGGAAGACATACTGGCAGGAAAAACCAAACTTCTGTATGTTGCTCCTGAGTCACTTACCAAAGAAGAGAATATTGAATTTCTGAAACAGGTGAAAATCTCCTTTTATGCGGTAGATGAAGCTCACTGTATTTCAGAATGGGGACATGATTTCAGGCCAGAATACAGACGGATAAGACCTATAATTAGTGAAATAGGCGATTCTCCGGTTATCGCACTAACTGCCACTGCTACTCCTAAGGTTCAGCACGACATCCAAAAAAACCTGGGCATGCTTAACGCGATGATATTTAAATCATCATTTAACAGACCCAATCTATACTACGAAGTACGTCCCAAGAACAATGTTTCCAAAGAAATAATTAAAATTCTTAAGAACTACTCGGGTAAATCATCCATTATCTACTGCCTTAGCCGTAAAAAGGTAGAAGAATTAGCAGAAACACTAGTGGTGAATGGCATAAAGGCTTTACCATATCATGCTGGTATGGATGCATCCACACGAGCCAAAAATCAGGATCAGTTCTTAATGGAAGAAACAGATGTGATTGTTGCAACAATAGCATTTGGAATGGGTATAGATAAACCTGATGTGCGCCTGGTGATCCATTATGATATCCCTAAAAGCCTGGAAGGATACTATCAGGAAACAGGTAGAGCAGGACGTGACGGAGGCGAAGGAAGGTGTATTGCATTTTACAGCTACAAAGACATTCAAAAGCTGGAAAAATTTATGCAGGGCAAACCTTTGGCAGAGCAGGAAATTGGCAAACAGCTTTTACTGGAAACGGTAGCATATGCCGAGTCTTCAATTTGCAGACGCAAAACACTGCTACACTACTTTGGTGAGAAATACACCGTAAAAGATTGCGAAACATGTGACAACTGCGTTAATCCAAAAGAAGAATTCGAAGCAAAAAACGACATCGTCAAGCTGTTGAACATGATTCTTTTATTAAAAGAACGCTTTAAGGCTGATCACATAATAAATGTCTTAACCGGAAATGTTAATACAGCTATTAAGTCATACAAGCATAACGATATCCCACAATTCGGCTCAGGTGATGAGCACGATGAAAAACATTGGAATGCCGTAATCAGACAATCTCTTGTTAAAGGATATATTATTAAAGACATTGAATCATATGGATTACTTCGTGTTAGTAAAACAGGTAATGAGTTTATAAAGAAGCCTGAATCCATTATGATGACCAAAGACCACGATTTTGATGTGGTTGAAGAAGAAACCAATACAGGTGGGACTGCAGCTGTTGACACTACCCTGTTCAATATGCTTAAGGATCTGAGAAAAGACTTGTCTAAAAAACTCAACCTACCACCATTTGTCATCTTTCAGGATCCCTCACTGGAGGCGATGTCAACCTATTATCCGGTTTCAATTGAAGAATTACAGAACATCCCCGGAGTAGGAACAGGAAAAGCCTCACGATTTGGAAAAGAGTTTGTTAAGCTAATCGCAACACATGTAGAGGAAAATGAAATTGACCGCCCTATGGACATGGTTGTTAAATCTGTTGCTAACAAATCGAAAAACAAAATTGCCATCATCCAAAGTATTGACAGACAAATGCCTTTAGATGACATCGCATCATCAAAAGGGATGGAAATGGATGATTTAATTAAAGAATTAGAATCAATAGTCTATTCCGGCACCCGTGTTAACATCGATTACTATATTGACCAGGTTATGGACGATGATCACCGTGACGACATCTTCTACTACTTTAAAGAAGATGCCGAAACAGATGATATTCAAGCAGCTTTAGAAGAGCTGGGCGA
>JAKSBD010000335.1 GCA_022361295.1 Bacteroidales bacterium
CATCATAACCATCTGCTAATGGTATCCAGTTAATACCATCTTTTGATCCTTCTATAACTGCATAATCCCAAAACTTTTCGTCGCCAAATTGTGTGCCGGGATCACCTGCTTCAACAAAAGCAATATCACTATAAGAAAGGATGGCTTTACTCTCTTCAAGCACCTCTATCGGATAGCTGAGTACATATGTCAAGTCTGCATTTTCCTCATATGGATGATTTGTGTGTATGGCCCAATTATCAAACAACTCTTTTGATGGCTTGAATGACGCCCCATAAAAATCATACTTGGAAGTCGTAAATGAATTCATGTACCTTTGAATCGTCTCTTTCCATTTGTAATTATCAATTACATGGTATGTTGATAAAGCAGATTGTTGACCAGATATCCCTTTTACCTGAATACCAATTTTGGAAGCGGTAGAAGCATATTCGACCTGATCCTCTATTATACCAGTTGATTGATTTTCATATGTTTTCTGCAATACATCATCGAAATAAAGCTCAACTTTATCGTAATCCTGTTCAAGCTTAATCTCAATAGCAATATTATCCTGCGGATTTTTACCTGCATTGAATGTTGGTTTCAATAAGTCCGAAGGTAATTCAGGGATATCTACTGTCCACACACCACGTCCATGTGTACCTACAACAACTTGTTGACCTATTATCTTCATATCCCAAATACATACTGCAGGTAAGCCATTATCTGCATACATCCATGTTTGACCGCCATCGGTTGATTCAAATAGTCCGATTTCGGTTCCTACCCAGATAATATCAGTATCATGTGGCATTACAATCAGTGTAAAGACTGCAACATTAGGAAAGCCATTTGAGCTTGAGCCTGATTGACCAAAACCCGATAATTCGGCCCACGTTTCACCTAAATCTTCTGTCTTAAATACTTTAGGTTTTCCAAAAGTCGAGAATAAAACAAATGCAGAATTCTCATCTGTCGGGTGCCCAACAATTCTTGAAATATTAGACGAATGATCAGTTAATGGCGAATTAACTAATCCGTATGTTTTACCTCCATCTGTTGATAAAGCTATGGGTTGATTTGCCGAAACAGTTGTTCCTGCCCATATATAACGTGAGTTAACCGGGCTTACAGCTATTTGAGGATTGTAGTTTCCTGCAGTCCATGCAGTTGAAGGCACTGTAGCCAACTTCCAGGTTAATCCAAAGTCTTCGGAAGTAGAAATACCGTTTTTACTTCCTACCAACAACAAATCAGGATTACTTTTAGAGTTAGTAATACGCGTTATAAAAGGAGATAATGTATTATCCTCATAACCATGCACTCCCTTAAGCAAACTCCATGTTTGTCCGCCATCATATGTTCCAAAAAGAGTATTGTAATAATAACAACCTACAACCTTATCCGGATCTGCTTGATTCCATACAGTTGAAAAACCATCACCACCAGCTACTCCTCCCCAGGGTGTAAAATTCCCCGGGTTCTCTCCAGACATCCATGTACCATTATCCTGTAATCCGCCAGCGTAACGATTTAATTCAGGATGGCGTGTTACGCCATAGAACTGAGAAGTATTATATCCATCATTAGGGCTTGTCCAGCTAGTTCCTCCATCCTCAGAGAAGGCAACCCCACCATCATTACAGCTTATTAACCTAAAGGGATTACCATTATTAGTATCAACTATCAGGTTATGATGATCAGCATGTACATAATCAGAAGCATCAGTATCGGCATTCCACCTGCTGATTTTCTCAGACGTCATTAGCTGACTTTTAAGATCTATTTTATTCAAATGCAGAACGGCATTTGTAAAACTTGCAGGATCCCACGTGACATTAGTTGCCATTTTGGGATATATCATTGCTAGCTGTTCAACACTTACACCTCCAGCTATAGCAATAGATGGAGATGCTGATTCACTATACGCTCCACTATGAATAAATAATTGCTCAAGACTGGTTCCTGTCAGGTTAAAACTTCCGCTATTATCAGCATCCCGAAAGGATACCACCAGTTGCTTGTTATTTTGAGTATCCCAAACTTCGAAGGGAACGTCAACAAAATCAGCGTAAACATATTCACCCTCAGAGGCGATAACTGAAGAATTATTAACAGTAAAGCGGTGGGCTTTTTGAGAATTGGCAGCACCAAAACGGATTTCAACAGTACCAATATCAGTTGCATTATCATGCGTCACCTTAACGCCTCCACCAAGGTATTGACCTTCAACATCACCATAAACAAAGTACGAACCTGTATTATTAATAATATCAAAAGCAGGTGTTCCGTTTGAGCCCCCTTCAGTTGTTGTTACATTATACAAATCTACACCACCTATGAAAAGCTTGCTTTTATCAGTTGGATGAGCAACCATTGTGTTATTATACCAACCCTGTCCTGATAAGTAGTTAACACTAGTACCTGAAAAAGATACTTTTACCCAATTGTCACCACCATCAGTTGACATTGATAAGTTGGATTCAGAAGTAAGAGCAAAGATTACATCACTATCAAAGTCTGAAATACATATTTCAACACGACCTTCAGATAAGCCATGCACCAACTTCCAGGTTTCTCCTCCGTTAAATGACTGAACAACGCCATAATTATTAACACCAGCTATTAAAATATCATGATCAGATGGTGACATTCTTAAATCCTGCACTCTTCTGGCATACTGATCATTGTTATATAACTCCATATAAATGGTACTCCAGCTTGATCCTCCATCGACTGATTTATATATTCCCCAGTTGGTTGCTGCATATACAATGTTTTCGTTATTATGGTCAATAGCAATTCTATTCACATAACGAAAGGCACCATTGCCCTCTGTTGAACTTAACAAATTCCATGTTTCACCTCCATCTATACTTTTAAAGATACCATTACCCATAATGGCATCCAGGTTGTAAAAACCTTCTCCTGTTCCGGCATACATAACCTGAGAATTTGACGGAGCCATAGCCAGACTGCTTACTGCCATGTTTGGCCAGTCATCTGATACAGGTACCCAGTTCTGTCCGGCATCGGCAGTTTTCCATATGCCGCCACCTACAGAACCAGCAAACCAGGTATTCCCGGTATTATCATCCGGATCGACCACAAAACCTCTGGTTCGCCCACCAACATTACCTGGACCACGTTCAATCCAATCAAGTGAGGCTTTAGCCCCCTTTAATTGTGCAGACTTTAATTTTGCACTTTTTAGCTCTTTCAAATGATGATTATGTGGATACTCTTTTGAGGCATCATTACCAGTCTTGAGATAATACAAGTACTTTTGAAACTCATCAGGTTTATCCGGCTTGGCATAACCTGCATTTCTACGCTCTGTTTTCTTCTGAATCTCTTTTGCTTTAATCTCCTGGGGTGTCAGTGCTATTTCCCCTTTAACAGGATTGTGTACCGTTTGGGGTAAAAAATAATACCCTGCAACCGATAAAGAGATTAGAATTAAAGTGAAGTAAAATTTCTTCATTCAACTATAATTAAAGGTTTAAATATGGATTTAGATAATTATTTCTTTTTTTCAAGTTCATACACCTGTTCCAAAG
>JAKSBD010000186.1 GCA_022361295.1 Bacteroidales bacterium
CAATCTCTTTAACCGAATACTGCGTTGAGTTTAAGAGCATGGTAGCCTTACTTAAAAAGACATTGGAGGCCAGTTGTGAAAAGCTGGTCCCTTCTTCGGCTAACTTCCGTTTTATTGTGCGGGTTGGCAGATTGGTAAAGGAAGAAACATCAGCCAAACTTAAGGCTGTGCCAGCTGATGCACTGTTCAATAAATGATTGATCTGACTGGTATAGCTGGATAATTCGTTTAATGGCTCTGCTCCACTAAGGTTTGCCTGGTTTAGAGCATTAAATAATATGTCGGATGAGAAAACCAGCTTGTTGACCTTCTGCTTGTAATAGATCGGATATTCGCCTTTGGGAACAATATCCTGAATGCGCTGAAAAGAGCTGTAGGTGGTATAGATGGCTTTGGGAGTAAAATCCTGTCCTGCTGCTGACCTGAAAGCGTCAAACGTCTGGGCCCAGCCAATATCATCCAATATATATCGCTCTTTGCTTGGTTTATCGGTAAATTCAAAAGAAAAGCAGGCTTCCTTTCCATTTATAGTCAGATCTAAAATATGATTGGTTCGCAAGATGAATGGCATTCGAACAATATCCTGCAAGCTTTTTAAAAAATTAGGTTGCTGATGAAAAATAACACCAAAATCACCTCCAGATTTTAGCCTGAAGTCTTCATAAAAATCATTGGTGATAGAATATAAACCTTGCGACCGCTGCACTTTATACATAAAATCATACAGCAAAACATTGGGCACATAATTATGGTACTGACTTAAATCAAAAGCATCCAGTTTTGATTGTTTCAGGTACTTATCAACAGTGACACCTTTCTCCTTTAAACTGCTTAACAGGGAGGGCATAAATGTTGTTTGACTGATGTGTAACCTCGATTTTTTCATGACTTGCTTTTTTGTTAGTAGTTAGTTTGAATACAACTATTGCAAAATTGAGTCAAAAGCTCCTTCTACCTCATAGAAATCTGCCTATTGGCAATAAATAGGTAAAATGCCTAAGTCGATACTTGGCAGAAAAAGAAAGGCTGCCCCAATTGTAGCGGGCAGCCCTCTTATTAACCTAAATCCAAATCGTATGAAAAAATCTCTGCTTGTTTATGCCATAGGCTTTTTGTTTAAATGTTGTTTTTAATTGTTATTACAAATATCGTTGATAACTCATGATCTTTTATTAGAATACTGCCTAATGCAGGTATTTAAGTGAATTACCTACTCAGTAATTTATCACAAGCTTTATCCGTTTATCAATCGAACCAGCCTTTACGTTTAAACCAGAATAACTGAAACCCGGTTATTAAGGTCATTAACAGCCATACCATATAATAGCCGTTCTTATAGGCAAGTTCGGGCATAAACTCAAAGTTCATCCCATATATACCAGTTAGCAAGGTTAAGGGAACAAATACAGACTGAATAACAGTGAGGGTATTGAGTTTCTTATTGCCTCGCTCCTGCAATAGCAGCTGATACTGATTTTGAATACTCTCCATTTTCTCTTCCAGTCGTGCAAAACTTCTTTGTACATGTCCGAAGCTCTGCAAAAGATCCTGAAATTCATTACGAATGGTTTGTGATTGGTGCGTCCAGTTAAGTGTTGGCATAAAACCCATCATGTTATACTGGTCTTCCACCATGTTGCTTAACTTGCTTATCTCTGCTTTGCAGCTTGTTATTTCGTACTGATTGACAGTTTCTGATCTATTATCGAGCCTGTTTGTTAATTGGTTGATGCGTTTTCTTCCTTCAGCCAGATTTCTCATGTTCAACTGAAATACTTCAACCGTCATAAAATAAACAACATGGTAAACAGTCAGCTCCAGGTTTAGAAGGTTATTATCGGTCTCATATCTTAATTCAGAGAAGAGCTGATTACCTTCGTTTAAGATGGTCAACAGTATGTTTTTGAAAACAATAATGGTTAAATAGTCACTTTCGTGTTTATTCCTTGAGTTGGGAACCGGCAAATTGATGATCATGGCATTATTAAATATGCCCACCCGCGTAGAGGTCCATGGTTCCAATATGTACTCTTTTAAGCGGTCATCCAGGTTAAACAACAATAAGTCTTCCAAAACCCGTTGCCTGTTATCTTCGTAAATTTCTATCCAATAATTATTTTGGGCTTCTAACTGGCCTACATTTTCAAATGGAACACTTTTTTTTTTTTTTTCCTTTTCAATAGTATTTAATAAGCGTTTCATACTTTCAATTGATTCATGATGTGATAAAGACTCTTTTTCACTACAGCTTAATGCTGATACTTCCTAAAAAATGTCAGTACCTGGTTGATTATTTCTATTCGTGCTTTATCTTTCTCGATGAAGAGTTCATGTTTGGCATTTTCGATGAGATAGGCTTCACATGTTTTGCCCTTTTCCTTTGCAAGGTCAATAAACTGACGATGAGCTTGGAGGCTCACGATTTGTTCGTCCTCAGCCGAGAATAAAATAAATGGTATTTCGATCTTGTCTATATTACTAATTATGTAGTCAAACTGAGCACATGATTTAACAACCCATGGATATGAGGCCCCACCCAACCGGGCATTCGGTTCTTCATCAAAAGCTTTATTGGCCCTGTTAAAGCGTATTTCAGAGTTGGTGAGCTTATTTCCTTTAAATCGATGAGCAGTATCGTTATAATTTCCTTCTC
>JAKSBD010000540.1 GCA_022361295.1 Bacteroidales bacterium
GAAAAAAGGCGTTACCCTAAATATCAGCACTAACAAGCTCAGAAAGATGACTCCGGCCAGGAAAATTAAAAAGGAGGTAATGGAAACAAGAACGTCCAATACATTGATGGGATAAACACGGCGCTTGCCTTTATTTACTACCAGCAAATTAAATAAGAACGGTAGTATTGTAAAGGTGATGATGATGACCGACAATATACCCAATACAGTTACTATAGCAATGGATTTCAGTGCCGGATGCTGAGCAAATATTAATACACCAACACCAATTAAGGTAGTTGAAACACTCAACAATACAGATACCTTGTAAGGCAATATACTACGAGCACCAAACTTATGGTTGTTTATCATGCCCTGCATCAGAAAGATGGAGTAGTCGATTCCCAGACCAAAGATAAAGGTACAAATGATGATGTTGAAAATATTAAAGTGGATATCAAAAACACCCATTAAACCAATGGTCCACTGCCAGCTGAGTACAATGGGCACAAAAGTTACCAGCGCCAGTTCAAGGCGTCCCCAGAAAAGCAAGACAATCAGAAAAACAACTATCATAGAATAGTTGATCAACTTTGAAAAATCATCTTTTAAAACTTCAAAAAAACGGTTGGTGAAAAATTGTTTATCAAGTATTAACAAGTCATCCTTTTCACCTATTGTATTAAAAAAACGAGCTTTATCCGCCTGATCCACTTTACAGATTGTCACCATAGACACCTGCCCGTTTTGCTCATTTATCAGGTTTTGCAAAAACAAGTTCTTAAGCATCCTTGTATCATTATCCGAGATAAGCGGAAAATCATTGCTCAGGACCTTATAAAACGATTTAAACGCATTGGGTTTAAAATGACTGGCTTCACCAGCCATCGCCATATCATTAATAATCGTATCAGTTCCTTTTTCAGCCCGGAATCGCTTCCATTTACTGAGTTGCTCCTTTTGCTTATCCGCTGAAAGCAACAATGTAGCCGGCGAACTGAAAGAAGCCACAACACCGTTCTCCTGTAAGGTATTAAACGCAGCCTGATGTTTTTCCAGCGTCGTTAGTGCTTCGTCCTGCGTTTTGCCCGAAGCCACTACAAATATGGCACTAGAAGCTTCTGAACTAATATTCTTCAGGTTCTTTTCCGCCTCTGCCAGCGAGCCTGGCAGGTAATTAAGCTTTGCTATATCGGCATCAAAACGAATGGATTTACCGGTAAAATAAAACAGAACAGATAGCACAAGCACACCCAATAGCCAGTATTTTTTTGTATGAAGTTCAATGGCGGCCAATTTATCATAGAAACCGGTCTTGCTTTTTATTCTATACTTGACATTTCTCTTAAAAAGCAAGGGCAGGCAAATCAATACCAATACTGAAGCTGCGATTACACTTAAACCCGCGAATAAGCCCAGCTGGTTTAAGGCTTTTGAGTTAACAACATTTAAACAGAAAAAGGCACTTGCAGTCGTTAAACTACTCATTATAACGGGATCAGAAATATCCTTCAGTATATCCCTGCCTGAGTGTCCATATCGGACATGAGAGAAATAATGCAGGGAGAAATCGATTGAAATACCCATTAATATGGCACCCACCCCCAGCGAAATAGCAGACAGGTCTGCATATAAAACGGATAAAATACTCAATGAGACACCAACTCCCAGCACAACTGGTGTAAACAAGAAAAAGAGCACACGAATATTCCTGAATACAAAAAAGAAAAGCAATAATAAGAGAACAAGGGCAATTGACACAGTAACAAAAACATCGCTTTTCACCCTGTCGGCATTGGCGACAGCCACTGCTGTTCCTCCGTAGTATTCGATGAAAACATCATCGGGTACGCTATTTGCCAGATAATTATCAATGCGGTCAATCAACAACCGGTTTTCTTTGGTGTTTTTTGATGAGTGTACCGGATCAACAAAACACAAAGCATATTTTCTATCCTTTGTGAAAATGTGTGACTGATACAAGGTAAAATTCTTATCGAGCTGAAACGATTGAAGCCGTTCCAGAAAACGCGGCACAATACTTAACGGATCCTTTAATATATAGCGGGCAGTACCAAAACCTGTCGGTGCTACAATACTTTTGTAGTTTTTTTCCATCAATGACTGCAAATGCTGCTTATCAACAATCGTATCCAGATAAGCATAATCTGCATCAGACAGATAATATGGCAGATTCCGGTAGAAGTAATCATAAACTTTTGCAATGGCTTTATCATCCACACTGTTACGCACCGACTTAACCCTGGCTGTGTCCTGAGACAAAAATGTACTTAAATCATCTACTACTTCTATTAGCCTGGCTTCTTTTTGCATGCCGGTATCTTTTAAGGATACCAGGAAAACAAGTTGGTCGGCAAACTTTGAGTTTGCAAAAGTCTGGCTCATCTCCGAAATACGCTCATCCATTGGTATAAGCGATGATATATCCTCCTCCAAATTAATTCGTTGAAGAAAAAACACCATTACAAATACCAGCAAGACAAAAGGAATAAAAGTTCGCTTACCCCATTGGCTTAAAATTGAGTGTATATAAAGGAAAAACTTGTGCATTGATTATTTTAATTTGGAAAAAGACAACAGGAAATAACTCACAAAATAGAATAAGGCACCCATTGTCACGGACAGTCCTACAGCACCAATCAAATATTGTTTTAAATTGGCTGATACTGAAGTAATGGTTAATTCGGTATCAACATTAAAAGATCCTTGCCCCATTAAAAAACTACCCATTACATAACTCAGGTAAAGAATAACAGGAATCATAGGTGGCAGGCTTATGTTGGCTGCAACAAAAAACACAGCTTTATTAAGTTTAAGCCAATGAACAATTAAAAAGCCGACCAATAACTGATAGCCCCAAATCGGGAAAATACCCATAAACACCCCAAAGCCAATAGCAGCTGCAATTTTAGCCTTGGTTTCATTACCATTAATTATTTGAGTGCGAATTATCTCTTTCAGGCTTTTTCCTTTAAACTCCCGGAGTATCATTCTTGGTCGATGAATCAGCAAGGCCAGCGTTACCAAAATTGTATTTAACACGCTTATTCGCACAAAATCTTTAAAAGGACGAAAATGCGTAACACGTTCCTCAGGACTAGGGTAATAGACATCAATAGGGATGCATTTAACTTCTATACCCTTCCAGGCAGCCCGAACAATCACTTCGATTTCAAACTCATATTTAGAGCAAAACCATTTCTTTTTTTCCAATGCTTTAATTGGATAAAGTCGATAGCCTGATTGTGTATCCGGTAAGGTTAAACCTGTTTCAACACCAAACCAAAAGTTGGAAAACTTGTTGGCAAAACCGCTCGATTTAGGTTGTTCTTTCCCTTCCATAAATCGGCTTCCGATTAACAGGGTATCCGGATTTTCATCAATTTCCTTAATAAAAGCAGGTAAATCTTTGGCATAATGCTGCCCGTCCGAATCTATCGTAATAGCATAGTCAAAACCCAGTTCAAGAGCACGTTTAAAACCTGTTCGAATAGCAAAACCTTTACCCTTGTTAAGCGGATAACCAGCCTTTTCAATCCCTTCTACTTTACTGAGTATTTCCTCTGTAGCATCGGTACTGCCATCATTAACAACTATAATGTTAGAAGTGTAGCCTTTTACATCATTAATAACATCCAAAAGCGTTTGCATGTTATTATAGGTAGGAATGATAACACAACACTTTAACCTATCAAACTCCTGTGCTATAGTCTTATCCATCTCTGTGAGTTTTTGCCAATGAATAAGTTGCTCTGACTTTCATGCACTTAGTATCATCACTGTGCATCAAGGCAGTCACATTTATGCTTGAATCATCAATAGGTTTGATGCCAACATCAAGCAAAAATACATTTGATTCATTGGGATTAATCAAGTTTAGGAACTTAACGTCACGCGCTTTCATTAATTGATAATCGGCTTTTAACTGCTCACTCAACACCTCTTTTAACATCTGAACCTGGCATACACCGGGAGTAACCGGCATTTGAGGAAAATGCCCCTGATACACCGGACTATCTGTTTTAAGCGTCAGTTCAGCCACAAAACCGGTTTCGGTCTTTGATTTAATGGAGTATGTAAAAAAACTATCAATTAACATCTTAGCTATATTTTAATAATTTCAGGCTCATGCTAAAGCGAATACCACTATGCTTATATTCAATTACTTCCGGAATAGCCTTGTAATCTTTCAATTCTGCACGAATACCGTTTATCAGTCTTCGTTTACGTATTCCGGTAATCTCTCCGGCTTCATTTAGCTGGTAGAGATATCCGGCCTCACTCTTGTACACATTCTTCTTCCTTGGCTTCAATGATGTAACATGATTCACCAATAAGGAAAAATCTTCGGCCAGAACCTTCTGCGCCATCTCGCTCTGAAACAGGCTACTGGCTTTTTTAAGTTCAATAACGTTGTCTGAACTATAATACTCACAAAGAGTCAGTCCCACTTCACTCATCAATACGATGTTATGACCTTTTTGTTCCCTATCAGTCTTTATAAGTAATAAGCCGGAAAAGAATTTACCAAATACCTCAATATTGACCTTATACAAAGCCGATTGTCCACCTCCCAGCAAAGGTGCCTGCAGTGGCATATCCCTATTATCTTCGGCTAACTTTCTGCCTGATGAACAGGACAAAATGAGAACACTAATCGCAAGAAAAAGTATTACCTGGTAAAGTCGCATTAAACACCTTATTTATAAATTTTATTTCAGTAAAATTATCTTCCTGCTCAAACATGATGACTTTATTCACTGAAAAGTCATTCACATTAATGTGCATTTCAATTTTACGCAATACCTCTCTCATTTCTTCAACCGCAGGTTCCATAAATACAATGTATTCATTTGCCTCTTTGAAAGCCTTAACACCGAAAGCCGGATCTGTAAAAATCGTGCCGTTTACCGAGCTGATAATTAATTCACTTATTTGAGAAAACAGTTGATTTGACTCAATGTCATATTCGTTGGTACGCCCATCTGTTTTAATAGTAAAGGTGCCATTATTAATAACAATCAAATATTCGAAAGGCTCTTTATATTCCCACCTTAAACGATTGTTCTTATCAAACACCAGCTTACCGGTTGAGCTTACCACTGCATCCAGATATTCGAGGTGTTTATTCTGTTCAAAATCGCAACTTACAGATACTAAATCAGCGGTCTTAGACAGCATCTCACTTTTTAATTCTTCTACCGCTATTGGTGCTCTGTTTTGAGCGTATGCTCCAGTTGATAGCAGCATCAAAATGCCAGTACCTATCATTACGAGATTTCTGTATATGGAACGTTTTTTCATGATAATGCAATTGAATTAAGGTGGTGATCTTTACAGTATTTTAATATTTCTTCCAACTCCTCACAAACATACTTATTTGTATCGTGCAAAAGAATAATTGAGCCAGGCTTCACGTTTTTCTTTACCAAATCAATTACCTGTTCAGGTTTGCGACAGGTATCTTTTGTACGAATACTCCAACCAATACATGTTTTATTTTCTGACCTGACAGCTGCCGCAATTAAATTATTTGTTATTCCATATGGCGGTCGAAACATCGTCCCCGGTTCAATTCCAAGTTCTAACAAAACAGCATCGGTCTTCTGAATAGATTCCCTGATCCGCTTTACTGACCAGCCTGGAAAAGAAGGCAAATGCTCAAATGTATGATTACCAATACTGTGCCCTTCGGCAATAATGCGTTCAACAATCTCCTTATTATCGGCCAGCTTATTTCCAATGCAGAAAAAAGTTGCCTTAGCATTGTATTGACCAAGAATATCGAGGATTTGTGGGGTGTATTCCGGACTTGGCCCATCATCAAAAGTGATGGCAATCTCATTTTTGTCTGTTTCAATATTTGATATCGATCTAATAAACAGATTGAGTTTCATCACAGAAACTCCCCAAACAATAATTGACAGGAATATAAGGGTTAACAAGCTAATAATAACAAGATTTGCATTGCCAGTTAAAACAACAAGCAATACAACAGTCAGGTAGAAGGTTATTAGCCAGTAGAAACGCATTCAATTAGTTTTTGGACAATACCATTATGCTTTGTTCGCCACCTACATTACTGTATACCAACACATTGTTATACCGATTGGTATCCTTACCATGTTTTAACCAGCATTGTGGAATTGATTGTTCTTCTATCGCTTTAGCGGCAATCCATAATGCAACAGATGATGCTGTACCAAACTCACCTATAAAAGGTTTATACCACGCATACGGTTTATCATTAAATGCCTGCTGAAATGCAGAATAAGCCCTGTCATTTTCTTCAACGTCACCACCTATGACAGCATCAATATCTTCAATACGCAGGTTAAAATGCTTTAATTCATCAATAATGTTGCATGTATCTGCATTGATAATTCTCACTCCCTTAAACTCTACCTTGCTTTCCTCAGGGCTTAATACAAAAAAGCCTCCTCCTTCTCCAAGAGTGGCATTTTTATAGCATTCCAGGTCCTTTGTCAACTCATAGCTCACATCAGGTAATTCATCTACCCCGCCAACCAATACATTGTTGGCCTGCTTATCGAGAAGCATTAACTGAGCGTCAAGCAAAGCACATTCAAATGAATTATGCATTTGCGAGAATGTGAAATTATAGTTTGTACACTTAAGTAATAATGCTAATTGTCCGGCAATAGTATTATGTGTTGACTGAATAAAATGAGTAGGATTAGGTAACTCCTCATTTTCCTCGATCAACTGAGTTAAAAAACTGGCCGTATCTTTCAGGCAGCCTAAAGCGGTTCCAATGATAATGGCATCCGGCACATCTATTTTGGCTTTGCCCAGGGCAGATAAGCTACCACTCACCCCATTTCTGATAATCGGGCTCATGCGCCTCAGGAGTTTGGGGCTGATATACTTCTTATACTCTGGTTTAAGGCAGCTTAACCTGCCATTTTCTGCAGGGCTTAATTCTGCCGGTAAACCACTTTCAAAAGTGGCTTGCGCACTAATACAATCCGATGATTTTATATATAGCTTCATATTATTTCGAAAAAATCACAGTTGAATTGTTGCCTCCAAACCCAAATGAGTTAGACATAACATGATTAACACCCAGACCTTCTATCACTTTGGTATTGGGAACCAAATCCAGGTCTTCAATTGCTTCCTTAAAATTAAGGTTCGGATAAACAATATCATTTTGGATGGCAAGCACTGAAAAAACCGCTTCAATACCGGCCGCTGCCGCTAAAGTGTGTCCAGTGTATGATTTGGTTGATGAAAAGTGCGGAACTTTTCCTTCTCCAAATAGTCGGTTCAAGGCTACACCTTCTGATAAATCGTTGTTATTGGTACCCGTTCCATGCACATTTACATAGTCAATATCGTTGGCAGATAAGCCACTCATCTCCAACGCCTGTAGCATGGATGAATAAGCTCCGTTACCTTCAGGGGAAGATGCAGTTTGATGGTAAGCATCATTGGCATTGGCAAATCCCCGCACTTTACAAAGATACTCTTTGGCATCCTTCATTTTTTCCAAAACAAGATACCCGGCACCCTCCGCAAGGTTTAAACCTTTACGGTTTTTATCAAATGGCTTACAATGCTCTGTATCAAGAATCATCAGTGAATTAAAACCATTCAAAGTAAACATGGTCAAAGCATCAACACCACCAACCACAACCCGGTCAACAATGCCATGTCGCAATAATCTTGCACCATGAATTAATGCATTAGTTCCCGATGAACAAGCCGTATTAAGTGTAGTATAGTAAGCGGTTGCACCAATAAAGTTAGCTAATTGCCTGGTTGAATCACCACATGGATGCGTTTGTAAATATGAATTATCCGGATTGTCTTTCAGGTATTTATGTTCTGTCACATCCATTCCTCCTACTGTTGTGGAAGACACAACACCAGTACGCTTTGCTCCATTTGATGCTTCGGCCATTTGCATGGCTTCCTGACCGGCAAGCATTGCTAACAATGCAGTGCGACTATACTTATCAGCACTGGTGGCTGGCAATGATAACATCTGAAGTAATTCCTCATTGCTTCGCTTTACTTCACCAAGCTTAAATCGCTCCTTATGAACAGTTTTTAAATATTGAACAGCTTCAATACCCGCACGTTCATCCTTGAGTGAGTTGAAGCACTCCGGTACATTTGCCCCAATGGAACAAACAACACCAATACCTGTTACAACAATACTTTCATCCATTCGTCTATCGCTTGCTTTCGATAAAATCAGCCAATGTTTGAACAGAAGTCATAATGTCTTTTCCCTGCTTAGGATCAGCCACTTTAATTCCGTATTCTTTCTCAAGCAAAACAATGATTTCCAAGGCATCAATCGAATCTAAAGCCAATCCATCTTCGCCAAAAAGCAAATCATTATCTTCTATATCTGAAACCTCGAAATCCTCAAGGTTTAACTGCTCAATTAGTTGTTTTTTTAGTTCTTCTTTTAATTCGCTCATAACTCCTTATTTATTATTCTGACATAACATCAGTCTGGCATTATAATTTCCTTTTGTATCAACATCAACCCAACCTACAATGGCATATGTACATGGCGTTGAATTAAACAGACAGGTTGTGTAGTCCAATAGTTCTTTTTTATTATATGATGGTTGTACAAAGAACATATGTTCTCCATAGAACTTATTTTTAATACTAATCTCTCCAATTACAATATTAGGTAAGGTGTACACAAATACTGAAGGACTTGGTATTTCAGCAATTGACTGCTGATACTTAACATCGGTATTCAAAGATGATGAAGCATTGGCCAGGATAATGGCCACTTCGTCAGTTTCATTGCTTATACCCTCATTGAGCAGTAACACTTCAGCAGCTAAAAAACCAAGTTTACTCAAATGGTCCATCTTGAAATACTTGTTGTATTTCAAGTCAAGCTTCTTATAAAGTGATTTTAAGAATGGTCCCGGCTCGCTGGTTTCTCCTGTGAAAAACTCTGACTGATTAACCAGCACCTTACCTTGCTCAATGCTAACTTCTTTAATTATCTGACTATTCTCCATGCTTTTTAAAATAAACAGCAGCATTGCAACCACCAAAGCCCGACATTAATTTCAAGAGGCCAGAAACTGGCTTTTGTATATTTTCTTTAGTCACATTAACAGGCGCAGCAACACCTTGCTGAACAGTACCTTTTGTACCAATAACAATGTTTCGCTGCATGGCCATTATTGAAATTATTGATTCAATAACACCTGCAGCTCCAAGAGTATGACCAAAATAACCTTTTAAACCACTTACCGGAACATCCTCAAAACCTGCACGACTAATAGCGTGCGATTCCATATCATCGTTATAGGGCGTTGCAGTGCCATGTGCACAAATACAATCGACAGCATCTTCAATCTTAACAGTTCGGGTAATAGCACGGTAAAGTCCTTCACCCGTACGCGACGGTCCTGAAATATGGTTAGCGTCATTGGAAATAGCACCACTCACCACCTCAACACCCTCACTACCAATTGTATCCGCTTTAGACAGCACCACACTTGCCACTCCTTCACCTAATGTTAAGCCATCACGATTTGCATCAAATGGCTTACATGGTTCTGGACTTAATGATTGAAAGGACTGAAAACCGGAAACAATGAATTTTGACAATACATCAGCTCCCAGAATGACGACATCGTCGAACAGGCCGGCATCAATATATCTTCTTCCGATCACAAATGCTGCTAAGCCAGATATACAGGCATTGGATATGACCTGTGCCTGCGATTGTAAACCAAAATAAGCAGCAATCTTATTGGCTGTATTTGCCAGTAAAGCATCTTCAGAATGGCTGTCTTTAGCAACTTCAGTGATGTTACCTTTTGTTGTACTAAAAATAAATCCGGTACGACTACTCTTAATGTCAACATTTTCAAGTACCTGTTGTAAAGACAAAATACACAACTGCTCTAATTTAGTATATGCGTCAGCATTTTCTATTGCAGTGATTTTATCATTTAAAACCTCCATATTGAGCAGTGCTGCCTGAAAATCAGTCTCAGACAATTCACCCTTATTTTGCAAAGCAATACCTGATTGTCCAACAACAACTTTGTCGAAGTTCTCCTGACTGGTATAGCCTAAGGGTGAAATTATATTATGTGCTGTTACTCTTACCATTTTACAAGCCATATTTTGTTTTCCACTGAGAATAAAATTCAGGATTGGTCAACTGCAATTCACCATTATTATCCAAAAACACCTGTATGGTGGTAGCCTTTGCAACTATCTTATTATCAGATAAACGTCTTATCTCGTAGTTAAAGTATATCTTGGCAGCATCAACGCTTCTAAATATGGTCTTGATTTCCAGTTCATCACCATATTTAACCTGGTTTTTATAATCAATATCCACTTTTACAATTGGGATCATAAAACCCTGATTGTAGACATCATAGTATCCTAAGCCATATTGCTTCCCAAAAGCTTCTCGTCCATCTTCCAAAAATTTCACATAGTTACCATGCCAGACTATCTGCATAGCATCCACTTCACTAAAACGAACTTTTGTAGTGGTTGTACTGATTAATTCTTTCACTTCTAATTATAACTTTTTTGCCAGTTCTTAAAATCCTTTGATGTAATCTGTTTGAATACGCGATGATATGATCCGGCCCAATGATTTCTGATTCCAAAACCAGATGGTTTCATTGTATATTGTTTTTTAACCAGTATTTCCCTGGTAGCAATATTAAATACCACAAAAACATACGATGCTTTGGCATTTGTCTTATCCATATACTCGTTGATAAAGACAAGTCCTACTCCTTCGGTCTGCTCAAGTGCATATCCCGACACCATTTGCTTTATCACTTCGTTATCAATGGATTTGCCATTGTCTGCAGCCAATTTTTCCCAATCTGTTTGTCCATTTACACCTTTAATCATTTCAATGTCATAAACAACAGTATCTTTACGAAGCATTTTAGCTACATCAAACTTTGCTCTTTCCTTAACAATTAAATCATTCCAGCTATTAAAATACTTTTCTTTAATCACCTTTGCCGGCTCATCGTCAACCATTGAACCTGAACCAAAGTCTCCAATCAAATTCGTTTTAGAATAATCGATTCCATACCAATAGTAGTCAAAATCATTACCTGTAAAAACGTCACTTGTTGTTTGCGCCTCCAGAACAAAGATTGAGGCAAATAGTAATCCAATAAAAGAAATAGCCTTCATAACTTAATATTTAGAGTTAATAATATTGTTAAAAATAACAAGTATTCAAGCTTCATTCAAACATCTTAGTGATTCGCTTATTTACAATTTTTGTAATCACAGCCCTCTTTGTATTAAAATCCATAGACATACCGGTATTTACGGTTTTAGTTTGCCTAAGCTCCTTATCAGATGATTTATCTATAAAAACTGCATAGCCCTTCTTATCACCAAACGCCTGATTCTTATACTTAAACTGTAATACAAAATCAGCATCAGCTTTTTCTTCAACAACCTTCCAGTAGCCCCAGTAATTCAAAGCATTTGTTGCATGTATAACTGAAGCATCATCAGGAGCTACAATAAATACTTTGTTACCTTGTTTTGTCACCTCGTCAAATGATTGCGATTGAGCAAACAAATAGCATGAACCGAGGACAAGAATCAGAAAGGTTAAAAGCCGTTTCATTTGATTTAATCTTCTTTAAGAAAGATATTTAATACACATTTCGCCAACACGATATCATCACATTTCACAACACCTTCAGCAATATTAACGCCCATGGCATTGTTCACAATGGTAACCTGTGTTTCCAAAACATCGCCCACATTAGGGCAATTAAAGATTTCCAGTTGTTTAACCGAACCAATAAAGCCAATTTTTACAGCATTGCTTTTCTTTTTGGCGTTACATCCTTCAAGTGCAGCAGCCGATTGAGCCATATTCTCAATTAAGCCAGCCTCCTCAAACTTGGTTCCATTCACAAACGGGCTGCCGGTTTTTATCTCAAAAGTTGTTTCAACCTGAGTGTCATTAAAACGAGTCACTCCATCAATAAAAACGAAAGGATCACGCTGTGGTATAAGCTCCTCAACAGGCCAGTTTATTTTCTCTCCGGAATTCACTTTACTTTCTCTTACAGATTAACAAAGTATGGCTAACACCAATATTTTCAACAGTCTCTTCAACTTCTAAACCCGCTTTTTCAACCAGGGCCAACATATCTTCTGTATGGTACATCTGGCTGCAACCATTAGCTATATTGGTAAAATACAGTGATGTAGCATGTAAACTATAAGTAGACGCTTCAAACTCCTGATTATCCCAATATGTTTCAAGGATAAACACACGTCCGTTTTCATCAATGGCATTGTATGATCGCTTTAAAAGCTGAAGGATATCTTCCTGAGAGAAACAATCCAGGAATTGACTCATCCAAACAATATCTGCTCCCTGAGGAAAAGCATTTGAATGATCCAACAAGTTAATAGGGTGTCCGTCAACGCGATCAGAGAAACCATTCTGCTCGATATTTTGCTTAGCCACATTTAACTGCCCTGGCAAATCAAGAATGGTTACATTAACATCAGGGTTGTATTTTGCACACTGAATGGAAAATTTACCTGTGTTTCCTCCAACATCCAAAATACGCTTTGGGTTATTGCGGAACACAATAGGCATAATTTCAGGGAAAGCGTAATCTGAGTAATAGTGGTCAAAAGCAAACCAGCTTTCTTTCGCTTTCTCTGGCAGGTGAGCTAAGCCTTCGTAAACTGTTGGCCAATCACCAAACTCTTTCAAACCTGTTGGCTTACCTTCTTTGATAGAATCTTCAAGCGTGAACATTCCTTTGTAATTAACATCTTGTGTAAAATCCATGTTTACACGAGTTAATTCATCACTTAAAACATACCAACCGGTTTTAGTGATCTTATATAAATCATTTTCAACCATTACCATCTCAAGGCTCAGGCCTGCTTCAAGCAAAACTTTTACTCCGTATTCTGAAAGTTTAAGTTCCTCGGCAATGGACGCAATAGTAATTCCTTTACGTTTTGATTTAATCAACTCTAAAATTCCCAGGTTACGCAATGCAAGGGCAGCCTGAAACATGATTGGAGCGAATGCAATTTTTTGAGCATCAAATTTAGCTTGCAGAGCTGATTTGGTGTCTTTTCCGTAGGTTACTGACATAGTTTTTTTTATTTTTCGCTGTTCCAAAACTTGTGATAATTAAACCATTGTAATGGATATTTCAGCACCATCTTTTCTAAATATTGAACGTATTCACTTACCATTGTTTCCGTCGTTGCCTTTTTAAGGTCAGGTTTGCGAAAACGTGGGTAAACTTTTCCTTTTGTAGCATAAAAGTGATAGTGGCGGTTGCTTTCTTTTAATGTAAAGACAAAGCTAACAGGTATCGAATAGCGACTGGCCAACATCATTGGGCCAATGGGGAAAGCCGCTTTAGCTCCTAAAAAATCAAGCTCAATAGTGGGGCTTCCTTCCACAAACCGATCACCGTGCATAGCCACTAACTCCTTATTTTTAAAGGCCTCAATCACACTAAACATATGCGACATATCGTCCTTTATAGGTATTATATTCACCTTCTTTTTTTCCATTGCTTTTTCAAGCACTTCTTTCAGGTTTTGGCGCTCTACCTCAACCATTAGAATATTTATCACAGAATCTACTCGTTCAAGCAATTCACCTGCTACTTCCCAGTTACCCATATGAGCACCTAAAAGCAACCCTCCCTGCTTATTCTGAACCAGTTCGTGTAAATATTCTTCGCCTTCGAAATCAAAAGTGAATTGATCCTTCTGACCTGACAGGATGGCAATTTTGTCAATTAATACCTTACCCAAAAACACATAATTGCCATAAATGCTTCTTATGGTTTTTAGTTTGCTATAATTAAGCCGTTTATGATAAAAGTGGAATATTGATTTCTTATTTGAGAAAATCAAATAGAAGAATGAGACCGGTTTGAGCAACATATATGCTAATCGAACATCTCTTTTCAATAAAGAAATAAAAATTCGATACCCGAGCGGACTTCCTTTTGACTTTCCCGTCCACTTACTCATTAGGCGTTCTTTTCGATATATTCGTACAAGTCAGCCAACACGCGAATATCTTTCATTTCTTCACGCTGCACTTTAAACCCGAATTCCTTTTCAATAATTACAACGATGTCTACAAAATCAAGGCTTTCTAACCCTAAATCATCAATCAGATGTGCATCATCAGCAATAACATCCTGCTCAATCTCAAATTCGTCGATTAAAAATTCATCAACAATTTTCTTAATCTCTGTTCTTTCCATGTTTGTAGTCGGTTACTATTCTTCTTTATTTCTCAATAGATTGTTAGACTTTAGACAATAGACATAAGACTGATTTACAAAGTGCTTAAAACAAATCTTTTATGCAAACAAGCAAATTAACACAAATATCTATTTTTCAATTAATTACAAAAACTAACAAACTATTACTTCTTATACTTCGCTAAAATGATCGTTGAGTTTGTTCCTCCAAATCCAAATGAGTTTGAAAGAACCGTATCTAATTCTTTTTCTGTTGTTTTACTGATAATATTCAACTTTGCCGAATCCTCATCCGGTGATTCGAAGTTGATATTTGGGGCAATAAAAGACTTATCCATCATGATCGATGAGTAAATCAATTCACTGGCTCCACCCATCCACATCTCATGACCGGTCATTGATTTAGTGGAACTGATTGGCGTATTACCGTCTCCAAAAACAGTATGCAATGCTCTTGCTTCCATTGTGTCACCCACCGGCGTTGAAGTCGCATGAGCGTTTACGTAGTCAATATCCCTGGCAGCCATATTAGCATCCTGCAGGCATCGCTCTAATGAAATAGTTGGCCCTTCCTGGTTTGGCACCGAAATATGATCACCATTGGATGAAAAACCATAACCTTTTATCTCCGCGACAATATCAGCGCCTCGCTGCAATGCTGATTCCAACGTTTCAACTACCAGTGAAGCGCCACCACCACTTGGGATTAAGCCATCCCTGTTCTTATCGAAAGGACGTGAAGCGGCTTCTGGCTGATCATGTCTTACCGAAAAGGCTGACAAACCATCAAAGCTGCCCATTGATTCAGGGTTTATTTCCTGACCACCTCCACAAAGAACAATATCCTGATACCCATGCTTAATAAGAAAATAGGCCATTCCTACAGCATGAGAACTACTGGCACAAGCACCACTTACTGTAAAGTTGATTCCACGAAGCTTGAAGATAACCGACAAGTTCATTGAGATCGTCGAGTTCATACTCTGAAATATTGACCCCGATCCAAGTAATGTAGTATCTTTTGTTTCGCGAACACGATCAATGGACTCAATTACAGGTATTGATGAACTATCATTACCATACAAAATACCCACTTCATTCTTTTCAAGGAAGTCCATATCTATTTTAGCATTTTCAAACGCTTCAACAGTGGCCATATATGCGTATTCACCTTGCTCAGGAATACCAATACGCTGTCTTCTTGACAAAAGCTTTTTTAGGTTAGGACGTTCCAGCTTACCTGTCAACATCGACCTGAATCCGAGTTCCTGACGGGCCTGGTCCAAACCAATACCCGAGGTGCCCTTATATAATGAATTTGTAACTTCTTCAAGATTTTTTCCAAGAACCGAATAGATTCCAACACCTGAAATAACAACTCTTCTATCCATAGTAATTAGCTATACATTCCGCCGTTAACAGAAATTGTTTCACCTGTAATATATGATGCATCGTCTGATGCCAGAAAGCTCACCACTCCAGCCACTTCTTTAGCTTCACCAAATCGATTTAGAGGAATCATCTTCTTCCACATTTTTTCGTCGATGTGCTCAGTCATTTCAGTTTTAATAAAGCCCGGAGCTACACAATTAACAGTCACCTTTTTCTTACCAATTTCCATTGCCAATGACTTGGTAGCAGCCATTACAGCTCCTTTAGATGCTGAATAGTTAACCTGTCCCGGATGCCCTTTCTGACCCGATAAGGAAACTACATTGATAATTCGTCCGAACTTATTAACAATCATTCCTTCCAACACCTGGCGAGTAACATAGAAGAAACTATTCTGGTTGGTGGTTATAACCTTATCCCATTCTTCGTTACTCATAAAAACCATCAGGTTATCAGCAGTAATGCCGGCATTATTAACCAAGATATCAATTTGCTGATCGTTTTTACTCATCCAGCCGCCCAATACGTCTTTTACTTCCTCAACGTTCGAAACATCAAAAGGTAACAACTCACCTTTACCATTCTGATCCTCAATCTCTGAAAGTACTTTTTTGGCTTCATCATGATTTGAACGGTAATTAATCAGAACAAAGTAGCCCTGCTGCGCCAACTTTATTGAAATGGCTTTACCTATTCCTCTTGAACCTCCTGTAACTAGTGCGTATTTCATCTGTCTATTATTTTATCTCCTTCAATCAGACGCTACGTAGCTGACTACTTGCCATTTGGCAATTCTACATAAGTATTAAACAAGTGATTTACCATTCGCTCAATCTCCTCGTACTTAGGAGTATCCTCAACAAAAACAGGAACAATAGCCCTTAGTTCATCGTAAATATTTTTGGTGAAAGTCGATAGCTTATCTGACACTTTTAAATAGTCGATAGCCTGTAACAAAGCAATCATTTCGATGGCCTGTACCTGGTAAGCATTATCAATAACACGTTTGGTAAGCATTGCTGAGTTGGTACCCATACTTACAATATCCTGGTTATCGTTATTAGTAGTGATACTATGTACATACATAGAATTGGACAATGTCTGGTTTTCAGCAGCGGTTGAAGTTGCAGTAAACTGCACACCCTGCATTCCCAGATTAAGCCCTAAAGTTCCCAGGTTGACAAACGGCGGTAATATTTCGTTAATCTTACTATTAAACAAAAATGCAATCTGGCGTTCAGCTAACATTGAAACCCTTGTTACAGCCAGTTTAAGCTTATCCATCTCCAATGACACATAATCACCATGGAAATTACCTCCATGATAAACATTTTCATTTTCAACGTCTACAATTGGGTTATCGCTTACTGAGTTAGCCTCATTAACAACCACGCTTTTAGCCGACTCTACAGTTTCATATACAGGCCCTAAAATTTGTGGCACACATCGTAGAGAATAGTACTCCTGTACTTTTCTTTTGAAGATGCGTTCATCGGCATTATTTGAAAAGAAATGATCTTCACGTCGGGCAATAAGCTGACTGTCACTTAAGATGCTTCTCATTGATGCAGCAATGTAGTCCTGGCCGTCATGCTTTTTTACAGAGTTAAGCACCACAGAGAAATGATCGTCAAATGACATTACAATCTCATTTAGCATTACAGATGCTATTAACGACCAATTAAGCAACTGCTTAGATTTAATAACATTAACCAAACCAACACCAGTCATAACTGAAGTTCCGTTGATCAACGACAGTCCTTCACGCAGCTTCACCTCAATTGGCTCTATATTTAGCTCCTTAAAAACCTCTTTCGTTGGCCTGAACTCTCCTTTATAAGTCACATGACCTTCGCCAATTAACACTAAAGCCATATGAGCAAGCTGCACTAAATCGCCACTGGCGCCAACACCACCGTGTTCCGGCAGGAAAGGGTATATATCTGCGTTAATTAATTGTTGCAAAAGCTTAATACAAGACGGGTGAATACCTGAATGTCCCTGCATTATAGCTCTCATACGAACAAGCATTGAGGCCTTAGTATAAATTGAAGGTATTTTCTTACCTGCCCCGGCCGAATGGCTTCGGATTAAATTGTATTGTAAGTCTATTAATTTGTCATCATCAATACGATATTGAGCCATAGGCCCTAAGCCTGTATTGATTCCATAAATAACTTTATCTTTCGTGAACTCTTTTAAGAACTCAAAACTCTTTTCGACAGTATTATAACTCTCTGAACTAACTTCAACTTCCTCACCTTTGATTAAGATGTTGAAAACATCATCCATAGTTAAGGGTAGTTGGCTATTTAACCTGATCATAAGTGAACTATTGCAACATATAATTAATAAGGCTGCAAAGAAAGCAAATTCTTATTAATTTTTAACATATGCGCAACCAATGTTTTTCCAAAAAATCTTATTTAGACAAACTTTTTTTAAAGAGGTTGCATCACTTACTTATTTTACCTTATATGTCAGTCCGTTAAATAATTGCTGATACATTGCAAACACCTCATTTTTAGCCTCTGGCATATCACCCGCAAAGAATGAATGGCTATTATGGCGTGGTTTTTGCCGACCAATTATTTCAGACATATCAATGTAGATGGCAGTAGTTAAGCGATCAGCTTTAACCCGCACTCCAAGGGGGCGTTTGGCATGGGTAAATAACTGCAGCCCCTTAAGCAAGAAATCATGCTTATTGGAAATGATATAAATGTTTTTTTGAATACTAAGGTTTGACAACCATTGACTATGATTTTTATCATTAATCGCGGCACTATTTAAAATAATATTGTCAAAAGGATGTTGTGAACTACTCTCATCAGGTCGTAAAGCAAAATCTTGTAAGAACTGATTACCCAGGCTATGCGCCATTAAACTTATTTTGGCATCCGGATTTTTCCTTGCAAACTCATCACGTAACGAAAGAAAAAAGGAGAACTGGTCATGGTATTGGCTAATAATACCTTTAGCCTGCTTTAGATTGGTTTGCCTGCCTTTACTGTTACGGTATGGCCAGTAAAAGAAGATGACCCTTACACCATATTGCTCCTGAATAAGAAGGGAACGCTTTATGACATCATCAATTTCTTTGCCATAACCATGCACGTAAAACAAGAAGTTTTGTCCCTGATTCTCTTCCTCATTTTGAATTTCCCCAACACTGACATGCTTATATTTTAAAGTATCACCGGCATTAACCAATTGAAAGATATTACATACGGAGGTATCTTCATCTGAATTTTTGTCTAACAATAAGTTAGAATCGATATCATCTTCATTGGCGACAAAATACAACACCCCCGACGCTGCATTGCTTTCAAATACAGCAATTAAGAGCGATATGAAAATCATTATCCTAACCATAAGCCATTCCAAAACTGTTTAATAAATAACGCTTTTATACTATACATTGTTCTGTCTGATAGAAACCTTTTTATAACTAATTTTCAGACACGACTATTGCAAAGCATTTAAATCAAGGATTAGATTATTATCAACAGTAATAGAAAAGCTTTTCTTTATGAAGCCTCATGAATTAAAATAGTTTCTTTTCTTTTTAAGAAACGGGCACACTGAACTACCTGGTTGTAGCCCAATAAAGTTCCCAAAATAAAATCTTCTTCAGTTGTCAGTTCATTTAATGGCTTGTGACAAAAGCATGCTATCACCTCAACACACTCTTTGGCTCCAAAGAATACATTTACCTTTTGACTTGTTACCTGCTGAATCAGGTAATCGATATTATTTGCGTTGAGTTTCTTAATTGCCTGCGCAACATCTTTTGCAGCCATGGTGTGCAAAATAAGATTGCGCAAGCCTTTTTTGTATTCGTATATATGATGGCAAAATACTTTCATTGGCAGTTGTTTTTTATTGAGTAAGAACAAGTCACAATTGCAGGTTGAATTTTATACCTTTTTGATGTACGTTTACACCGGAACAAATGAACATTGGAATCGAGCAATTGCAACCTGTTCTTTTGTTGAGCTTATACAAAAGTTAAGGCAAAAGGTCTGTTAGTAAAACTCAAAATATAATCTCAACACATCTATTATTGCAGATGATCACGCAAATCATTCATCCATTTTTCAATGCGTGCATCTGTTTTATCACTTTCATTATCCTCATCAATGGGTAATCCAACAAACCGGCTCTCCAGCTCAGCAGTTGAAGCATCATAACTATACTCATCAACTGAGACCATTCCTACAATTTCACAACCTTTATTGGCTATGGCATTGTATATTGTACCCATACCATCCACAAAGGTATCGGGGTAGGCATCGGCATCGCCTAAACCAAACAAAGCCACCTTCTTGCCTTCTAACTTAGCAGACTCCAACTCACCGATAAAACCTTCCCAGTCGTCCTGCAAGTCACCAAGTCCCCAGGTACTGGTGCCCAAAAACAAAAAGTCATATGACTCTATTTCGGCAGCTGATGAATTTTCAACGTTAATCATTTCCGCTTCATTGCCCAGTTGTGCATTAATGGTCTCTGCCACGTTTTGCGTATTACCGGTACTTGTACCGTAAAATATTGCTGTCTTCTTCATTTTGTTGATTGTTTTGATTGATACAAAAGTATTAGCATCGACAAGGCTGTACAATCGCTAAAAGTTGGGCTTTTTAATTCATCTGTTCACTCAGCCACAACAACAACACGGTCCTAAGCAATTAATTACCTGCATATTACAATAACCCACTACCTACTTATAGCTACTAATAAATAATGATTAATTAACGCCGGGGTGAATACCAATTTCACTTACTGATAAAAAGGCATCCGGCGCAGAGTTACTTTTTGGACATTTAAGTAAAGCTTTCAGCTCTTCCAGTTCCATACTATTCAACATCATAGATACATTTTTGTGACCAATAGGAACTATAATTTTACGGGAATAGACAATCTCAGAATTGATCGTTTCGTAGTAGCAGCCATCCATTCGGGCAAAACACTGTTGAAAATAATTAAATTCCTTCTTTGTGAAAGAAAAAAGGAAATTGTGAAATTCAATATGAAGCTTTTCGCAATTGGGGCAAATAAATACTCTTCCATTGGGTGTTTGACTTAGAACTTTATCCATCATCAGTTTTTATTTCCAATTTGGACAAATCCCCAACACCAGTCAATCACCATAAATAATGAAAACGAACCAGAAACAACCGGTTCGTTTACTAATAAAGTTCTATGATTATCTCGCTCTTATACTCCTGTAACTCAACGAAAAAACAAGTGGCAATAAAATACACAAACCAATACTTACACCAATATGTGCAAGCGAGATAAGATACACAACACCTATTAAGATACCAATCAGCAACATACCCAAAAACATACGTAAGGTTTGTTCGCCTTTATTAACCATTTCACGGGCCTGCGAAAAGGGCAAAGCATTTTTTTGCATGCGCACCAATAACACGGATAACACTGCCGTTAATGCTGACCCAAGGATAACCACCGGCAGAACACTGACACCCCATATCCACATTATAGGAATAAGATATAATAACTGTAAGGGTAAATAAAAGCTAAAAAGCATTGCTTTAACTGCTCCAGACTGAATATGATACTTTTTACCTGTTGCTGTCATGTCGTATATCCAGGCTGCTTTAGGCACATCTGTATATGGAAGAACAGATAAACCAACGGTTCCAAAAAATCCCGTCACCACAAACATCAGGTATTTTGATGATGAGGCCAATTCGTCAACAAAGCCCGACAGGTCTTTAAAATCAGGTCGCAGTAACGCAAATACCATTATTAGACTGTATGCAAACATTGGATATACCTGCTGCTTGAGTTTCCTGTCGCTTTTTACATGCTGCATGGTAAAACGCCAGCCCGCTTTCTCTACTTCTGATATACATAGCAGAGATAAAACTTTATTATTCCAGCCCTTTACTGACTTTCCCTCAACAGGCTTTGCGACATTGCGTGTACCTGTGCCGCTTTCTGATAAAATAGCTGTAAAACCTGATGACAAGGCCCGTATTAATAATAAGCTCCCCAAAACAACAGCTCCCAGCGTAATTGTCGTTAAAACAACGTCTATTTGCCCTCCTGCTCCACTAACTAACTTAGTAAAACCCGCAAACCAAACCGATGGCAGTAAATAGGCCCACCAAACTTCTTTAAACACGAATGACCCCACATTGGCATCTTCCATGTAATGAGGCACAAGTTGGTAACTGGCCATTATTAGAACTGCCAATCCAATTTGAAAGTAATTCAGTACATCTTTAAAGCGCTGTGCACTAACAAACTTTGAGAGAGCCATATAAAATCCAACTGCCAGAATTAAGGTAAACCATGCACAGAGCAATATTCCAAATACAAACGCAACGGCCATCCACCCCTGGAAAATCGCCAGATAAAAAGCAAATGGCAAACTCAGTGCAAAAGCAATATTACTCATGTATATTAAAACATGAACCAGGCGAACTGCCAGCAATGTGCGCGACGAAACCGGCCGGGGTAACAATATCTGGTTATCATTATCATCAAATAAAACAGAGGTAAACTCGGTTAAGAGTATGGTTCCCTCAAACACAATTAAAAAAGCAAAAAACACCGACAATTGAAGCATCAAGTCATTAATCCGATAAAGACTGAATACAATCATCAATCCTAAAAAGGCATAGATAAAAAGTTGTTTTACTAATGTTTGCTTCTTCCCTCCCGATTGAAAACTGTTGGGTGGACGCCGAAAATCAATCTTTAACTTAGCATTCAATAATGCCCAGAAATGCATTACATCGACTCCTAACGTCCTTAAAACAATGTTAAGAGGCGAAACAAATAATTGCTTTACTGCACTCATAACTTAATTTTTAAATACATCATCCAATACGCTCGGTTCACTTGCTTTTTGTTCTCCACCGGTTAATTTGGCGAACAACTGCTCCAATGAAGCTTTACTGTCTTTCTGTAATTCTTCAAATGTACCGTCGGCAATGACCTTCCCATCATCAATCAGAATAATACGATCTGAAATTTTCTCAACCACATCCATCAAATGTGAACTGTAGAAAATGGTTTTACCTTGCTGCGCCAGCCTGGTCAACATATCTTTCACCAAGATCACTGAGTTGGCATCTAAACCCGAGAGAGGCTCATCTAAAAACAAAATATCCGGATTATTTATTAAGCCTGCTATAATCAGAATCTTTTGCTTCATGCCCTTCGAAAAAGTATCCATGCGCTGGTTGGAATGCTTATCCATTTCAAAGTATTTCAATAAAGATTCTGTACGCTCAGTAATTACATCGGGCGTCATATCAAACAATGTACCTACTAAATTTAAATACTCATTAGGAGTTAAAGCTTCATACAAAGCACCGTTTTCGGGCACATAACCAATATGACGTTTTATCTTCAGGTCATTACCCCGCAAAGGAATACCCATAACCTCTATCTCGCCTTCAAACGAAGTCAGTATGCCGCATAACACTTTTACTGTAGTGCTCTTTCCCGCACCATTGGGACCAATATAACCTATTATCTGCCCCTTGTTAATATCAAGGTCTATCCCCTTTAACACTTGTTTTTGTGACTCTCCTCTACCAAAGGATTTACTGAGACCACTAATTTTAATACTTATATCAGTCATTGGGTTAGGATTAAATAAATAAAAATAAGAA